>JARLIW010000165.1 GCA_031291515.1 Beijerinckiaceae bacterium | reverse complement strand
TCACGGCCGACAACCTGCGCATAGGTGCCAGCCGAGCGGACCATGGCCGCGCCCTTGCCGATCTTCAGTTCGATATTGTGAACGATCGTGCCGACCGGCATGTTCGCCAAAGCCATGGCATTGCCCGGCTTCACGTCGACCTGCGCGCCCGACACCACTTCGTCGCCAACCGAAAGACGCTGCGGCGCGATGATGTAGCTTAGTTCACCATCCGAATATTTAAGCAAGGCAATAAACGACGAACGGTTCGGATCATATTCGATCCGCTCCACTTTCGCCGGCACATCGATTTTGCGACGCTTGAAATCGATGATCCGGTAGCTCTGCTTGTGACCGCCGCCGCGAAAGCGAACGGTAATCCGGCCAGTGTTGTTTCGACCGCCAGCCGAGCTCTTGCCTTCCGTCAATGTCTTGACAGGCTTGCCCTTGTAGAGGTCGCTGCGATCAACGAGCACGAGCTGACGAAGGCTCGGCGTGATCGGATTGAAAGTCTTCAATGCCATGACGTAAATTCCAAACCCTGGCTCAGAGGCCCGTCGTGATGTCGATGCGATCGCCATCCGCGAGAGTGACAACGGCCTTTTTCAGATCGGACTGCTGGCCACGCATGCCCTTGAAAACTTTACGCTTCCCCTTGCGGATCAGCGTATTCACGGCCTCGACCTTGACATCGAACAGACGCTCGACGGCCGTCTTGATCTCGGTCTTGGTCGCGTCCATGCGAACCTTGAAGACGACCTTGTTTTGCTCGGAAGCAATGGTTGCCTTTTCCGTGATGACCGGCGCGACGATCACGTCGTAATGGCGCGCCTCGATGGTTGCTTTCGCCGCACTCATTTGAACCGCGCCTCCAGCGCTTCGACGGCAGCCCGCGTCAACACGAGCTTCTCGCGGCGCAGAATGTCGTAAACATTGATGCCCTGGATCGGCAAAACGTCGATCATCGGGATATTGCGGGCGGCGAGAGCGAAATTCGTCCCCGTCTCGGTGCCGTCGATGATCAGCGCGTTGCGCAGACCCGACTTCTCGAAGTGCCCGACGAGAACCTTCGTCTTGGGCTCGTCGATCGCGATGTCCGACCAGATGATGAGGCCGCCATCACGGACCTTGGCCGACAGCGCATGCCGCAAGGCGAGCGCGCGGACCTTCTTGGGCATGTCATGCGCATGATCGCGCGAGACCGGACCGAAGGCCTTGCCGCCGCCGCGAAACTGCGGGGCGCGAGCCGAACCGTGACGCGCGCCGCCCGACCCCTTTTGCTTGCCGAGCTTTTTGCCGGTGCGCCAAATATCGGCGCGGCCGAGCGATTGATGCGTCCCGGCGCGGCGCTTGGCCAGCTGGTAACGGATCATTCGGGCAATCAGATCTTGACGCGGCTCGAGGCCAAAAATCGCATCGTCGAGATCGATGGAACCGCTCGCGGCGCCATCGACAGTGGTGATATCGAGTTTCATGATCAGGCCTCCTCGACCGTGTTGGCCGGGGCTTCCGCCACGTTGTCCGAACCCTGCGCGGCATCATTGGCGATGCGGAACTTGCCGGGAAGCGGCACGTCCTTCGGCAAGGCCTTCTTGATCGCATCGCGCACGAAAATCCAACCGCCCGCCGTGCCAGGCACGGCGCCCTCGACGAGGATCAAGCCGCGCTCGACGTCGGTCTGGACGACCTTGAGGTTCAAGGTGGTCACGCGATCGACGCCCATGTGACCGGCCATTTTCTTGTTCTTGAAGGTCTTGCCGGGATCCTGACGGCCACCGGTCGAACCGTGCGAACGATGCGAGACGGACACACCGTGGGTCGCGCGAAGACCACCGAAGTTCCAGCGCTTCATCGGGCCGGCGAAGCCTTTACCCGTGCTGGTCCCCGTGACGTCCACGAATTGGCCCGCCACGAAGTGATCCGCCGTGATCTCGGCGCCGATCGGAAGAAGCCCATCGGCCTCGACACGGAATTCGGCGAGCTTCAGCTTCGGCTCGACCTTCGCGATGGCGAAACGGCCCCGCTCGGCTTTCGAGACGTTCTTGACCTTGGCATGGCCAATCCCGAGCTGCACGGCCGTATAGCCGTTCACCTCTTGGGTCCGGTGAGCGACGACCTGACAGCCGTCGACCTTTAGAACCGTGACTGGCACATGCTCGCCGGCGTCCGTAAACACCCGCGTCATACCCAGCTTCTGTGCGATAACACCTGACCGCATAATCTTAAGTCCTCCGGAGGCGCTCTTGGCGTAGCTCCGCATCTAAAAAAATTACAGCTTGATCTCGACGTCGACGCCCGCGGCGAGATCGAGCTTCATCAAAGCATCGACCGTCTGGGGAGTCGGATCGACAATATCGAGGACGCGCTTATGCGTCCGAATTTCGAACTGCTCGCGCGACTTCTTATCGACGTGCGGCGAGCGGTTCACCGTGAACTTCTCGATCTTCGTCGGCAGCGGGATCGGGCCACGCACTTGCGCGCCCGTCCGCTTGGCCGTCGAAACGATCTCTTTCGTCGAACTATCGAGCACACGGTGATCGAAAGCCTTGAGACGAATCCGAATATTCTGGCCGTTCATCAAACCAATTCCTTGTCGGCCAGCGCCGGACCAATCCCGCGCTGGTATCGCCGTCTTATTCCGTGATCGAAGCCACGACGCCCGCGCCGACGGTCCGGCCACCTTCGCGGATAGCGAAGCGGAGCTTCTCTTCCATCGCGATCGGCACGATCAACTCGACGTCCATCGTCACGTTGTCGCCAGGCATCACCATTTCCGTGCCTTCCGGCAGGGTGCAGACACCCGTCACGTCCGTCGTGCGGAAATAGAATTGCGGACGATAGTTGGTGAAGAAGGGCGTATGACGACCACCTTCGTCCTTGGTGAGGATGTAAGCCTCGGCCTTGAACTTGGTGTGCGGCTTGACCGAGCCGGGCTTGCAGAGAACCTGGCCGCGCTCGACGTCTTCACGCTTGGTGCCGCGAAGCAGCGCGCCGATGTTGTCGCCCGCCTGGCCCTGATCGAGCAGCTTGCGGAACATTTCGACGCCGGTGACGGTCGTCTTGACGGTCGGCTTGAGGCCGACGATCTCGATTTCTTCACCGACCTTGACGATGCCGCGTTCGACGCGGCCGGTCACGACCGTACCACGGCCGGAGATCGAGAACACGTCTTCGACAGGCATCAAGAAGGGCAGATCGAGCGGACGCGCGGGCTGCGGAATGTAATTGTCGACTGTTTCCATCAGCTTCAAGACGGCGTCATGGCCGATCTCGGGCAGACGGTTTTCGAGAGCGCAGACAGCCGAACCCTGAGTGATCGGAATGTCGTCGCCAGGGAAATCGTACTTCGAGAGAAGTTCGCGAATTTCAAGCTCGACGAGTTCGAGCAATTCCGGATCGTCGACGAGATCGACCTTGTTCATGAACACGACGAGCGCGGGAACGCCGACCTGACGGGCAAGCAGGATGTGCTCGCGGGTCTGGGGCATCGGGCCGTCCGAAGCGGACACGACCAGGATCGCGCCGTCCATCTGCGCGGCGCCGGTGATCATGTTCTTCACATAATCGGCGTGGCCGGGGCAGTCGACGTGAGCGTAATGGCGGTTCTTGGTCTCGTATTCGACGTGCGCGGTCGAGATCGTGATACCACGAGCCTTTTCTTCCGGCGCCTTGTCGATTTGATCATAGGCGGTGAACGTCGCGCCACCGGACTCGGCAAGCACCTTCGTGATGGCAGCCGTCAACGACGTCTTGCCATGATCGACGTGGCCGATCGTGCCGATGTTACAATGCGGCTTTGACCGCGAGAATTTTTCCTTTGCCATAGTCCGGCTCCTTAGAAGAAACTGAAGAGAGTGATTGTGAAAGGCGCAAACTCAAAAACGCATTAAGCGTATTTCGCTTGAACCTTCGCCGCCTCGCTCGCAGGCACCTGCTCGTAGTGGTCGAATTGCATCGTGTAGTTCGCGCGGCCCTGGGAGAAAGACCGCAACTGGTTGACATAGCCGAACATGTTCGCGAGCGGCACCATGGCGTTGATGACCACGGCGTTGCCACGCATGTCCTGGCCCTGAACCTGGCCACGACGGCCAAGCAGATCGCCCATGACGGAACCGGTGTAATCTTCCGGCGTCGTCACTTCGACTTTCATAATCGGCTCGAGAAGAACCGAACCACCCTCGCGCAGCGCCTCGCGGAAGGCCGCGCGCGACGCGATTTCGAAGGCGAGAACCGACGAGTCGACGTCATGGAAAGCGCCGTCGATCAGCGTCGCCTTGACATCGACGACAGGGAAGCCCGCGAGAATGCCGGCGCCCATGACGCTGTTGATGCCCTTTTCGACGCCCGGAACGAATTCCTTCGGCACGGCGCCACCAACGATGCTCGAGGTGAAGGACGAACCCGCGCCCGGCTCGGCCGGCTCGAAGACGATTTTCACGCGGGCGAACTGGCCCGTGCCGCCCGTCTGCTTCTTGTGGGTGTAATCCTTCTCGACGCGACGGGTCAGCTTTTCGCGATAAGCGACTTGCGGCGCCCCGATATTCGCATCGACCTTATAGGTGCGGCGCAGAATATCGACCTTAATGTCGAGATGAAGTTCGCCCATGCCCTTCAGAATCGTCTGGCCCGACTCTTGGTCGGTCGAGACACGGAAGGACGGGTCCTCGGCGGCGAG
>JARLIW010000024.1 GCA_031291515.1 Beijerinckiaceae bacterium | reverse complement strand
TGCGCCAAGCTGGGCGAGCTGAGGGCGCCACATCGCACTGAAATGCATCAAGAGACCGCCTAGAAGAAGCACCGGAGGTCCCTCGCCATAGGTGGCGCATTCCAGGTCTTCTTTGTTCGGCCTGCGAATGATGATGAGGCGTGCCTTGTCGACGTGCCGCATCATCGCATGCAGCTCGGCGCTGCTTGGCTGTTTTGGAGACGTCTTCGCGCGAGCCGTCCCGGCGGGCGGTTCGATCGGCCGCTCGTCGCTCGTCGGACCGTCGGCGCCAAGCGCCCACATCGTTTCGATCGAAAGCAAGTTGGCGCCTTCGCCGTCGGCGGCGCTGGGGTCCTTGGCGTCTCGCGCCATCGGCTTCACGACGGGCACCGCGGGTGGGTCGTCGATGTTTCGTGCGTTGGGGCGCGTCTGTAGCGCCGGTCTTGCGAAGTCGGTTCCATAGCGGTCAAGCAAATGAGAACGATGGTTCTCGACGAGGTACAGACTGAAGCTGCGAATATCTGGGAATTCGAAAAATGCGGTCGGAGGAACGGTGATGCCAAATCGTCCGGTGAACAACGTGCCGATTTCCGTGGCGGCGATAGAATCGAGTCCATATTCGAGTAAGGGTGTCGTGGCGGCGAAGGCGGATGCCGGCACCTTGAGAACCGATAGCACCAGCTCTTGCAGCTCGCCGGCGACCTTCGTCACGAGGTCGGGCCCCTCATCGCGTTCACGAAAATTCGGCGCTGACGGTGCGGAGGTCGCGACTTGCGCCTGATCGAGGATCCGTAGCGCCTCGGCGGCGCTCAATCGTCGTGGCTCCCCAAACTCAACATTTTGTGTCACGTTACGGCTCCACTTTCAAATTGGTTGTGCGTCACACGGTGACCAACCGGGCGTCTTCGGCCGGCGATGGCCCTGGCATCCCGCCTTGTAATTTTGACGTCACGAAGTTCACGGACCGCAAGAACTTCCACAAGTCGACTTCGACCTCGTGACGCGCGGTACTCATAAAGCGGCCTTGTCCGAGATCGAGCTGGGTATGACTCTCCGCCATGCGGCGCACCGTTCGCCATGCCTCGGTGTCGCGTTTCCGTCCCGCGATATAACTCGTCACGAAGCGCGCCATCGTGTTGACCAGATTGCCGATCCCCGAGGGAGAGTTGAGGTATCCAACGAATAATAAGTTATCGAATGTCGCCGGAATCATTCGGAGAAACAGAGATGGGATTTCCGTGCTCCAGTCGAACAATGACCGATCTAAAAACGGCATATCGATCGTGTAGCCGCAGGCCCATACGATTACGTCGATGGTCTCGGTGGTTCCATCACGAAACGTGACTGTGTCGCCGTGCAAGTCGTGGAGATCCGGCTTAGGGATGATGTCCCCGTGGCCGATATGGTATAGGATTTGGGAATTCATGATGGGGTGACATGCTTGTATCGGATGGTCGGGCGCGGGTAGGCCATAATCTTCGCCGCGAAATCCGGCGAGCTTGAAGGTTTGCCGCACGTGATCCCAGTAGCTGTCGGAGTCGGGAAATTTCTGGCTTTCGTCCATGAGCCAATCCTGGGTCGGGCGTCCGTCAATGAATTTCGGCATGTAGTGGTAGCCACGCCGCGTCGAATGAAACACGGAGCGAGCCGTCCGAGTCGCATCGACGGCGATATCGCATCCGGAGTTTCCGCCGCCGACGACAAGAACGCGCTTGCCTTTGAGACCATCGGCCGATTTGTAGTTCACCGCGTGCATGGTCTCGCAAGTCGCTTGCGCCGCGAGCGCATGCGATAATGGCTTCCGGAGAAGACCGTTACAGAGGACGACGACGTCGTAGCCCGCATCGCTGCCGTCCTGGAACACGAGGCGCCATCCCCCGTTGTCGGGTGTCATTGCGGTGACGGTGGTATTGAACCTGGTGTGTCGTGGAATGTCGCTGGCGGAGGCGAGGTCCTTCAGGTAGCTGTGAAACAGATCGTGACGGGGATAGACGGGATAGGCCGCCGGCATTGGGTGATCGATGAATTGGGTGTTTTGCTTTGAGCTGATGAGATGGGCGGAGTCGTACATTTTCGATGCCGGACCGCCCGACTGCCAATTGCCTCCGATTTGCCCCGTAGCCTCGATGATCTCGAAATCGATTCCGGCCTTGCGGAGCGATCTCGCGACCCCTATTCCGCTGGCGCCGGCGCCAATGATCCCGACAGATTTTCGCGTCATCTCAATGTCCAGTTTCGGTTGCGGGGCGTAGGTGCGTTTCGGCATGGGTCGCCGATCATCAAGATAGGCTTCCTTCTGTTTCGATGAGGGCCTCGAGCATGATTCGCGCGCCGTCTTGATCCAACTTTCCGAGGCGGACCCGCTCGAGGATCAGCTCGGGCGTAATCTCGCCGTCGATGGTCTCGAAGCCGAGCCAGTCGCGACGCAAGAGTTCCGGGTGCTTTGGGAGCGAAGGCGTGGACGCGGCGGCTTCGTCGTCGTTGATCCAGTATCTGTCGCGCTGAAATGCGGAGCCGGGCAATGGCACTTTACGCCAGGAGTCCGCGGCGGCCGCGAGGGGCCCGGTCGGCTCGCCGCGAACCCATGCCAGCGCCCGTGCATCGAGACCACGCGCGACGGCCGGGTCGTTCGCGATCGCGTTGGATGAGGTCTCCGCTTCGCCGAAATACGTTCGCTGTGCGGTCACATCGTCCGCGTCCATTGGTTTGTCGGCGTTGTTCAGGCGGGCCACGGCCAGGAGGACCAGCTCGTAAAGCTCGTCAAACGTCTCGGCGACAATTGCACATCGACATCGAAACCAACGACGGCCCAGGGATAGGGTGCGGGCGACATCTTCCATCGTGAAGCGATCGCGCGAGAGGAAGGTTTGGGTTGCATCGGGATCGCGAACGAGTTCGCGATCGAGATGATCGGCAAAGAGCCGCAGTTGCTCGGCGAGTTGCGTCCATCCCCGCGCGGAAAACGAAAAGAGCTGCGCGCCCGTTGGCTCCGTCACCGGTATCCGTGGAATAAATTCCTCGACGATGATATGGGCATTGCTGCCGCCCGCGCCGAACGAGCTGATCGCGGAAACGCGCGGTAGGCCGTCGCGCGCGATCCAATCGGCGGATTGTGTTTGCACGTCGAACGGAGTCCCCGCGAAATTGATATTCGCATTGAGCGGCTCCGAATGAATCGATGGAACCAACCGTCGGTGCTTCATTTGGAGGAGCACCTTTGTCAGGGCCGCGATCCCCGCGGCCGATTCGAGGTGCCCGATATTGGATTTGACTGAGCCGATGGGGACGCGACGCCCAGGCGAAAGGCCTTGTGCGAGAGCCTTGGACAGCCCCCTAATTTCGATCGGGTCGCCGAGATTGGTCCCGGTGCCATGCGCTTCGACGTAGCTGATCCTCGATGTTTCGAGGCCAGAGCGGCGTGTCGCGTTTCGAATAACGTCCGCTTGCGCGTCGACGTTGGGAACGGTGTAGCCCGAACTTCTTCCACCGTGCCCGATATCGCTTCCGCGGATCACGCCGTAGATGTGGTCTCCGTCGCGAACCGCGAGGGGGAGCGCTTTCAGCAAAACCGCGCCGACGCCTTCGCCCGGCACATAGCCATCCCCTCCGTCCCCGAAGCTGCGGCAGCGACCGTCCGTCGAGACGAAGCCGAGCTCGCAGAGCATGCGATACTTGTAGGGGTGCAAAGAAAGGTTGACGCCGCCGGCGATCGCCATGTCGCAGTCTCGCGAGCGGATCAGGCCGGCTGCCAAATGAATGGCGGAGAGGGAGGACGAGCACATGCTATCGACCGCGAAGGACGGCCCATCGAGGTCGAGACAAAACGATACGCGGTTGGCCACGGATGCGTAAGAGGAATTGGTCAATGGCATCGAGGAGCCCGCGCCGGCAGCGGCGCCGTACATCTGATATTCGCCGTACATGACGCCCGCGATGACCCCGACGCGGCATCGCTCTCGCGCTTCGCCGCGCCGGCCCGACAGAGTTTCAGGCGTGTAGCCCGCGTCTTCGATCGCGTGCCAGGCTGTTTGCAGAAAGAGGCGCTCCTGCGGATCCATGCGTTCCGCATCGCGTGGCGAGATCCCGAAAAAGAGGGGATCGAACTTGTCGAAATCGTCCAGGAAAGCGCCCCAGCGCGCGTATACCTTGCCGTGTTTGTCTGGCCCTCCGGCGCCCCAGGCGAAGTCAGGCCAACGCTCCGGAATCGTCGAGACGAGATCGTCGCCGGCGACGAGATGGTTCCAGAATGCGTCCAATGTGTTCGAGCCGGGATAGCGGCCAGCGAGCCCGATGATCGCAATATCGCCGGCGCGCTGATCGATCGCTTTCGACTCTGGCGGGGACGGCTCTGGCGGCGGTTTGGTCGCGCGCGAGGCCGGCACGATCGATCCCGTGACCGCGCCCCGCGGGGACGCAAATCGCTCGGCGTCCGCGTCATGTTCGCCGACGATCAGGCGGGCCAGCGCGCGGATACTGCGCGCCTCGAATGCGGCCGTCTTGGCAAGGGAAGGAAAGTGGGGCTCGAGCAAGGCATTGAGTTCCATGACAAGGATCGAGTCCAAGCCAAAGAGATCGAGCGAAGCGTCGACGTCAATCTTAGACAATGCCGTTTCGGTCACGCTGGCCAGACATTCGGCGAGGAAGCCCGTGACGATATTCTCGATTCCGAGCGAGCCGTCACGTCGGGACGTCGCCGCGGATGCCTGGTTTTCCGGCACGAGAGTTTCTGGTCTGGCCGATGGCGTCGTCGCCCCGTCGAGCTGTTGGCGCCGAGGTCCGGGAGGGCCTTCCATGGCCGGCGCGACCAAACCGGCGAACCGGGCGATCGTGTCCTTGTCGCCCTTCAGGGGGATGATGACGCGGGATGGGGACTGGAGCGCCGCAAAGAAAATCTCTTCGGCCTCCGATTCACGGATTGGCGGAATGCCGGATTCGTTCAGCTGCCGCACAAGACGCGGCGATGCTTGCATTCCCGCGCTCGTGTCCCAAAGCGGCCAAGCGATGGCAATGGTCGTTCCGTGGCGCTCGCCACGCGAGACCCGGGCGTTTCGCGCTTCGGCAAACCCATCGATCCACGCGTTCGCAAAGGCATAATGCGATTGGCCAATATTTCCGAGGACGCCGGCTAGCGCCGAGCACAATATGAACCACCGCAGGGGCGCGTGGGCGGTTATATCGTCGAGGCAGCATGCGCCCAGGATTTTTGCGCGCGACGCCTCTACGAGGTCCTCGGCGGTTTGACGCAGGAAGAACCCGTCATTGAGTGTTCCCGCGCAATGGAGGATGCCCGTTACGGGGCCGAGACGTCGGCCAAACTCGGA
Organism: Beijerinckiaceae bacterium; assembly: GCA_031291515.1. Taxonomy (GTDB): domain Bacteria; phylum Pseudomonadota; class Alphaproteobacteria; order Rhizobiales; family Beijerinckiaceae; genus RH-AL1. The sequence goes on along the minus strand of JARLIW010000024.1, from coordinate 8,070 downwards.
GAGCGCGATCGCCATCTCGTCGGATTTGGTGCAATCGGTTTGCCGATATTCCGCGATCGCCCCATAGCGTGCCAGCGACGCGAGCAGCGCGTCCGTCTTTTCGGTGCGGTGGCTGCGCCCAACGAGGGCTAGCCGCTTCACGCCTCTCTGGGCCAGTGCGAGTGCCAACCGGTTGGCGACCGCGCCGGCGCCCCCGGTGATGAGAAAGACCTCGTCGGCCGCGAAGTTGGGGTCGGCGTCCCGCGAAACGAGCGTGGTTTCGGCAAAAACCAAACGCTTCCGATATCGTTTGCCGGAAGACAGCCGGATTTCGGTTACGCCGGGCACGCGGCGTTCCTTGAGTTCGTCGATTATTTTACCGGAATCGGCGAGGGCGGAGTCCGGCGCGCTTATGACTGTCGCGGAGACAGGCATTTCCAGGGAGATCGCACGCAGCAGACCGGCCATTGCGCCGGAAAGGCTTGCTGTCGCGATGTCCGGGCCGCTCAGGATGACCCTTATATGGAATCGCTTGCTGTCGGACAGGCCACATATGGTCCGCAGAATCTCGACGGCTTCGAACAGGCTGCCTGTCTTCGGTTGTCCGTTCAAGGAGCCGACACCCGACTTTTCGTCGTTGTCCGCCCTTATGTGGAAGACGAGTTGCGTGGGCGCGGAACCCGCGGCGAGGATCGAACGCCAGAGAAGGCTCGCATGTTGCACATCGTGTGGGGTCCAACGGATCGTCGCGTCGTCTCGGATCTCATATTGCGGCCCAGGAATGGCGAGGCGCGTCACGGCCGCGAGATCCGGGGCCAGGGTTCTAATGTCGTCGAACAAAGCGACGTTGGTGTCGAACAGGAGCGTGGGGGCGCTCTCGGCATGGTCGCCGGCCCTATCCGCGGCGACCCATTCGGGTTGGAGCAAATGCAGCTCTGGGACCGTCGCCGCCTTTTCGTGGTTGGCCACCGCCGGTAAGGGACGGAAGCAGAAATCTTCAATTTCGAGAAGGACGCGTCCATCTGGCGCGAATATCACGAAGTCAAACCGTGTGCCGCTTCCGCCCTCCACATGCCGGCGCCGTGCATGGGCGAAAGCGTGACGCCCGAGGGGAGCAAAGATCCGGATCGTCCGCGCGCTGAAGGGCACGAGCGGTGTTCTCAGGCTTTCGCCGGAACGCTCGAGCAGAAGCGCCGCCGCCTGCATCGCGCTGTCCAACATGGCCGGGTCGATCGCGGCACCCGACGCCCGAGGCTCTGCTTCGGCGCGCTGCCGCAACTCGGCCAAGACCTCTCCGGAGCCAAGCCATGCGGCATCGAGACAGCGAAAACTTGGCCCGTAGACCATGCCTGCGTCCTGAAAGCGGCGGTAAAGGTCCGGGACATCCGCATCTCGCGCGCAGCGCGTCCTCGCTTCATCTAGGCCAATGGCGAGCTTCGGCCCCTCGGTTGGGTTGGGCGTCCTTGAGCCCTTGAAGCAGACTTGGCCGGGGTCGGCGACGTTCGCCAATTCGAAGGATAAACCGGTGTTGTCGTGAATCTTGAATCGGAGGGAAACGTCGGTCTCGCCGTCTGGGCTGATCGGGCGCAGCCAGGAGAGGTCGCGCAATTCCACGACGGTCCCGACTGCGTCGGGACGAAAGCGGCCATGGCAGTGCGCGATATAGGCCGTGGCCGGCAAGAATGGCCGCCCGGCCATGTGATGGTCACGAAAGATAATGCTGTCATGCGGCACACGGATGATCCGGTCCGCGCCCTCCGCTTCGAGCGTTTTGTCCCGAGCAGTTGCCGCGGCTTTGATCGGCAGGGGTCGCAACCCGTGGCGCGCGGGATCGAAAGGATAGCGCGGCGCGGATCCCGGCAGCGGGACTTGTCGCCAATGATCCAGCCATCGGACGGCCTCCCCACCAGCCCAGGCGCGAGCAAGCGCGCAGTCGCCGGAACCCGTGGAGCGAGGGGGATGGCGATCCTCCGGATCCGCAATGCCTTCAAACACGGACGCCGGATTGGTTTCCTCGCTCGACGAGCTGTCGCGAGGAGTTCGACCGCATGAAAGAAAGCGCCTCAGTTGGTCCGTCAATTCGCCGTGGCTGTCGGCCGCGATGGCGAGGCGATGTTCGAGGTGCCTGCGTCCACATTGCAGGGTGTAAGCTAGTTCCGCGAGATTCCGTGCTTCGGTCCCGGATTTCGTGAGCTGCGCGAGCAGGGCCTCGGCCAAGGCGTGAAGCCGCTCGCGCGAGCGCGCCGAAAGCGGAAAGACGGCGGGTCCGCTGATCGAAGCGGCGGGTTCCACCGGGGACGCCTCCTCGACGATAATATGCGCATTGGTGCCGCCCGCGCCGAACGAGCTGATCCCCGCGCGACGCGGTCCTCCGTTACGTGGCGAAGGCCAGCTTTGTAATTCGCGCGGCACGAAAAATCGCGTGTTTTCGAGACAGAGCGCCGGATTGAGATGTTCGGCATGGAGCGACGGCGCGAATTGTCGATGCCGCATCTGCAAGATGGTTTTGACGAGACTCGCGACGCCCGCGGCGGATTCGAGATGGCCAATGTTCGATTTCACCGATGCGAGCGCGCATGCATCGCCCTGATATTTGTCGCCAAGCGCCTCCGCCAAGCCGCTGACCTCGATCGGATCGCCGAGCTTCGTGCCCGTGCCGTGCGCCTCGATGCTGCCGATGCTGTCGGGTGAAACGGCGCCCTGGCTCAGAGCCTTGCGCACGAGCGCCGCTTGCGACCGTGCCTTTGGAACGGTGTAGCCATTGGTCTTGCCATTGTGATTGATGGCTGTTCCACGGATGACGGCGAGGATGCGATCGCCGTCGCGCCGCGCCGTGTCGAGCGGCTTCAGAATGACGGCGCCGACACCTTCGCCCGGCGTGAAGCCATCGGCGTCTTCTCCAAACGATCGGCAGCGTCCCGAGGGCGATAGCATCTGCTGTTGGCAGAGTTGAATGTATTTCGCGGGATGCAGATAGAGATTCACGCCGCCCGCGATTGCAACGGCGCATTCGTTGCGCGCGAGGCTTTCGCAAGCGAGATGAATGGCGACGAGCGACGACGAACACGCGGTGTCGATCGCGAAGCTCGGACCGCGAAGGTCGAGGCAATACGAAACTCGGTTGGCGATCGACCACGGCATCGAGGCCGGAATTTCGGGCTGTCCTTCGCGCCATCGGTCCGGGCCGTTCAGCAAGTAGGTATTCGTCGTGACGCCCACGAAGACACCGACATCGTAGCCATCCTCGCCTTTCAGATGAGCGGCTCGTTCGCCAAACAGCGCCGCATCCTCCATCGCGTGCCACGCGACCTCCAGGAAGAGTCGTTCCTGAGGGTCCATCAACGCGGCTTCACGTGGCGAAATCCCGAAAAACCGCGCGTCGAAACAGTCTACGTTCTCGAGGAAAGCGCCCCACTTCGAATAGCTTCGTCCCGGTTGCCGCTCGCCGTCGTTTGGGGCGAAGAACCCCTGAAGCGTCCAACGATCGGTGGGAATCTCGCCGACCGAGTCCACGCCGCCGACCAGGTTCTTCCAGAATTCAGCGGGATCTGTGGCCCCTGGAAACCGGCAGTGCATCCCGATAACGGCAATCCCGGATTCCGGGGACCGATGCGCAGACTCTGTTTCCGCATCCAGTGCCACTAACGCCGGCCAACCCGCCTCTTCGTCGAGGCTTCCTTGCGGCTCGGCGAGGGGAGGTCGTTGGGTCCGTCCCGCGCTCTCGAGCCGCTCCGTTTCCTCTGGGAAGCGCCGGGCGAGATACGTGGATGCCTCGATAATATTACGGCAATCAAACAGGAACGTCGGCGGAACCTCCGGAAAAAACCGCTTGAGACTCGCGGTGAACGAGACGACCGACAGAGATTGTAAGCCAATGTCTTCAAATAGCGTGGACGCGGTCAAATGGGATGCGTCGAGGCCCGTGCTCTCGCGCATCAGTTCAAGCAGAACCGTCATCAAATGATCATGAATTTTTTCATGCATTGAAACGCCGCCCTATTCTTCGAGCCATATTTTTTTACCGATGCGAAATCATCGCGCGGAGACGATTGGTCCGCTGTCGCCATCTGCATTTCGTAGTGATGAGCACTCTATTGTAGGCGAATAGACTTCAGTCTCGCTGAAAGACGTGCTCGTGTTCTCGCCAAGGAAAACCGGATCGAGGTCGGCGGGTGGTATCGGATTCTTGGCTTTTGTTTTAGAAGACATGTCTAATAGTACAAACGCGAAGTATTTCTTCGCCTCGATACGTCATTAGACGATTCAGTTTTTTATATAGCCCTCGAGACCATGATGTCTCTGATCAGCGAGACGGTCCGTCTTGGGCGTTATATTTCGCGTCCGCGTGTGTTTTGCAACCAAATTTCAACTATTAGTATATTCAGGGAGCCGAGGCCGCGCTTGCCATTTCGTGCCAAAATGGGCGAAGCGCGCCGCGGCTCGCGGACGAACCGCGGATTCGGGGAGGCCAATCGCATTTAATTTCGTTCGCGACTCGGCGCATCGCGCGACTGACAGCGAATTTATCCATTTTAAATCAAAATGTTACGGCGAAAGACTCGTTTTTTGCTCGCGCCGCGAATTTTCGGTCACGGCGCGACCGCGCGCTAGTTCGGTCACCGCAGCGCAGCGAGGGGCGCACGTTCGAGTTGTGTTTTTGAGATGCGGTCTGAGCCTTAAAATAGGTCGGATTTCTTACGGTGGCAGGCGAGCCATTTGCCGCGCGCGGCTTATTTTCAGCTTTCTTCGGCTTTTCTTTTCGTAATGTTTTCGGCCCGATCTTCGCGTTTTCTGAACCGTAACACCGCCCCATGATCGCGGCCGCGCGCCGCAATCCGACTACGGCCCGTGCCGGTTAGAACGTAGTGGCCCCGCTCATCATCCCAGCGCATCAGATTTGCGTGGATCGCCAAATGGCGCATGACCATCGTCTTTGGATCATGAACATGAGGGGGCGCGACGTCGCCGTGCTCCTCGACCTTTTTCAACGCCTCGATCAGTCTGGTTTCATGCGGATCTGTCATTTCGCTGGGAGATGGTGCCAAAGGACGCTCCCTTCAAGGGCTGGACGGGCTCGGGAACAATAAATCGGAAAGAACGAACCTTTGACAGATGGTTCGAGGGAAAAAGGAACGCGAAGTTCCCGACAATTCACAAATTAACGCGTTTGTTGGCGCGAGTCACCCGCTGATGCCATTGCCGCCGCGAAGGCGGCGGTGGTTTGGTCGCAGCTGCGAGGCCCGGGTTAAAAACCCTCGCGGCTCCGGTTGCCCGCGGGCCACGGCCTGACGAAAATCGGTTCTCCGCCAATGGGATACGCGCGAGCTATCGGAGCTGTTCGAATTCCCAATGGTCGGGCTTGCCGCGTTCTACGCTCTCAACGCGTCTGTGAACGCCGAAAGACGCAACTTACGAGTGTCGGGAGCCGTCTCCCGAGCGGCAAGCGCGCATGTCGCGCGAGGAGCTTTGCCGGCTATTTCTTGCATCTGCGCAAAAGCCGTGTCGCTCCCTCGGCCACCCATCGTGCAGAAGAATGCGATCGCGGGCAGTCGCTGCTTGTTCGCGGAAAGGTAGGCCCGGATGGGTGACGAGACCGACCAGGCCCAGACGGGGGTCCCAACGACGACCAGGTCAAAGTCGGACGGATCATTCCGCGCCGGTAGAATATCGCTTGGGCGCTTGCTTCGTGCTTCCACCAACGACCGCCAGTATCCTAAAATACCGCTCCGATTACGTGCTTCCAGAACTTCCTCGAGGCTGCCGTCGAGTGCGGACGAAAGGGCCTCGGCAATCCGCCGTGTCGTTCCAGAGCGCGAATAATAAACCACGAGAATTCTTAATTTCTGCATGACTGCCTCGATGATCGGGTCAAAATGCCCTGTCCGGCATAAGCTCGCAATGTGATCTGGCTCGAGGCCGAGACGGTTGATGGCGCTCAGCCAACCCAGGTGACCCGGGGCTCTTGGCGCGAGACGAGCGGCGGATTGGCCTTTGGCCGGCCCAAAATGATTGGTGCGATGGATATCCATGGCGCCGGAAGACCGAGCGCGGTCTTTCCATCGGGCGTGTTCAAAAAGCTCTGCGCGAAACCGATCCAGCACGAACCGAGCCCCGCAGAATAGGCTGCGAGCATCAGGTTTTCAGCGGCCAATGCACAATCCTCCACGATCCAAGGGCCTTCCGCGATCGCCGAAATTAAGATCAGCACGGGCGCGTGGTAGAAGATGTGAAAGTCGGGGTTGTCGAGGTGCGATTGAAAATGGCCGGCATGGGGGCTCCCGGATATCGTCGCCCGCATATGGGATTTCGCTTGATGCGAAACATGATCGAGCAGCTTCTGGTCGCGTACGACAGTGAATGCCCATGGTTGCTCGTTCACCGCGCTCGGTGCACGGACGGCGGCGGAGATCAGGCGAGAGATGGTTTGCTCGTCGACGGTTTCGGTTGTGTATTCTCGTACCGAGCGGCGGCCGGTAATCGCTTCGATGAGTTCCATGATGCCCCTTCTAGACTGCCACAGGCGCAAGCGCGAATATCCGCCGCTCAGTCCTGCCCGATTGAATGAGGCTCCAAGCCGCGATCAAAACCGGCTAGACGCTCAAGCGGATCGAGAAAAGGTGGACCGCTTGGTTGAGAAAGGATTGCATGGCGTCTACGTCGCCGCCTTGACATAGCGCAAAACTGTCGTGTTTACGCCCGACGCGGGATGCTTTCGATTGCGTCGGCGTGCGTGACATTGCTCGGCGTCGAGTTCGCCGCGCGATGCCCGCGATAGCGTTATCCGATGTGCCGGCCACGGCATGGCGTTGTTGGTGCCGGCGGTGGTGGCTTGGCGACCGCCTCGCAATTTGATCACGCAAAAAATCCGCGGCCCTTTCGAGGCCGCGGATTTTTCCGGTTCAGCGTCGACGTGACGAACGACGATCCGACTAGTCGAGAATTTCGACGATCTGTCGCGTGCGCGCATCGATCAACACCGGGTGGTCGTTGACGACGGTATATTCGAGGCCCGGCCGAACGCGATATTCAGGCGGCACCGGATAGTATTCTACGCCTTGCGTGGGCAGAACGGCGCCGACGCGAAAATCATCGCTATATCGGTAGGAATGGGGATGTTCGCGGAGAGCATATTCACGGAAGCGAGGCCGCTCATCCGCGCCGAGAATGCCCCCGACGGTGCCCGCCGCGGCACCGACCGCGCCCCCGACCACGGCCCCTACCGGACCAGCCGCGCGATCGCCTTCCGCGGCGCCGCGTTCGGCGCCGCCGACGAGACCTTGGGCTTGCACCGCGAGGGGGGTAACGACGAGAATGGCTGCGAGCGCAAATGCGTATGATTGTTTCATCTTGATCTCCTATTGGCGGGGAAGTTCAACAGACCGTAGCTCCAAAGCTTCCGTATCGACGGAAGCTAAACAGGCGCTGGCCCCGTAGGTTCCGCACTTTAATTATTACGGATTTTCAACCGATTCCTTACGGAGTTTACTCGGCCTCAAGTCACGGGTTCCGGATTCCCCGATTGTGACGGAGATCAACAGATCTCGCCGACAAAGGTTCCTGGCCCGTGAATGCGCCATGGTGCGCGCCGTTGGTCGACGCCGCGCATTTTGACATCCTGGGTCCGCTTTTCGAAATTCTGGCGAAGGCGGGTTGCGCAACCTTTACAGCGGGAGAAGCGTTGCCTGATCGATGCAACGCCCACGGTTCCGCTCGCCGGTGACCTGAAGGCTCACAAAGCGCCTCGTCCGCGCAATTTTTTAGGAGGGTGCCATGTCGGGACAAAGTCTTCTCATCATTATTATCGTCGGGATTGTCGCCGGTTGGCTAGCTGGGCAATTGGTCGCCGGCGGCGGATTTGGTCTGATTGGCGATTTGGTTCTTGGCATCGTAGGGGCCTTTATCGGCAATTGGGTGTTGCCTCGTCTCGGTCTTCATCTCGGCGTTGGCGTCGTGGGCCTCATCATCAATGCCACGATCGGCGCGGTTCTGCTGCTCTTGGTTCTCAGACTTGTCCAAGGCGGCGGACGATGGGGACGTCGTTGGTGAGTCTCGGCATCTTGCGGAGCAGCGATCACAACTTGGTTGCTGTTA
>JARLIW010000164.1 GCA_031291515.1 Beijerinckiaceae bacterium | reverse complement strand
GATCAGGCGAGCCGCGATATCGTGCGGTCCATCGTCGAGCTTTGCCGCAATTTGAAATTACCCTGTATTATCGAAGGCGTCGAAACGATCGAGCAGGTGATCATTTTGCGTTCGATTGGGTGCATGATCATGCAGGGCTTTTACTTCGGCCGGCCGATTTCGAATGACGACGTGCTGGTGGAACTTGCCGAGGCGCAAGACATCGTTCCGGTTTCTTGCGAGGACCTCGTCGGCATGCCTGCCGATAGAGTGGCCGTTTAAAGTAATGTTTTTTTGATCCGGGCCAATTCGAAAAGCCTTCAACTATTCGGGACGAATTCTAGGTCTCGCCAGCATCATTGGTATGGCATCCGGTCGAACCGAAACCGCCCACGCCGCGCGCGGTCGGTTCGAGTTCGCCGGTCTTTATGAATCGGGCGCGGACGACGGGGGCCAGCACGAGCTGAGCGATCCGCATGCCGCGTTCGATGAGAACGGCGGCGTTGCCGAAATTGATGAGCAGCACGAGAATTTCGCCGCGATAATCGGCATCGATCGTTCCAGGTGCATTGAGCAAGGTGAGGCCATGGCGGTGCGCCAATCCCGACCGCGGCCGCACCTGGGCTTCAAAACCAGAGGGGAGCGCCAGTTTGAGCCCGGTCGGGATCAAGCATCGATCCCCGGGCTGGAGCAAATGGGGTTCGCCCACGGGCAAGGCCGCGACAAGGTCGCAACCGGCGGCCTCCGCGCTGGCATAGGCGGGCAGGCCGAGCCCCTCGCCATGGGGAAGAACGACGACTTTGATGGGAATATCGCTCATGACGGCTTTGCCTCGAGACGCGGGACAAGAGTTTCGATCAACCGCTCCGCGATTTCGGTTTTGTCGAGACGGGGCCAAGGGATCGTCTCCGACGCCGTGACGAGGGTGACCTCGTTCGTATCGCCGCCGAACGTGTCGGTTCCGGTTCCGACATCGTTGAGGACGATCATGTCGCATCCCTTGCGCGCCAATTTGGCCCGGGCGTGATCGAGCAAATGTTCCGTTTCCGCCGCGAAGCCGACAACGAGCGCCGGCCTTCGGGCGCCGGGGCGCGAGACCGTCGCGAGAATGTCGGGGTTTTCGCTCAGCGTCAAAACCGGTGCGCCGCCGCCCGTTTTTTTCAGCTTTTCCGTTGCTTCCTCGCTCACGCGCCAGTCCGCGACGGCGGCGGCGGCAATGAAAATATCGGCGGGCAACGCGGCCTCGACCGCCGCCAACATCTCGCGCGCGGTTTCGACTGGGTGAACGGTGACACCTTGCGGGTTCGGAATGGCGACGGGACCGCTGACGAGGATCACCTCCGCGCCCGCGCGGGCCGCCGCAGCGGCAATCGCATGGCCTTGCTTGCCGGACGAGCGGTTGGCGATGAAGCGAACGGGATCGATCGGTTCGTGCGTTGGCCCGGACGTTACGACGACGCGGCGCCCGGCCAGCGGCGGGGCTTTCGTGCCCGGCGCCGCGGCGATGCCGACGGGCAGCGGCAGGGTCGTGTCGCCCGTCAAGGCGGCTTCGATGGCGTCGACGATGGCGAGCGGCTCGCTCATCCGGCCAGGGCCGAATTCGCCGCAAGCCATCGCGCCGTCCTCGGGGCCGCAGAACAGGACGCCATCCGCGCGCAGCGTCGCGACATTGCGCTGCGTTGCCGGATGCAGCCACATCCGCAGGTTCATCGCGGGCGCCACCAGGGTGCGTTTGTCGGTCGCGAGAAGCAAGGTCGAAGCGAGATCGTCGGCGAGGCCGCTGGCCATCTTGGCGAGAATGTTGGCCGTGGCCGGCGCGATCACGACCAAATCGGCCGCGCGGGAAAGTTCAATATGTCCCATCTCCGCTTCGTCCGTCAGCGAGAACAGCTCGTCATGAACTTTGGCGCCGGCCAGGCTCGACAGCGCGAGCGGCGTGATGAACGCTTTCGCGCCCGCCGTCATGACGGGCACGACCGAGGCGCCGCGCTCGCGCAGGCGCCGCACGAGATCGAGCGCCTTATAGGCCGCGATCCCGCCGCTCACGATCAGAAGAATGCGTTTGTTCGAAAGGGAGGTCATGGTGCTCGCGGACAGACCGAAATTCTCCGCCAAGCATAGAGCGGATCGCGCGAAAAGGGAAAAGCGGGTTCTGCGCGCTGTCGTGCTTATCGCAGCAAGAAATAAGCGGCGAGCCCCACAAGCGCCCAGAGCGCGTAGTGGCCGAGGCGCGAGGCGCGCGCTTGGACGGCGCCCATATCCGCGATGGCCTCGTTCGACAAGGCGAAACCGTTGTCGGCGAGGTCCTCGAGCTTTTCGAAAGTACGTTCGGCGCGAAGCAAGAGGGCGGGCAAGTGACCGGCGAATTTGGCGAGCGAGGCGAGCGAGGCTCCGGCATCGTGAATCTTGCCCACTGGTCCCAGATTCGCTTCGATCCAGGCGCCGACGACGGGCTCGGCGGTCGACCACATGTCGAGGCGCGGGTTGAGCGTGCGCGCGACTCCCTCGACGACGACCATGGTCTTTTGCAACAGCACCAGCTCGGTGCGCGTCTTCATGTCGAACAGGCCGGTGATTTCGAACAGCAGGGTCAGGAGCTTGGCCATCGAGATTTGATCGGCGGTGCGCGAATGGATCGGCTCGCCGATTGCGCGGATCGCTTGGGCGAAATCCTCGACCCGGTGAATCCCCGGCACGTAACCCGCCTCGAAATGGACCTCGGCCACCCGGAGATAGTCGCGCTTGATGAAGCCGTAGAGGATTTCGGCGAGGAACCGCCGCTCCTTGAGGCCAAGGCGTCCCATGATGCCGAAGTCGACGGCGGTCAGGCGCCCGCTCGTGTCGATGAACAGATTGCCCTGGTGCATGTCGGCGTGGAAAAAGCCGTCACGCATCGCATGGCGCAAAAAGCTCTGGATCACTTCCCGGCCGAGATCGGGGAGGTCGTAGCCCTTCGCCGCCAAGGCGTCGATGTCGCTGAGCTTGATGCCGTCGATCCATTCCTGGGTCAGCACTTCCTTGGTCGTGCGCTCCCAGTCGATGGTCGGGACGCGGAAATCGGTCTCCTCGGCGACATTCTCGGCGAATTCCGAGGCGGCGGCGGCCTCGATCCGAAAATCCGTCTCCATCTTGATCGCGCGGCGGAGCGTCTCGACGACGTCCGCTGGCTTCAATCGTCGCGTTTCGGGAAAAGCAGTCTCGAGGAACCGCGCGGCGGCCGCCATGTCGGCGAGATCGCGGCGCAGCAGCCGCTCGACGCCGGGTCTGCGGATCTTGACGGCGACGTCGCGCTCGCCGAGGTCGTCGCGGACGCGGGCCTTGTGGACCTGGGCGATCGAGGCGGCCGCCACCGGCTCGCCGACTTCAAGGAAAATCGTGTTCCACGGCCGGCCGAAGGCGGCCGTGATTTCGGCCAAGGCAATGTCGCGGGAGAACGGGGCGGCCCGGTCTTGAAGTTTTTCGAGCTGCTTGACGACGGCCGGGCCGACCACGTCGGGCCGCGTCGAGAGGAATTGGCCGAGCTTGATGTAAGACGGGCCGAGCTTGCCCATCGCGCCGGGCAGGGCGTCGAGGCTCGGACCGGTCTGCCGCTTGGCGATCAGCTTGGCGAGCGAAAGCCCGAGCTTGGCGACGCCCGGCAGGTCGGTCGTATCGACATCGTTGAACACGCCCGCGCGCGCGAGCACGAAGCCGGCGCGGGTCAGACGGGCAAAGGACCGGAACTCAAAGATCACGGTGGCAGGTTCCGGTCGGTTTGGGGGTCAAAGCTTCCAGCCCGAATGGATTGCGACGATGCCGCCGGAGAGACGCGTGAAGGACGCGCGTTGGAAACCCGCTTGTGTGATCATATCTCTAAATTCCTCCGCCGGAGGGAATTGGCGAATCGATTCGACGAGATAGCGATAGGGCTGGCTCTCGCCGGTGATCGCCTTGCCGATGGCCGGAATGACGTGGAACGAATAGGCATCGTAAAATCGGTCGAGCCCCGGCACGTCCACATGTGAAAACTCGAGGCAAAAGAACCGGCTGCCGCGTTTCAGGACGCGATAGGCCTCGGACAGCGCGCGCGCAATCCGCGGCACGTTGCGAATGCCGAAGGCGATCGTATAGGCGTCGAAGCTATTGTCGGGAAACGGCAAGTCCTCGGCGTTGGCTTCGACGAATGTGAGCCTGTCCGCCAAGCCGCGTTTTTCCGCGCGTTGCTTGCCGACTTCGAGCATATCCGCGTTGATGTCGAGGACGGTGACATGGGTCCGCGCGCCGCCCGCCCTGGCGATCTTGAAGGCGACGTCGCCGGTGCCGCCCGCCACGTCGAGATGCGCGAACGGCGTCGACCGCGCCGGATGCACCATCGTGACGAGCCGCTCTTTCCAGAGGCGGTGAAGGCCACCCGACATGAGGTCGTTCATGAGATCGTAGCGGCCCGCGACCTTATGGAACACATCGTCGACTTGGCTCTGCTTTTCGTCGAGCGGAATGCTCGAAAAGCCGAAATGCGTGGTTTCTCGATCCCGGGACGGCGTCATTGTTCTCTCCTGACCGCCTTCTCTATAGCGAGCGGGCGGGGCCCTGGCTACGCGCTAAGCTCGCGGGCCTCCATCAGAGGCATTGGGCCACGGTGAACTTCGGCCGGGCCGCGGCGTTCTTGTACGCGGGAGCCGTCTGTCACGGTCGTCTCGCTCAAATTTGGAAAGATTGCCTTATGATATTGAAAACCGGACTTGCAATCACCGTCTGCGCCCTTTCCGTCGTTTTGCTGACGGGAAGCGCTGGTTTCGCCGAGACCCTCAACGTCAAGGCCACCCTCGCGCCCTCGACCGAAGTCCCACCAAATACCTCGACCGGCACCGGCGCTTTGAGCGGGACCTATGACACGGCCACCAAGACCTTGACCTATACCGTCACATATTCCGGACTGACAGGCCCCGCGTCCATGGCGCATTTCCATGGTCCGGCTTCCGTGGGTAAGAATGCGCCCGTCGAAATCCCGATCAAGGGCGATCTCGCCAGCCCGATCAAGGGCACGGCGACCTTGACGGAAGATCAGGCCAAAAACCTGCTCGACGGCGAGACCTATTTCAACATCCACACCGCCGCCAACAAGGGCGGTGAAGTGCGCGGGCAGATCTCGACCGTGAAGTGAATCTCGCGCGAACCATGACTTGATTCCCTTCCCCTTTCAGGGGAAGGGTTTGTCATGGGCCACTCTTTCCCTCGCATCATACGTCGCCATGCCTGAATTGCCCGAGGTCGAGACCGTGCGGCGCGGTCTTGCGCCCGTTTTCGCCGGCGCGACGATCGTGCGTGTCGATCAACGCCGCCCCGATCTGCGCTTTCCCTTCCCCGAGAACTTTGCCGCGCGCCTCACCGGCAAGCGGGTCGAAAGCCTGGAGCGGCGGGCCAAGTATTTGCTGGCGCGCCTCGATAGCGGCGAGGTGCTCGTCATGCATCTTGGCATGTCCGGCTCGTTTCGCATCGAGCAGGACGCCGAAACGATCATTCCCGGCGTGTTTTTTCGTCCGCGTTCCGCGCTCGGCCCGCATGATCACGTGGTCTTCAGCCTCTCGAACGGCGGGACCATCGTTTATAACGATCCCCGGCGCTTCGGCTTCATGCTGCTCAGCGGGTCGGACGTCGAGAATCATCCGCTATTCAGGAATCTCGGCGTCGAGCCGCTGGGCGCCGACTTGGATGGACGCGCCTTGGCCCGGCTGTTTGCCGGAAAAACCACGCTGCTCAAGGCGGCTTTGCTCGATCAGACGCTGATCGCGGGCCTCGGCAATATTTATGTCTGCGAGGCTTTGTTCCGCGCCAATCTGTCGCCGCGCCGCGTGGCGGGCACCTTGGCGCTGCGCGATGGCCGCCCCTCGGCCAAGGCTGGGCTTCTCGCCGACGTCATCAAGCAAGTGTTGAGCGAAGCGATCGAGGCGGGCGGGTCGTCGCTCCGCGACCACCGCCAGACCGATGGCAATCTCGGTTATTTCCAGCACAGTTTTAAAGTCTACGGCCGGGCCGGCGATCCCTGCGTCAACGCGACATGCGGAGGCACGATCGAGCGCATCGTCCAAAACGGGCGCTCGACCTTTTATTGCGGGCGCTGCCAGCGGTAGAACTGCTTAGAGCACCACCACGCGCGTGCCCTCGGGAACGCGGCCGTAGAGGTCGATGGCATCCTGGTTGATCATCCGGATACAGCCCGACGAGGCGCTGGTGCCGATGGATTTCGGCTCGGTCGTGCCATGGATGCGGAACAACGTGTCCTTGTTGCCCTGCCACAGATACATGGCGCGGGCGCCAAGCGGGTTGCCCGCGCCGCCATGCATGCCGATGCCGCTCTGCAACGTGTCGAGCTTCTCGGCCATGCCGGGCGTCCGGTCGATCATTTCTTTCGGCGGATACCAATCCGGCCACTCTTGCTTGGTCTTGATGACGGCCTCGCCCTTCCAGGCAAAACCTTCGCGTCCGACCCCGACGCCATAGCGCAGCGCCATTCCGTCGGCCTGGACGAAATAGAGGTAATGGGCATGGGGATCGATCACGATCGTTCCCGGCGGCTCTTTTGTCTCGTAGGGAACGAGCTTGCGCACGAAGGCTGGCTTGAGGATCGAGGCCTTGATCGCGGGAACCGGATGCGGCTCGGTCGTCACCTCGCCGTATAAGGCGCTATATTTGGGTTCGAGTCCCGTGATCGCGACGGGTGCGCTGGAGCGCACGGCCGCTGGAGCCGCGGCGACAGGGGCGGGCGTACCCGTATCCGCGCAACCGGCCAGGGCAAGGGTCAGTGCGGCCGTCGATCCACCGAGGATCAGAGCGCGGCGGTCAAGAGAGGACATAGCAAGAGCCAACCTTTGGAATATGAAGCGCGCGCAGTCTAATCGAAATCCGGTGCGCGGGCTGTGTTATCTCGACAACGCTCGTGCGCTTTATTTGTTCACGAACGATGCGGGCAATCGAGGGGGGCGTCGGGTTGCTCCGATTTTATGCCCGCTCTTGCTCTCGACGGATAATGCCCTGATAAGCGAGCGAGGTCTTCACAGGGATGCCCGCCGTCGATGTCGATCCGCAGCCATTACGACTTCGAGGTGAGGGCCGGGCATATCGACCGGGATCCGGCGCAGGAAGCCGTCGTGCTCAAGCTCGATGCCCTCAACAAGGCGCTCGATGGCTATCAGCCGGCGCGAAAATCCGCGGCGCTTGGCTGGATCTTCGGCAAGGCGGAAAATTCGATCCCGAAAGGCCTTTACATCTGGGGTGGGGTCGGACGCGGCAAGTCCATGTTAATGGACATGTTTTTCGACCGGGCCACCGTCGCGAAAAAGCGCCGGGTGCATTTTCATGCCTTCATGGCCGAGGTACATCGCGAGATTTTCGCCTGGCGACAGGCCCTGAGAAAAGGCGCCGTAAAGGGTGAGGATCCGATCGAGCCGGTCGCCGACAAGATCGCCAAGGGCGCATGGCTGCTATGCTTCGACGAATTCACGATCACCGACATTGCCGATGCGATGATCCTCGGGCGTCTGTTCAAGGCGTTTTTCGCGCGCGGCGTGGTGATCGTCGCCACCTCGAATGTCGAGCCTGGGCAGCTTTATAAAGAGGGACTCAACCGCGCCTTGTTTCTGCCCTCGATCGCTTTGCTCGAGGAGCGGATGGAGGTTTTGCAGCTCGAATCCCGGACCGACTTCCGCATGGAAAAGATGGCGGGCTCCCCCACCTTTCACGTGCCCGCCGACGAGGCGGCCCATCAGGCGCTGACTAAGGCCTTTCGATTGTTGACCGGGGCCGACAGCGGTCCGCCCGCGGTGGTCCGCGTCCTTGGACGCCAGATCAAGGTTCCCCAGGCCCGCGGCAATGTCGCGCGGTTCTCCTTCGCCGATCTGTGCGGCGCGCCGCTCGCCGCGCAGGACTATCTCGCGATCGCGCAGCGCTACCACACGGTATTCATCGACGATATCCCGGTGCTGCGGGCCGCTCAGGTCAACGAAGCGAAACGGTTCATCATTCTGGTCGACGCGTTTTACGAAGCGCATATCAAGCTCTTCGCCTCGGCCGCGGCGCCCCCCGCCGGCTTGTTCGAGGGCACCGAGGGCCGCGAAGCGTTTGAATTTGCGCGCACGGTCTCGCGTCTGAACGAGATGCAATCGTCCGATTACATGGCCTTGCCGCATGGCCGCGCCGGCGCGATGGCCGGTGGCGACATCACGGGGATCGTGGATACGTGAGGCTGGAGTGGCGCTCGACGCCTTCCGCTTTATCCAACGCCCCCGCGACATCGCCCGCCGACAGCAGTTCCGGCAAGACGATGCCGCTCGGCGCGCCGGGACCATAGACGATGTTGAACGGGATGCCGTAGCGGCCGTATTGCGCGAGATAGGCCGAGATCGCGGAGTCCGGCCGCGTCCAATCCGCGCGCATCGAGACCGCTTGCGTGTTGAGCCGTCCGGCGATCGCGTCTTGCGCCAGGACGAGCCGGGCATTGGCTTGGCAGGTCAGGCACCAATCGGCGGTGACGTCGACGAACACCGTCTTGCCTTGGGAGACGAGGCTCTTGATGCCGGCCCGGTCGAAGTCGCGCCAGGCGATTCCGTCGTTCACCGCCGCGGCGCGAAGGCCGGCTCGACCGGCGAGCCCGGGCAGAAGGATTGCGCCGAGCACGAACGCCGTCACGGCGGGCATTGCGAATCCACGTTGCGAGATCGGCGCCTTGGAGCGGAAAAACAGCAGAACCGCGATCGCGACCAGCAGCGCGGCGACGAGGCCCGCCAACAGCAGTCCCGCTTGCGCCGCCAAAATCGACAGCAGCCAAACGGCCGTGGCGACGAGCGGCACGGCGAGGGCCTGTTTGACCCAAATCATCCACCGGCCCGGCTTGGGCAAGCGGGCGGCAAAGCCGGGCAAAGCGGCGGCGACGAAATAGGGCAGGGCCAGACCGATGCCGAGCGCGAGAAAAATGCTCAAGATTTCGAGGGGACCGCCAGTGAGCGCGAAGCCGACCGCCGTACCCAAGAACGGCGCGGTGCAGGGCGTGGCAAGCAAGGTCGCGAACACGCCGGTGATGAAATGGCCGGCGAGATTGACGTCGGGTCCGAGCCGGCTCGAGGCCATGTTCGCGATGAAGCGCGGGAGCGGCACCTCGAACAGGCCGAAGACATTGCAGGCGAACAGGGTCACGATGGCGGCCATGCCCGCGATAAAGGCCGGCTCTTGAAATTGCAGCCCCCAGCCGATCGTGCGTCCCGCGGTCCGCAGCGCGATGAGAGCGCCGGCGATCCCGAGGAACGAGACGATAATGCCCGCCGCCGCCGCGAGAAAACTGGCGCGCAAATAGGCGCGGGACTGTCCGCTGTGCCGGACCGTGGCGAGCAATTTGAGGGAGAGCACCGGCAGCACGCAGGGCATGACGTTGAGAATCAGGCCTCCCAGCAATGCAATCGCCAGCACGCTCAAGAGCGAAGGGCCAGACGCCGCGCGATCCACGGCGGCCCCTTTGGCGATGTCTACCCTTTTTTCCACCGCGCGGTCGCCGTCGGCAAGCGTCACGACGACGTCGCGCCCCTGCAACAGGGCGCCTGGCGGGAGTTTTTCCGCGAGGGGAATGATAAAATCCGCGTCGTGTCGGTCTGTCGACAGGGTGATTCGCGGCAGGCCGAGGGAGAGGGCGGGCGTGATTTCCGCGATCACGTCGGGCGCCTCGAATCCATCGAGCGCATGGGCTTTGATTTCGAGCGCGGGCCCGCCTTGGTCCGAAACGTCGGTCGCGCTCGTGACCGTGAGCGGCGCGAGGCCCTCGCTCGTCGGCACCGCCGCGCGTGCCTTGGCAATCGACTGGGCCTCGGGACCCGGCGGCGCGGCGCCGGCCGGCAGGTTCAAGGCGAGATTGAACGTATGCGGCACGCAGAGGGTCGCGCAGACCAACAGGTCGAGCTTGAGCTTGAGATCGAGAGCCTGGCCTGGCGCCGTCGGATGGACGTCAAGCGGAAAAATCACATGATGCTTGTAGCCGAAGGTTTGAAGCCCGAGCAGCGTGAGCCGTTTCGGCGCGGGATAGAGCAGCGTCGCGGATTGGAGATTGGCGGAGCCGGCCCAGTCCAGTTGCGGCGGCAAGCCGGCGTCGCCCGGGGAACGCCAATAGGTTTTCCAATCGCCGTCGAGCTTCACTTCGAGGCCGAGCGGAACAATGCCGAGATCGCCGGTCCCCTCGACGGCGGAGACGAGGCGAGCTTGCACCGAGTCTTGGGTCTCCCATGCGCCGGTGGCCGCGCGCGCGGTGGATGGCGCGCCTAAAACGAAAGTGGCCAAGATCAGGCTGGCCGAGACAAGAAGAGGGGAGCCAAACGCCGCTAGGCCGAGGCCGCGGTCAATTCGTCTGGTAAAATTTCTGCTTTGAGCTAAAACTGTCATTTCCGAGCTTTCGGGCGGAGCGTTATCCATTCACGGAATCGGCACCGCGACGAAATCGCTCGTTCATAAGAGGCTTGAGTTGCCTTCAATTGTTAAGTCTACAAAGTTTGTGGGAAACGCTCTAGGGAAAAATTATCGCGGACAGTCCGAGGCCGCGGTTGAATTATGGGCGCGTGCTCCGCGCCGACAGTACGGGCTTGTGTCTGCACTGCAACTTGGGCAGAACCTCGGCAGCCTCGTGATACATGAATGAAGGGGATATATAATGGCGCGCAATAAAATTGCTTTGATCGGCGCCGGCCAAATCGGCGGTACGCTCGCCCATCTCGCCGGTTTGAAAGAATTGGGGGATATTGTCCTCTTCGATATCGCCGAGGGCACGCCGCAAGGCAAGGCGCTCGATCTCGCGGAATCGGCGCCGGTCGATGGGTTTAATGCCAAACTCTCTGGGGCGAATTCCTATGCCGATATCGCGGGGGCCGATGTCGTCATCGTGACGGCTGGCGTGCCGCGCAAGCCTGGCATGAGCCGCGACGATCTGCTCGGCATCAATCTCAAGGTCATGGAATCGGTCGGCACCGGCATCAAGGCGCATGCGCCCGATGCTTTCGTGATCGTCATCACCAATCCGCTCGACGCGATGGTTTGGGCGCTGCAAAAGGCATCGGGTCTTCCGGCGAAGAAGGTCGTGGGCATGGCCGGCGTGCTCGATTCCTCGCGGTTCCGCTATTTCTTGTCCGAGGAATTCAACGTCTCCGTCGAGGATGTCACGGCTTTCGTGCTCGGCGGTCACGGCGACGACATGGTGCCATCGCTGCGGTACTCGACGGTCGCTGGCATCCCCTTGACCGATCTCGTGAAAATCGGTTGGACGACGCAAGATCGTCTCGACGCGATCGTCGATCGGACCCGCAAGGGCGGCGGCGAGATCGTCAACCTGCTGAAGACCGGCTCGGCATTCTATGCCCCCGCCGCGTCCGCGATCGCGATGGCCGAATCGTACTTGAAAGATAAGCGCCGCGTTCTGCCCTGCGCCGCTCAGCTCAACGGTGAATACGGGATCTCCGGGCTCTACGTCGGCGTGCCCGTGGTCATCGGCGCCAATGGCGTCGAAAAGGTCGTCGAAGTGCAACTCGACGCGAGCGAAAAGGCCATGTTCGAGAAGTCGGCGGCTTCCGTGAAGAGCCTCGTCGAGGCTTGCAAAGGCATCAACCCAGCTTTCGCGGGGTGATGGCCGTGCTATATTCCGTTCCGGAGCGCGGTTGCGCTCCGGAACCAACGCGAGAGGGTTCTCCATGGCGGGTGCTGTCGATCTCGGCGAGCGGCTGGAAGCCTTTATCGCGACGCTCGTGTCCGAGGGCCGCTATCCCTCGCGCGACAATGCGCTGCGGGAAAGCGTGCGGCTTTTGGAAGAGCGGGAGCGAAAGCTTGGGGAACTCGATGCGGCGATACAAGAAGGTATTGCCGATGCGGATGCAGGGCGTGTTCACTCTGTCGATGAGGTCCGGGCTCTCATCCGCACCCGTTTCAGCCCTCCGGCGATCAGTGAGGCGTCGTGAAGGTTATCTTCGCGGGTAAGGCGCTCCAGGATCTCCAGAAAATTGGTGCTTATGTCGAGGCCTATGATCCCAACCGTGCGGCACCGTTTGTCGATGGCGTTATCGGCCGCTGCGAAAGCTTGGGAAATATGCCTTCGAGGTATCCGCTGATTCCACGATACGAGAGCCGTGGTATTCGACGCCGCACGCATGGCAACTATTTGAGTTTTTACCGGATCAAGGCCGATGTGGTCGAAATCCTACACAATCCTGCACGGCGCCATGGACTATGAATCCATCCTCTTTCCCACCGATTGACGGAACCTCGCGCCGCCGCTACAGCGGCACGGACAGCTTGCTCCGCCTGGAGAATCCCCATGAACATCCATGAATACCAAGCCAAATCGGTCCTGCGCGAATTCGGCGTGCCCGTTCCGCGCGGCATACCGGTTTTCGCCGCTAGCGAGGCCGAAGCGGCCGCCAAGGAACTCGGCGGGCCGGTCTGGGTCGTCAAGTCGCAGATTCATGCGGGCGGCCGCGGCAAGGGGACGTTCAAGGAGGCCAAGGCCGGCGACAAGGGCGGCGTGCGTCTCGCGCGCTCGATCGAGGAAGTCGTTGCCTATGCCGGACAGATTCTCGGCAACACGCTCGTCACGGTGCAGACGGGGCCGGCCGGACGCCAGGTCAACCGGATTTACATCGAGGACGGTTCGAATATCGCGAAGGAATTCTATGTCTCCTTGCTCGTCGACCGGGTGACGAGCCGGGTCTCTTTCGTGGTCTCCACCGAAGGCGGCATGGATATCGAGGACGTCGCGCACAACACGCCGGAAAAGATCACGACCTTTTCGGTCGATCCCGCCACCGGCGTCATGCCCCATCACGGGCGTACTGTCGCCAAGGCGTTGGGGCTCGAAGGCGATCTCGCCAAACAGGCCGGCGCCTTGACCGCCAAGCTCTACGAAGCTTTCGTCGCCAAGGACATGGCGATGCTCGAAATCAATCCGCTCATTGTCTCCGCCGAGGGTGAGCTGAGGTGCCTCGACGCGAAAGTGTCGTTCGATTCCAACGCGCTCTACCGTCACCCCGATGTCTTCGCGCTGCGCGACGAGGGCGAGGAAGACGCCAAGGAAATCGAGGCCTCGAAACACGATCTCAACTATATCACGCTGAGCGGCTCGATCGGCTGCATGGTCAACGGCGCCGGTCTCGCGATGGCGACGATGGATATCATCAAGCTGTATGGCGCCGAGCCCGCCAACTTCCTCGACGTCGGTGGCGGCGCCACCAAGGAGAAGGTGGCGGCGGCGTTCAAGATCATCACCGCCGACGAGAGCGTCAAAGGTATCTTGGTCAACATTTTCGGCGGCATCATGAAATGCGACGTGATCGCCGAGGGCGTGATCGCCGCCGTGAAGGAAGTCGGCCTCCAGGTGCCGCTCGTCGTGCGGCTCGAGGGGACGAATGTCGAACTCGGCAAGGAGATCATCGGCAAGTCCGGCCTCGACGTGATTTCCGCGGACGATCTCGACGACGCCGCGCAGAAGATCGTGGCGGCGGTCAAGGCTCGGCATTAATTTTGCCGGCCGGTTGCGTTGTGGGCAGGATGAATCTCCGGGCAAACCTCTCGCTTGTCCACAGCTGTCTTGGTCCGCTCTGGGGTGGGGCGTCGCGCCTTGCTCCTTGCTGGTTTGTCATGGCCGCGGCCGCGATGCGGCCGTATCGGTAGCCAAGGACCGGACGGGCCTCGCCGACGGCGGGCGGTTCCGGCGCGTGGGGTCCCGCCGTTGCAAATCAAGAAAGCCGCCCTTTAGCCTTTCGACACACCATAGTTTTGTTTGGCCTGACCAAAAAATTCTTTATACCAACGGCGGCTGGCGCGCTTTCAGCATAACGGATTCGCTCCAGTCTTGGTTTTCGAACAGGGCTTGCCGCCCAAACCGGCCTCTTGGCCGGGTTGGAAAGCGCCTTGCATCTCGAAGCCACCTCTTTCACTCCCGCGAAGAAGGCCCAAGCCGTGTCCATCCTGATCGACAAAGATACCAAGGTGATCTGCCAGGGATTTACCGGTAAGAACGGGACCTTCCATTCGCAGCAAGCGATTGCCTATGGCACGCAAATGGTCGGTGGCACGTCGCCGGGCAAAGGTGGCGCGATCCATCTCGGGCTTCCGATTTTCGACACCGTTAAGGAAGCCAAAGAGGCGACCGACGCGGATGCCAGCGTGATCTATGTCCCGCCGCCAGGCGCGGCGGATGCGATCTGCGAGGCGATCGATGCGGAAATTCCGCTCATCGTCTGCATCACCGAGGGCATTCCTGTCGCCGACATGATCAAGGTCAAGCGGTCGCTGTCGGGGTCGAAGTCGCGGCTGATCGGACCGAATTGTCCCGGCGTCATGACATCCGGCGCCTGTAAGATCGGCATTATGCCCGGGAATATCTTCTTGGCGGGGTCCGTTGGGATCGTTTCGCGTTCCGGCACGTTGACCTATGAGGCCGTTTTTCAGACGACCCGCGAGGGGTTGGGGCAGACGACCGCGGTCGGCATCGGCGGCGATCCTGTCAAGGGAACCGAATTCATCGACATGTTGGAGCTCTTCCTGGCCGACGACGCCACCAAGTCGATCATCATGATCGGCGAGATCGGCGGCTCGGCCGAGGAAGAAGCCGCCCAATTCCTCGCCGACGAAGCCAAGCGCGGCCGCAAGAAGCCGACGGTCGGCTTTATCGCGGGCCGCACGGCGCCTCCGGGGCGCCGCATGGGGCATGCCGGCGCGATCATCGCGGGCGGCAAGGGCGGCGCGGAGGACAAGATCGCGGCAATGGAAGCGGCGGGGATTGTCGTGTCCCCCTCTCCGGCGCGCCTTGGCAAGACCTTGGCTGAAGTTCTCCGGGGCTGATCGAAAAGGACCCGGCGCATGATTTCCATCGTCGTCGCTTTGGTGCTGCCTTGGCTTTCGCTGATGTTGCGGGGACGGATTTTGCAGGGGATTTTGTGCCTGCTGCTTCAAATAACGCTGATCGGTTGGCTGCCCGCGGCGGTTTGGGCCTTGATGGTGATCATGAAAGATGAACGCGGGGCGTGAGGTCTTTTGGAATGGAAATATGCGCGAGGGAAAGCAAATCGGAGCCGGACGGCGCGAATGTTCGAAAGTTACCTGGCTTCGACGTGGTTTCGCCGCCTTTCGCAAGCAGCGTCGGTTTTGCTTTTTTTGAAGTGAAATCAAGGCTGCCGGGTTTGACTGCGCGGCAGGCCCCGGATGGTTTCGCGGGGTGAGTGGTTAGGACCCGGTTCCGCCGGGACGTGGATGTCATGAACCCTGCGCGGCATGGAGACCAGCAGCGGTTGGAGGTTCGAATATGGCGCGCCAAGAAGGCAATGGATCCGGCAACGGCGGTTCGAGTGGTTCGGGTACAGCGCGGACGCCGGGCAATGACGCATTCGCGTCAACGTCGTTTCTTTACGGCGGAAACGCCGTCTATGTCGAACAGCTTCAAGAGCGATACCGCGCCGATCCGGCCTCGGTCGACCCGGAATGGCGAGCGTTTTTCCAGTCGCTCGGCGACGATCCGAGCGCGGTCGAGCACGGTGCCCACGGCCCGGCTTGGAAAGAGCCGGGTTGGCCGGTCACCGCCAATGGCGAACTCGTTTCGGCGCTTGATGGCGATTGGCCGGCGACCGAGAAAGCCATTTCGGGCAAGCTCGCCGCCAAGGCCGAAGCCGCCGCGAAAGTCTCGCCTGGCGCGGCTGCCGCATCGAGCGCGGATATCGAACGCGCGACCCGCGATTCCGTGCGCGCCTTGATGATGATCCGCGCCTATCGCACGCGCGGACATCTTCACGCCAATCTCGATCCCCTGGGCCTCTCGCCGCCCAAGGAACTCGATGAATTGCATCCGTCGAACTACGGTTTCGCCGATAGCGATTTCGACCGCAAGATCTTCATCGATCACGTGCTCGGGCTCGAATATGCGTCGATCAACGAGATGCTGCCGATCCTGCGCCGCACCTATTGCGACACGATCGGCTTCGAATTCATCCACATGTCCGATCCGGCCGAAAAATCCTGGATGCAGGAGCGTATCGAAGGGCCGGGCAAGGCCATCACCTTCACGGTCGAGGGCAAGAAAGCGATTCTCAACAAGCTCGTCGAAGCGGAAGGGTTCGAGAAATTCCTCGACATCCGCTACACCGGCACCAAGCGCTTCGGGCTCGACGGCGGCGAATCGCTGGTTCCGGCTCTCGAGCAGATCATCAAGCGCGGCGGCGCGCTCGGCATTCAAGACATTCAAATCGGCATGGCTCATCGCGGCCGCCTCAATGTCCTGGCGCAGGTGATGCACAAGCCTCACCGCAGCATTTTCCACGAATTCAAGGGCGGGTCCTCGACGCCTTCGGACACCGAGGGGTCGGGCGACGTTAAATATCACCTGGGATTTTCGTCGGATCGCGAATTCGATTCGAATTCGGTGCATCTCTCGCTATGCGCCAATCCGTCCCATCTCGAGATCGTCGATCCCGTGGTGCTCGGCCGCGTCCGCGCCAAGCAAGATCAGCTCGACGATGTCGTCGAGCGCTCGAAAGTGTTGCCGTTGTTGCTGCATGGCGACGCGGCTTTCGCCGGGCAGGGCGTCGTCGCCGAATGTTTCGGTCTCTCCGGCCTCAAAGGGCACAACACCGGCGGCTCGATTCATTTCATCATCAACAATCAGATCGGGTTCACGACCAATCCGCGTTATTCGCGCTCCTCGCCCTATCCCTCCGATACGGCGAAAATGATCGAGGCGCCGATCATTCATGTGAATGGCGACGATCCCGAAGCGGTCGTCTACGCCGCCAAGATCGCGATCGAGTTCCGGCAGAGGTTCCACAAGCCTGTCGTGATCGACATGTTCTGCTATCGCCGCTTCGGTCACAACGAGGGCGACGAGCCGAGCTTCACCCAGCCGCTGATGTACAAGAAGATCCGCGCGCATCGTTCGGTGCTCGAGATCTATGGCGAAAAGCTCGTCAAGGAGGGCGTCGTCACCGCGGCCGATGTCGAGGCGCAGAAGGCCGCGTGGCGCGCGAAGCTCGACGCGGAATATGAAGCCGGACAGAGCTATCAGCCCAACAAGGCCGATTGGCTCGACGGGCGGTGGTCGAGCGTGCGGGCCGCCGGCGCCGGCGAAGACGATCGCAAGGGCCGGACGGGCATCGAGCTTTCGAAGCTCGTCGAATACGGCCATCGCATTTCGGCGGTGCCGCCGGACTTCCATGTTCACAAGACGATTCAGCGGCTTCTCGACAATCGCCGCAAGATGGTCGACACCGGCGAAAACATCGATTGGGCGATGGGGGAGGCCTTGGCCTTCGCGAGCTTGGTCGACGAAGGTCACCGCGTCCGCCTGTCGGGTCAGGATTGCGAGCGCGGCACGTTCTCGCAGCGTCACTCCGTGCTGATCGATCAGGAAACGGAAGCGCGCTTCGTGCCGCTCAATCATATCGGCGACGGGCAGGCCCGCTTCGAGGTCATCAATTCGATGCTCTCCGAGGTCGCCGTGCTCGGATTTGAATATGGCTACACCATGTCGGAGCCGAATGCTCTCGTGCTGTGGGAAGCGCAGTTTGGCGATTTCGCCAATGGCGCGCAGGTCGTGTTCGATCAGTTCATTTCGTCCGGGGAGCGCAAGTGGCTGCGGCTGTCCGGTCTCGTCTGTCTCCTGCCGCATGGTTATGAAGGCCAAGGGCCCGAACATTCCTCGGCGCGTCTGGAGCGCTATCTCCAGCTCTGCGCCGAAGATAATATGATCGTCGCCAATTGCACGACGCCGGCCAATTATTTCCACATCCTGCGCCGGCAGCTCAAGCGCGATATCCGCAAGCCGCTGATTCTCATGACCCCGAAGAGTTTGCTGCGCCACAAGCGCGCGGTCTCGAAACTCGAGGACATGGGGCCTGGCACGACATTCGATCGGCTCATGCGCGACGGCGCGGAGAAGCCGGGAGAGCATCAGATCAAGCTCGTTCCCGACGAAAAAATCCGCCGCGTCGTCATTTGCTCGGGCAAGGTCTACTATGACTTGTTCGAGGAGCGCGAGCGCCGCGGTATCGACGACGTCTATATTCTGCGGCTCGAACAGCTTTATCCGATGCCCTTGAAAGCCTTGGTCAACAATTTGTCGCGCTTCAAGGGCGCGGAGGTCGTTTGGGTTCAGGAAGAGCCGAAAAACATGGGCGCTTGGACCCACGTCGATCCTTATTTCGACTGGGTTCTGTCGCAAACGCACAAGGGGCAGCCGCGGCTGCGTTATATCGGGCGTCCGGCCTCGGCGGCCACGGCGACCGGTTTGATGTCGAAGCATCTGGCGCAGATGAAGGCCTTCACCGACGAGGCTTTCGCACTTTAAGTTCAACGAGGTTCACCTGGGGCGCGTGGTTCCACGCTCCCCGTTTTCCTGCAATACCGGCTGGAGGGCCGCTCGCGCGGCAACTGACGATGGCGACTGAAATCCGCGTTCCCACCTTAGGCGAATCCGTGACCGAGGCGACGATCGGGCGCTGGTTCAAGAAGGCGGGGGACGCCGTCAAGGCGGACGAGCCGCTTCTCGAACTCGAGACCGACAAGGTCACGCTCGAGGTCAATGCGCCGGCCTCTGGCGTCCTCGCCGAAATCACCGCGAAAGACGGCGAGACCGTCGGCCCCGGCGCGCTGCTCGGCCAGATCGGTGAGGGCGCGGCGGGAAGCGCTCCGGCCCCGCAAGCCAAGGCCGTGGTTGCCGCGCCAGCTCCGGCTCCCGTGGCGGCATCCGCTCCGGCGGCGAATGGCCCGACATCGATGCCGCCAGCGCCGGCCGCCGCGAAGATCGCCGCCGATCGCGGGATCGATACCGCCGCCGTCGAGGGGTCGGGCAAGCGCGGGCAAGTCTTGAAGGGCGACGTGCTGGCCTATGCGCCGCCGGCGGCGCCCGCGCCGGTCTCGCTGCCGCCGCGTGTCAAGTCCCCCGCGGGGGATGCCGATCGCGAAGAGCGGGTCAAGCTGACCAAGCTCCGCCAGACCATCGCGCGGCGTCTCAAGGATGCGCAAAACACCGCCGCCATGCTGACGACCTTCAACGAGGTCGACATGTCCGCGGTGATGGCCTTGCGCGCCCGGTACAAGGATCTGTTCGAGAAGAAGTTCGGCGCCAAACTCGGCTTCATGGGCTTTTTCGTGAAAGCTTGCGTCCAGGCGCTCAAGGATGTGCCCGCCGTCAACGCCGAGATCGACGGCTCGGACCTGATCTACAAGAATTACTACCATCTCGGGATTGCCGTCGGCACCGACAAGGGCCTCGTCGTGCCCGTCGTGCGCGATTGCGACGAGCTGAATATTGCCCAGATCGAGACCTCGATCGCCGGGTTCGGCAAGCGGGCCCGCGACGGCCAGCTCAAGATCGAGGAAATGCAGGGCGGCACGTTCACGATCACCAATGGCGGCATTTACGGTTCGTTGATGTCGACGCCGATCCTCAACGCGCCGCAGTCCGGCATTCTCGGCATGCACAAGATCCAGGAGCGGCCGGTCGCGATCGGCGGCAAGGTCGAAATCCGCCCGATGATGTATCTCGCGCTGTCCTACGATCACCGCGTCGTCGACGGCAAGGAAGCCGTGACCTTCCTCGTGCGCGTCAAGGAAGCCTTGGAAGATCCGACGCGATTGATTTTGGATTTGTGACGATCGAGGGATCCTTTCGGAAGACCCGCAATGGCCGAGCCCGTTCTTGTCATTACCGGCGGTAGCCGCGGGATCGGCCGCGCCGTTGCCCTTGGCGCGGCGAAGCGCGGTTATTCCGTGTGCTTCAGCTTTCTTGGTCACGAAAGCGCGGCGCGGGACGTGGAGGCCCAAATCGAACAGATGGGCGGCGAGGCCAAGGCCGTCAGGGGAGATTGCGGCGAGCCCGGCGACGTCGAGAAGCTTTTCACGGCCGCCACCGGCATGGGGCGGCTCGTGGGTCTCGTCAACAATGCCGGGATCATGGCGTCTGGAGCGCGAGTCGAAGACATGAGCATCGACCGTCTCGCGGAGGTTTTCCGGGTCAACGTGACCGGGAGCTTCCTCTGCGCGAAGGAGGCGATCCGTTCGATGTCCACGCGCCATGGCGGTCAAGGGGGCGGCATTGTCAATATTTCCTCCGCCGCCGCGCGACTCGGCGGCGCCGGGGAAGCGGTGGATTACGCGGCCTCGAAAGGGGCGATCGAGACGTTTACGCGGGGCTTGGCGATCGAGGTCGCCCATGAAGGCATTCGCGTGAATGCTGTTGCGCCAGGCATGATCGAAACCGATATTCACGCGCGCACCGGAACACCGGATCGATTGCAGCGCGCGATTCCTTCGATCCCGCTTCGGCGTATCGGCACGGCCGATGAAGTC
>JARLIW010000163.1 GCA_031291515.1 Beijerinckiaceae bacterium | reverse complement strand
TACCGTTTGAGCTCGACTCGAGCCGCCAGCTTATGGATGAGACGATGACGGCCTATTCCCTCGATTCTCTCGATCTCGCCGCCCTCTTGTGCTCGCGAGTGTGCCACGACGTGATCAGCCCGGTGGGCGCGATCATCAACGGCCTCGAAGTTCTCGAGGATGAAAAAGACGAGGATATGCGGGGCTTTGCGCTCGACCTCATCAAGAAGAGCGCGCGCGGCGCGTCCGCCCGATTGCAGTTTTGCCGCTTGGCCTTTGGCGCGGCCGGCTCGGCCGGCGCGTCGATCGATACAGGCGACGCCGAACAAGTCGCGCGCGGCCTTCTCGCCGACGATCGCACGAAGCTCGTCTGGAACGCCACGCGGGCCCTGTTGCCCAAGAACAAAGTCAAGCTGATCCTCAACCTTTATCTGATCGCCGTCGCCGCCGTTCCGCGCGGCGGCGTGATCGAGGTCACGATTTCGGGCGTCGATGACGAATTGACGATCCGGCTCGAAGCGAGCGGCCCGAATCTCAAACTGGCAAGCCACGTGACCCATCTTCTCGCGGGCGAAGTCGAGGGTTCGGTCGACGCGCATGGCATCCAGCCTTACTATACCGGCCTCGTCGCCAAGGCCGCGGGCATGGATCTTTCGGTCGCGACCGAAGACGGCAAGGTGATCTTGCGCGCCATTCCCACCGCCAAGGCGGAAACCGCTGACGCGGAAGCGGCCGAAGCCAGCGCGGCTTAAGCGAGCGCAATTGCTGAACAGGCAGATATGCCCGCAGTGCATACAGGCTCCCGGCTTGTGGTTGGGCGTAGACTCGCCCATATCTCAAATAATTTGCTGCGCCATTTAATCGGCAAAACCGGAAGAGGCCGCCCGATGTTCATCCATACCGAGACCACGCCAAATCCGGCGACCCTCAAATTTCTTCCGGGAAAGCCCGTCCTTGAGGAGGGAACGCTCGATATCCGTGACCTCAAATCGGCCGCGCGTTCGCCGTTGGCCCAGGCCCTCTTCGATATTGAGGGCGTGACGGGCGTGTTCTACGGCACGGATTTCGTGACCGTGACCAAGAGCGACAATACCGACTGGCAAGGCCTCAAGCCGGCGGTGCTCGGTACCATCATGGAGCATTTCACCTCGGGCGCCCCGCTCCTCGCGCCGAACGACGCGGGCGATGGCGCGGAGACGGACGAGTTCTTTTCGCCTGACGACATCGAAATCGTCGATACGATCAAGGACCTTATCGAGACCCGCGTGCGCCCCGCGGTGGCGGCCGACGGCGGCGACATCACCTTTAAGGGATTTCGCGACGGCACGGTCTATCTCGCGATGAAAGGCTCGTGCCAAGGCTGCCCGTCGTCGACCGCGACCTTGAAACACGGCATCCAGAACCTGCTTCAGCATTTCGTTCCGGAAGTGCACGCGGTGGAGCAGATCTAAGGTTGGTCCGCAATCGCGTCCGACTTCGGCGCGGCAAAATCGGCGGCCCGCGAAAATAGCTATCTGTTTCACCAAGTTAGACCGTTTTCTTGATCGCAAATGTCCGCGACTTTTGTGGACAAGGCGTTGTCGTGGCTCCGAATGATTTGATCGCAAGAGATAAAACGGTCACAGTCGCGCCGATGAAAATTCTTGCGATCGATACGGCGCTGCCAGCGGTTTCGGCCTGTGTTTTGGCGGACGGAGCCTCCATGCCGGAGGCACAAGAGACGCTCGGCATGGAACGCGGCCATGCGGAAGCCTTGATTCCGCTTATCGAACGGGTGATGGCCAAGGCGGAGGGCGGCTTTGAATCGCTCGGGCGCGTGGCTGTCACGGTCGGACCTGGGTCCTTTACCGGCTTGCGTGTCGGAATCGCCGCGGCCCGCGCGATCGCGCTCTGCTGGGAGATTCCCATTGTCGGCGTCTCGACGCTTGCCGCGCTCGCCGCCCCTCTGATCCTCGACGAGAAGCCTGGCACCATCGCGGTCGCGATCGATGCGCGCCACGGCCACGTCTATTACGCGGCCTTCCAGGAAGACGGTCGGCTTTTGCAAAGTCCGCGCTTCGGCAACGTCAAGGAGGCCATCCGGAAGCTTGGCCAAGGACCCTTGCGTCTCGCCGGCTCCGGCGCGCCGATGATGGCGATCGAGGCCTGGTCGCTCGGGATCGAGGCGGAGATCGTGGAAGACCGGATCACGCCGGATATTGCCTATGTCGCGCGGCTTGGTCTTTTGGCCGATCCCTTGACCGCGCCGCCGCGACCTCTGTATCTCAAAGCGCCCGACGCCAAACCCATGGCGACGCCCACGCCGGTTTGATCGTCATGTTTGGCCTTTTTACGAAAAGCTTCGGCCTTTTTAGCAACAGGGCCTCGCCGGCGATCCGGCCGCTCAGCGCCGGACACAGCCAAGCTTGCGCGGCCATCCACGCCGCTTGTTTCGCGTTTCCCTGGACGGCCAACGATATCGAGGCGTTATTGGCCGCGCCATCGACGTTCGGAGATGGCGCGTTTGGCGCCAAGGCCAATGACCTTCAAGGATTCATTCTATCCCGTCGCGCCGCCGACGAGGCGGAAGTCTTGACGATTGCCGTGTCGCCCCGCAAGCGTGGCCAAGGCATTGCAAGCCGGCTTCTCGAAGCCAACTTGAGCCTCCTCGCGACCAAGGGAGTCAAAAGTCTGTTTCTCGAGGTCGAGGCGGAGAATCAGGCCGCCCTGGCGCTTTATGCCCATTTTGGCTTTGAAACCGTCGGCGAACGGAAATCCTACTATCGCAAGGCGGGCGGCGAAACCGCGCTCGCTTATATCATGCGCCGTCCCATCGGATAGCGTCTCGTCGATTAAAAATTGGAAGGCCCCGTTCTCTTCAGGTTGAAAAGAGCTTAATTTTTTGGGTCGTCTCATGGTAGATCACCAAATGACATCTTAGTTGTTTAAAGCGCTGAGTTCTGGGCCGCCGGGCGAACTCGCCGACGGGGCCGGCGCAATTGGAGGCGTGTGACAGTCAGTTTCATGATCGATTCGCAATGACCGACTTGATCGAAAGGCAGGGCGTGACCATCGGCGAAGCCGGAGACCGCTCACGGCAAAGTCACGATTCGTCGGAGCTCGAGCCGTCCCCCGGCCACGGTCCGAACCGGCGCAAGCTCTTCGTCAAATCATACGGCTGCCAAATGAACGTCTATGACGCTCAGCGCATGACGGACCTGCTGGCGCCCGAGGGATTCGACGAGACCACGGTGATCGAGGAGGCCGACCTCGTCATCCTCAACACCTGTCACATCCGCGAGCGCGCCTCGGAAAAAGTGTTTTCCGAACTCGGCAAGATCCGGGAGCTCAAGCTCGAGCGCAAAGCCTCCGGCCTCGCGACCCAAGTTGTCGTGGCGGGCTGCGTCGCGCAGGCCGAGGGCGGCGAAATCCTGCGGCGCGAGAAGGCCGTCGATCTCGTCGTGGGGCCGCAAAGCTATCAGCGTTTGCCCGACCTGATTGCTCGCGCCCATTCGCATAACCGGCTGATCGATACGGAATTTGAACTCGACGGCAAATTCGCGGCGTTGCCTCAAGCGACGCCCAAGCAGACGCGGTCGCGCGGGGTCAGCGCGTTTCTCACGATTCAAGAGGGCTGCGACAAGTTCTGCACCTTCTGCGTCGTGCCCTACACGCGCGGCGCGGAATTGTCGCGACCGGTGGCGCAAATCCTGCGTGAGGCCGAGGGATTGGCACAGGCCGGCGTCCGGGAGGTCACGCTGCTGGGACAAAACGTCAATGGTTATCATGGGTTGGACGAGTCCGGCCGCGCCGCCGGCCTGGCCTCCCTTTGTGCACGGCTCGCGCGCATCGAAGGCTTGCGTCGGATTCGTTACATGACCAGCCATCCCAACGACATGAGCGACGATCTGGTCGAAGCCCATCGCGACCTGCCGGCTCTCATGCCGTTCCTGCATCTGCCGGTGCAATCGGGTTCGGACCGGATTTTGAAAGCGATGAATCGCAAACATACGGCCAAGGCCTATCGCGATCTCGTGGCGCGGATCCGCGCGGCGCGGCCAGATGTCGCGCTGTCGTCCGATTTTATCGTGGGCTTTCCCGGCGAGACCGAAGAGGATTTCGAGGCGACGCTCGATCTCATCCGCGACGTCGATTTCGCGAGCACCTATTCGTTCAAATATTCGCCCCGGCCCGGCACGCCTGGCGCCGACCTTCCCGATCAAGTCGCGGAAGATGTCATGAAAGGCCGGCTCATCCGGCTTCAACAGCTTGTCGAAGATCAACGCCAGACCTTTAACCGGAGCATGATCGGGCGGACCTTCGACGTTTTGTTCGAGAAATTGGGACGCCACCCGGGCCAGATCGCGGGCAAGTCGCCTTATCTCCAGCCGGTGCAAGTGGATGGCCCGCCTTCGCTGATTGGCGAGATCGCCGCTGTCACGATCACTAGAGCGAGCACCAATTCGCTCTTCGGCACTTTGATGTCATCCGACCCTGCCATTCCAAAACCCCAATCCCGAGAGGTCTGAGGCTTGCGACCATCGAACCGTCCCGCCGCCGCTGCCACCTCATCCCTTGGTCTCGGGGGCGTCGCCGCCGCCTTGCCGGGTCAGCCTCCTCTGCCTGGCGAGGTGATCCTCACCTTCCCCGACAATCGTCTCGCCTCCGCCCTGTTCGGACAATATGATCAGAACCTCGCCAAGATCGAACGCGGTCTCGGCATCGTCGCCCATGCCATCGGCAATCAGGTCACGCTCAAGGGACCGCCCGAAAGCTGCGAGCGCGCGCGTCTGGTGCTGCAAGATCTCTACGACCGCGTAAAACTCGGCCAGCGCATCAGCCTCGGCGACGTCGATGGCGCGATTCAGGAAGGGGCGCTGCAAGGCATTCTCTTTCCGGCGGGGACAGGTGCCGACGGCGAAAAGCTGTCCTTCGAACAAATCTCGACCCGCAAGCGCGGCCCCGTTCGCGCCCGAAATACCGCCCAAAACATCTATTTGCGCGCGCTCAAACAAAACGAGCTCGTCTTTGCCGAGGGCCCCGCCGGAACCGGCAAGACCTGGCTCGCCGTCGGCTATGCGGTCTCGCTGCTCGAACAGGGCGTCGTCGAGCGGCTCATCCTGTCACGTCCCGCCGTCGAAGCCGGCGAGCGGCTCGGCTTCCTGCCCGGCGACATGCGCGACAAGGTCGACCCTTATCTCCGTCCGATCTTCGACGCCTTGAACGATTTCATGGACCCGCGCATCGTCGAACGCGGCATGCAGACCGGCATGATCGAAGTCGCGCCACTCGCGTTCATGCGCGGCCGCACCCTCACCAACGCCTGCGTCCTGCTCGACGAAGCGCAGAACGCCGCCTCGATGCAGATGAAGATGTTTTTGACGCGCCTCGGCGAAGGATCGCGCATGATCGTGACCGGCGATCCCACCCAGATCGATTTGCCGCATGGCCAGCGCTCGGGCTTGAGCGAAGCGATCTCGCTGCTCTCGGGGTTCGAGGGCATCGGCCACGTCATCTTTCGCGAAGGCGACGTGGTCCGCCATGATCTGGTGCGCCGTATCGTCGGCGCTTACGAAGCGGCGTCGCGGCGCGCCCATGACGCGGCCGCGGCAGCCTTCAAGGGAACGCCGGAACGATGAGTTTTTCGATCGCTATCGATATCGCCATCGAGATCGAAGCCTGGAACGGCGTGGACGGCCTCGACGCGCTGGCCCGAAACGCCGTGGATGCGGCCATGGCGGCAAGCGGGGAGACGCTGACGGCGGATACCGAAGTCAGCATCGTGCTTTGCGACGATGCCTTCATCCAAACACTCAATGCGAAATGGCGCGGCCAGGACAAGCCCACGAACGTCCTGTCCTTCCCCGCCGATTTCGAGGATTACGCGCCGGCCCTGGGCGACATCGTGATAGCTTATGAGACCGTGACGCGCGAAGCCGCCGACGAGGGCAAGAGCCTGCGCGATCATCTCTCGCATATGATCGTGCACGGCTTCTTCCATCTTCTCGGATTCGATCACGAAGACGAAGCCGAAGCCGAAGAGATGGAGGCGGCGGAAGTCGAGGCGCTCGCGGCGCTAGGCATTGCCTCGCCTTATCGCGATCCGCTCGACACCCCACAAACCGCGGATGACAGACGCGCTTTAACATGACGAACGCAGAGCAAACAGGATCGGATTTGACCGGGAGCGGCGACGAACGGTCGAGCTCCAAGCCGCGGCTGATCGACAGGCTTCGCGCGGTCTTCGGGCTGTCGGGGGCTTCGATCCGCGACGACATCCAAGACGCCCTGGAGGATACGTCGGCGCAGACGGATTTTTCCGCGCAAGAGCGCACGATGATGAAGAACGTGCTGGCCCTGCATGAGCTGCGCGTCGTCGACGTGATGGTGCCTCGCGCCGATATTTATGCCGTCGCGATAACCATGACCTTGGCTGAAGTGCTCGCCGTGTTCCGCACCGCTGGCCATTCGCGGCTGCCGGTTCACGGCGATACGTTGGACGATCCCCGCGGGATGATTCATATCCGCGATCTGATCGATTACATTGCGGCGGCGGAACATCTGGCCGTGGACGGCGCGGCCGCCCCGGAAGGCGAACCGGAGCGTAAACTCATCACGTCGCTCGGCGCCCTCGACCTCGGCTTGCCGCTATCGGCGGCCAAAATCCTACGACCCGTCCTGTTCGTCCCGCCCTCGATGCCGGCGCTCGATCTTCTGGTCAAGATGCAGGCCACGCGCACCCACATGGCGCTCGTCATCGACGAATATGGCGGCACCGACGGGCTCGTCTCGATCGAGGACATTGTCGAAATGATCGTCGGCGACATTGAGGACGAGCACGATCTCGACGTCGGTCCCCAGATTGAATCGTTGGAGGATGGCGGGTTCATCGCCGACGCGCGCGCGGGAATCGAAGAAGTCTCGACCGCGCTCGGGACCGACCTCAGCGCGATCAGCGATGCCGAAGAGGTCGATACCGTCGGCGGCTTGGTGACCGCGCTGGCCGGCCACGTCCCGGTGCGCGGCGAAATCATCGCGAAAGACGGTTTTGAATTCGAAGTGTTGGATGCCGACCCGCGCCGGGTGAAGCGGCTCAAAATTTATCGGGCCGTGTCGGCCCCCGCGCGAAGCGCCGCCGCCGATCTCGCGGATGACGAGGCCATCTCGATTTGAAGTGTCCACCTCGCCAAATCACCCCGCGATAGAAATCGCCGTCTTGAATATTACGTTACGGCAATTCTCCGGCGCCTCATCCCGTCGATTGTAAAGACCCGGCGCCGCATGGCGGGCGGGAAATATTGGGATGATATTAACCACATGCTTCCTATTGTCCGTTTCCGGCTTCGCATTTCCGAATAAAGGCCCCCGCAGGTGTCGGTGCTCCAGAGAGCAAAAAACGTGTTCGTCCGTCGGCTCTCGCGCTTCGGGAAAGATTCGCGTGGCAACATTGCGATCGTTTTCGCGCTGTCGAGCACCATGATCGTCGTGGGCCTCGGCGCGAGCGTCGACCTCGCCCGCGCCTATGTCGCCCGGCAAAAACTGTCGCAAGTCGCCGAATTGACTTGCCAATATTCGGTGCGATCCAGTGTCCTTCAACTCGCCAGCAATGGAACGACGGGTTTTGCGACCTACGTGAGCACCGTCAATACATTCGCATCCCAGGCGCTCGCCAACCAGCATTGGGCCGGGACGGTGCCGACCGCGCCGTCGGGAACTTACTTCACGGCCACCAACTCGACCCAGCCCACCAATCCCGTGGTCGAGCTCTCGTCGGCGGTTCCCACTTATTTCATGCAAATCGTCAAAGTGTCGCAAATTACCGTGCATGCCAAAGTCGCGTGCCTGACGGAATCGACAGCGCCAGCCATCGTGACGACCACGTCGTCGGCGGGCAGTTACGTCGCGCGCGAAGGGTTCGAATCGGCGGCCTGCTCCTCGTTTTGTTGGGTCGCTCCGAACGGATCCTCGGGGACGCAGTCGACTCCCACCAGCACGACGCCATCCTCGCCGAGCTATACCGGAAACTACGGACAGCAATGGTACATTCTCGGCTATTGTCTCGAAATCGATGCCACCGGGGTCATCAACGCGACCTCGCCGGAGGGCAGTCACACCGTCGAGCTGGATTGCGACAACGGAAGCGGAACGGCGGGCAATTCCTCCATTACCACAAAGGTCTATCTGGCGTCAGGCCACTATGAACTGCGCTACAATTACCGCGCGCGCGTCGATTATCCCAATTATGATCCCGCCTATATTTGCGGGACCACCGCGGCCGACATCTCCTGGGCCAATGATACGAACGACGTGTCCGTCGACAACGGGACGGCCTACAGGACGAACCAGATCAACGTCTATTTGGACACGGCGTCCACGTCGACGATTCCGCTCCATACCACGTTGGACGGCACGCAAAAGCTCGGCGGGACGAATCTCATCGATACGTGCATCTATGCGCCGGCCTGGGTGCAACGAAGCATCAAGATCACCGTGACGACCCCAGCCTATTATTGGCTCAGCTTCGCCGCCGACGGCCAGAATGACAGCTACGGCGCGCAGCTCGACAATATCCAGCTCTGTCAGGAGGCCTGCAAAGGCACGTTGACGGATAATTTTCCGAGCTCGTGGCTCGCCGCGAATAACGGCGGCACCAATGTGACCCTGTTCGAGGATTCGTTCGAGAGTCCCGCGCATGTCGCCTGGTTCCCGCCCTATTCGACGCTGTCGGGCACGCTCGGCTCGAGCGACGGCACCACGGTTTCGACAGGGTGCGCCTATGGCACCACGACGTCGTCCTATCCATCGCCGCCAGGATGGCCGTGCCAACAGGCCACGGGCTGGACGACCGAGTCCTACGTCTCCGGTTGGTCCACCGCGCCTTATAATCAAATCACCTATTATTCGAACGGCGCGGCGAAGGGATCGCAATATATCCAGCTCGACGGCACCAACAGCTATTCGAGCGGATCGCTATCGAAAAATCGTTTGATCAGCAGGCCGTTCCTGCTCGATCCCGGCTATTATCAGGTCAGCTACAATTATATCGCCGGCGTCAATTTTGCGTCGAGCGGCATTACCGGCGTCTATTGCACCGCCGCCCCGGCTTCGGGCGATATTTACGATTCCTCGCTCAGCTCGACTTATTATACCGGCGCGGTCCGCTATGGCGGCAGCGCATCTTACGCCGTCACAACGAATATTGTCGGCGTCTTCATGTCCAACGGGCTCTTGGTGAGCACGCCCAATCCCGTCACCACCCTCGGCGCCACGACGACCTATCTGAATACCGACAACACGGTCACGACGACACCCAAAACGCCCCCCGACAACGTGAACTGGTCGAGCTATAACGCGGCTGTGAACAATCCCGTCATCGATACCTGCGGCTATGTCTCCGGTTCCACCTGGACGGCCCGCAGCGTCTCCGTTCTCATCACCAAGCCCGGACTCTATTGGTTGACCTTCTCCGCCAATGGCGGCGCGGCCGATGGCAATGGCCCCGGCATTGACGACGTCAAGCTGACGGCGCTTGGAAGCCCCTATATGAGCAACCCGCCAACATCGGCATTGACGACAATTCCCGTGCCCGCGCCGCAAAACGATACGATCTACTACGGCCTCGGCGGCGATTTTAGCGGGTTCTATATCGTCGCCGATCCGCTGACCCCGCCGGCCGCCGATCAATGAGGCGCGTCCGCCTGCCCCGACTGCCCCGATCCTTTCTGGGTGACAGACGCGGCTCGTCGGCGGTCGAGTTCGCCATCGTCTCGGTGCCCTTTATCTTCACGCTGCTCTTCATCGTGCAGATGGCGATCTATTATATGGCGCAGTCGTCTCTCGACGCGGGCGTCATTCAAACCGCCGATTATCTCGTCAACCTGTATAATTCGGCCTCGACGCCGAGCGTGACGGCAAGCTCCCTCAAAACGCTCGTTTATTCGAAATCGAGCGGGATGGTCAAAAACGATTCGACATTCTTGGTCGATCTCAAGGAATTCACGGCGCTTGCGAGCGCCCCGGTCGCGATCTCGAACGTCGTCGATGCGAATTCACCCGGCGACGTCCTCGCCCTGCGCGCCCAAGGGACCGTCGTGACCTTCATGCCGGGCTTTACGTCGCTCGCGACGGTCCGCTCCTCGGCC
Organism: Beijerinckiaceae bacterium; assembly: GCA_031291515.1. Classification (GTDB taxonomy): domain Bacteria; phylum Pseudomonadota; class Alphaproteobacteria; order Rhizobiales; family Beijerinckiaceae; genus RH-AL1. Next base: position 999 of record JARLIW010000163.1, on the reverse strand, counting down.
CTCATCCGTCGCCAAGGATATTGATCATGAGGCATCCGCTTCGACGGTTCCCTCAGTCCCGCCGGGGCACCGCCGCGATCGAATTCGCCCTCATCATTCCGGTCATGCTTTTGTTCATGGCCGGAACCGTCGAATGCGGGCGCGCCTTCCAAGCCTATCGCGCGGTCAACCAACTTGCGTCGCGCTATGCCTCGACCTGGGCCGATTGCAGCGATTCGCCGGCGGGGACCTGCAATACGCAGCTTGCTACCTACGCCGCGACGGCGGCCATCCAAAATCTCGTCCCGCAACTCGCGCCCGCCAACATCACCCTGCGCATGCTACAGGTGTCGATCACCAGCGGGGTCGCCACGACGATTTATGCGACGCCCTCGGGCGCGACGCTCACGGCCAACGAACTCGCGATCGCTCAAAATGCCATCGCCTCGGGACAAACCGGCGTTGTCGTGACGGTCACCTATACGCACAATTTGATTTTCTTCCAGTCGCTGATGAACCCAATCCTCGGCGCCAGCCGGACCTTTAGCTTCACCGTGGCGCAGGACAAGTCATAGAGCCCGTGTGGGTCGCGGGCCGCACAGCCGGTATCAAAAATACCCGCCCTGGCCAGAGGAAGCCGCGCGGCCAGGGCGGACCAAATCCAGCGAAAGAAGAATGCTCGACTTCGGTGGCCGTAGATTAATAGAATAAAGCTATCAGTCAATTTGAATATGACATAATCCACAGCCATCGTGCGTGGGCGAACGCGTGCGCGCCCGGTCGCGGTGGCGCGGAGCCCCACGCGCGTTGAGCGCGGGGCGCTTAAAACAATCGGCGCCCGAGCGGACGGCGGCGGGGCAGCGCCCGAATGATCTGGAGATTATAGCCAATTGGCTCCCTGAGCAGGACTCGAACCTGCGACAAGTCGATTAACAGTCGACTGCTCTACCAGCTGAGCTATCAGGGAATGCACGTTGGCGTGGGGGGCCGTATAGCAAGCTTGTTCGCGATTGCAAAGCG
>JARLIW010000162.1 GCA_031291515.1 Beijerinckiaceae bacterium | reverse complement strand
GAAGATCGCGGGTCGAGCGCGCCAAGCGGTCGAGGCGGCTCACGATCAGCACATCGCCGCTCTGGATGGTCGCCAGCAATTGGACGAGCTGGGCGCGATCGGCCCTTGCCCCACTGATTTCCTCGCGGAACACTTTTTCGCAACCAGCCGCCTTTAACGCCTCGAGCTGGCTGTCGAGACTCTGGCCGTCTGTCGCGACGCGGGCATAGCCGTAAATTGTCATGGCGAAACAGTAGCAAAATCGCCTTTGTTTCGCAACAGACTTTTGCAACACTAAGCGTATGGCAATGCGGGCTTCACCCTTTGTTGCGAAAGTATTAATTTCTGCACTAGTCCTTGAACATGGCGGAGGTCATCGGCCCTTCGTCCGATCTGGTCTATTAAAGGAGTCGCGCTAAGAAGCGCTGGCTTGTCTCAGCAGCGCGGCAACGCAGTCCCAGCTTGTAGCCCGAAGGTATTCCCCATACCGGTTCGCATTCTGAATGCCGGCAACTTTTAGGGTGCCGCGTGGTGTCCAGAAACTGCCTGGCGGAGATTGCGTTTCCCAGATGGACGCGCCGCTGACACCCTGAAACCTCGGTGACTGGATTGGCTCGCCATCGATACTTCTATTAACTTCACAGTGCCTAAGAAAGATGTCAATGCTGTCATCTACTGGACGTTCGGCGTTCGGCGGAGGAGGAATGCGATTCGTGTAAAACGCTATAATTTTAGTTACGACATCAATGTCATTGCCATTTTTACGGTGCGAACTCAGCGAAGATGGATATCCGCAGACGATAAATCGCCCCGCACTCGCGGGCGTTGTCGTGTCATCGAGTGTGAGGCAAGTCCAGTGCCTCTTGACATACTCAACAAGGGGGGCGTGTCTCAATTCAATCGCGCAGATGTCCAACTCTTTAGAGTTTTGATCGCCAAGCAGGTGCAATTTATTGTCATTCAGATAAGCTATCGTTCTATCATTTGGACTGGCCGGTATCGCTACTTTTGCGTACTCTTCACCATCAAAAAGATGCTTCGCCGTCACAAGAAAAATCTTAGTATCTATTTCGAAAAGAGTGCCGGTTCCTAGAACATCAACGCCTTTCTCTCGATTGATGAGCACCGGGACCGTTACCAGCCTTAGAAATTCCTCGTGCGCCTGAGAGACGGAAGGGTCCAAGCCGCCGTTCGGCAAGGGAGCGGCATAGTCCTCGATATCGCTCATTCGCGTATCCAAATGGTCAGGCTTGACCTCCCAAGCCGCTGGTCATGTAGGAAGACAATTCTCATATATTCAGGCAAGCGGCCCAACCGAAAATCTTGATTTCTGTAACAGGCCCACCCCGGCAATAGAGCTAGAGGGTGACCAGCTCGGCGAGCTTGGCCGCGACGTCTGCCATCGGCATTTCTGCAGTTTCCAGGCCGTTTCGCGAGGCGAGCATGGGGCTGACTTCGCGGAGAGCTTCGTACGTTGTGTTATGCACGATGGGAATAAGTTGATCACGCGCTAGAAGTACCGAAAGCTCCTTGTCTGCGACGCCCGCTGCTGGAAGGCGCTTCAGCAGCGCAGGGGTCACCAGCACGATCCCGATCCGCGACTTCGCCAAGCCCCTGTCGATAGCGCGGAGAAACGGCTCGCCGAGGCCAATGTCATTCTCGCTGAACCAGACCGAAACATCACGTGCCACGAGCAGATCGCACAGTTCCTTGGCGACCCCCTGCCTGTCGTCCCACGCGTGGCACAGAAAGATGTGCCGAAGGTCAGGTAGGGATGCTCGTTTCTTGACGGTGTCGCGGATTGGCGTGAGCGCCCGCAGTTCCTCAGGCGTATACAGCTGAGACGAACTAGCTCCAGACCAGCGCGCCCTTAAGCTTCTGCCGGACCCGCCGCCGCTGCTCCGGCCGCCCCCGCTGCTCCCCAAAGGGGAATAGGACGGGGAGTAGGCTGGGGGGTAGGACGGGGACGACGAGTAGCCGCGATAGCGGGCACCACATGCGGGGCAGTCCGCTGCAGCGCTCGCTGTGCGATGGCCTCTTACTGGTGCTGTGCATCTTGCCATTTGGCGCTCTTGAATTTGCGGCTAGAACTTCATCTGCCCTTCGGGGCCTTTTCTAAAGGGACAATAACAGGCCAAGGCTTTCCGAACAAACCATAAACGTGTATCTGCGCGCACTTTGCACAGCTTCTCAAAACGTCCAGATTTTCGACGCAAAACGCGCATTCCAAAAGGTTTAAATTACAAATCCCCCCGTCGGGCGCCCCTCGCAAAACCATCCGCGCATAGCCGCAAAGACCTTGCGTCAAGGCAGGCGTCACGGAGCCGCGATCGCCTCGCGGCCGGCGTGCCACTGGCACCCCGGCCGCGGTCCGAAAACCTTAGTTCTTCGCCTTGTCCACCATCTTGTTGGCGGTGATCCAAGGCATCATGCCGCGCAGCTTGGCGCCGACTTCCTCGATCTGATGCGCGGCCGCCTTGGCGCGCGTGGCCTTGAAGGACGTTTGATTGACCTTGTTTTCGAGCATCCAATCGCGCGTGAATTTGCCGGACTGAATGTCGTCGAGCACGCGCTTCATCTCGGCCTTGGTCTCGGACGTGATGATGCGGGGACCGGTGACATATTCGCCATATTCGGCGGTGTTGGAGATCGAATAGTTCATATTCGCGATGCCGCCTTCGTAGATCAGGTCGACGATCAGCTTCACCTCGTGCAGACATTCGAAATAGGCCATTTCGGGCGCATAGCCCGCTTCGACCAGGGTTTCGAATCCGGCGCGGATCAGCTCGACCAAGCCGCCGCACAGCACGGCCTGCTCGCCGAACAAATCGGTCTCGCATTCTTCCTTGAACGTGGTCTCGATGATGCCGGCGCGGCCGCCGCCGATCGCCGAGGCATAGGACAGGCCGAGGTCGTGGGCGTTGCCGGAGTAATCCTGCGCGATGGCGATCAGGCAGGGCACGCCGCCGCCCTTTTTATATTCCGAGCGCACGGTATGGCCGGGGCCCTTGGGCGCCACCATCAGCACGTCGATGTCGGGACGCGGCTCGATCAAGTTGAAATGGACGTTCAAGCCGTGGGCGAACAGCAGCGCCGCGCCGGGCTTCAGGTTCGGGGCCAGCTCGTCGCGATAAATATCGCCCTGCAATTCGTCCGGGGTCAACATCATCACGACATCGGCCCATTTCGCCGCTTCGACGACGGTCATGACTTTCAGGCCCTCGCCCTCGGCCTTCTTCGCGGTGGCGGAGCCCGCGCGCAGCGCCACGGCGACGTCCTTGACGCCGGAATCGCGCATATTCAGCACATGCGCATGGCCCTGGCTGCCGTAGCCGATGACGGCGACCTTCTTGCCCTTGATGAGGTTGAGGTCGGCATCCCGGTCGTAATAAACGCGCATGGTATCGTGTCCTGTGGTTGGGTGATTTAGGGAAATGGGTTTGGCGGGCCTTCTAGGCCGTCACGCGGGTCACGTCAAAACCGTTTGTGACGGCGCCTACATTTCATTGGGGCCGCGGGTGATGGCGGCGACGCCGGTCCGCGACACTTCGACGAGGCCGAGCGGGCGCATCAGATCGACGAAATCGTTGATTTTGCTGGCCGCGCCGGTCAGCTCGAAGACGAAACTCTCGGTCGAGGCATCGACGACGCGGGCGCGAAACGCATCGGCCAGTTGCAGCGCTTCTTGGCGGACCTGGCCGCGTCCCTTGACCTTGATCAGCGCCAGTTCGCGGGCCACCGTCTTGCCGCGAAATTCCAGGGTCAGATTGGTGACCTTGTGGACCGGCACGAGCCGGTCGAGCTGATGCATGATCTGTTCGATCGCGTCGAGCGTGCCCGAGGTGACGATGGTGATGCGCGAGAGCAGTTCGTTATGGGCGACCTCGGCGACGGTCAGGCTCTCGATATTGTAGCCGCGGCCTGAAAACAGGCCGACCACGCGGGCGAGGACGCCGGGCTCGTTGTCGACGAGGACGGCGAGCGTATGCGGCTTGCTTTCCTCCTGGAAGGCCTTGGAGGAATAGGGCGAGAGCGGCGGTTTGCTGGGGGCGATCATCGGTTTGGCTCTTTAGCGAAAGTCTCGACCCCTCGCCCTGCGAGACGCGGGGTTGGCCCGCTCCTCAGGACGAGGACTAGGTTAGGTTCGATCGTCTTAGACGAGCATGCGGCCTTCGGCGTCGATCACGGCCTCGAGTTCGAGATCCGCGTCGTCGGCCAGAATCATTTCATTATGCGCCTTGCCCGAGGGGATCATCGGGAAGCAGTTTTCGAGCTTGTCGATGCGGCAATCGACGATGACGGCGTTCGGCGTGTCGATCATCTCCTGGATCGCGGCGTCGAGATCGGCGGGGTCGGACACCCTTATGCCATGCGCGCCGTAGGCTTCCGCCAGTTTCACGAAATCCGGCAGCGAGTGCGAATAGCTCTCGGAATAGCGGCTCTCGTGCAAAAGCTCCTGCCATTGCCGAACCATGCCGAGATATTCGTTGTTGAGGATGAAGATCTTGATCGGCAGCCTATATTGGGCGGCGGTCGACATTTCCTGCATGTTCATCAGGATCGAGCCCTCGCCCGCGATATCGATGACGAGCGCGTCGGGATGCGCCATTTGCACGCCGATGGCGGCAGGCAGGCCGTATCCCATGGTACCGAGGCCACCCGAGGTCATCCAGTGGTTCGGCTCGTCGAAATCGAAATGCTGCGCGGCCCACATTTGATGCTGGCCAACTTCGGTCGTGATGTAGGTATCACGGCCGCGCGTCAGCGCATGCAGGCGGCGCACCGCGTGCTGCGGCTTGATGACCGATGTCGAATTCTTGAAGTGGAGCGATTTGCGGCCACGCCAGATCTCGATCTGCTTCCACCAGTCCTTCAAGGCCGGTTCGTCGGCCATGAGCTTGCGGCTTTTCCATTGATCGATCATGGCGCGCAGCACATGGGTGCAATCGCCGATGATGCCGACCTCGACCTTGACCGTCTTGTTGATCGAGGACGGGTCGATATCGACATGGATTTTGCGCGAACCGGGTGAAAACGCATCGAGGCGGCCGGTGATCCGGTCGTCGAACCGCGCGCCGATGTTGATCATGACGTCGCAGTCATGCATGGCGTGATTGGCTTCGAAAGTGCCGTGCATGCCGAGCATGCCGAGCCAATTCGCGCCGGAGGCCGGATAGGAGCCGAGCCCCATCAGCGTCGAGGTGATCGGAAACCCCGTCAACGCCACCAATTCGCGCAGCAGTTTGGAGGCTTCCGGCCCTGAATTGATGACGCCGCCGCCGGTGTAGAACACCGGACGCTTCGCCGTCGCCATCAAATCGAGCGCGCGCTCGATCTGCGCGGCATCGCCCTCGAGCCGCGGCTTGTAGGTGCGGTGCTCGACGTGGCGCGGCCAGACATAATCGCCGCGCGCGAATTGGACATCCTTGGGGATGTCGATGACGACGGGGCCCGGCCGGCCATTCTGCGCGACGTAGAACGCCTCGTGCAGAATGCGCGGCAGATCCTCGATCGAGCGGACGAGATAATTGTGCTTGGTGCAATGGCGCGTGATGCCGACCGTGTCGCATTCCTGGAACGCGTCCGAGCCGATCAGATGGGTGGGAACCTGACCCGTGATGCAGACCAAGGGAATCGAATCGAGCAGCGCATCGGTCAGACCGGTGATCGCATTGGTCGCGCCGGGCCCGGAGGTCACCAGCAGGACGCCGACCTTGCCGGACGAACGCGCATAGCCTTCGGCCGCATGGGCCGCGCCCTGCTCGTGGCGCACGAGAATATGCTTGATGTCGTTTTGCCCGTAAAGCGCGTCGTAGATCGGCAATACGGCGCCGCCGGGATACCCAAAGATCGTTTCGACCTTTTGATCCTTCAGCGCTTGAACGATCATCTGGGCGCCGGTCATCTCTGCTGTCGACATTGTAGCCTCGTTCGCGTGGCAGCGTGGGGGGTGGTTCGGTCGGTTGTATGGGACAGAAAAAAGGCAATAAAAAAGGCCCCTGAAGGGCCTGGGTAAGCGCTAGCGGCGAGAAAGCGGAGGTTACCTCCGTCCCGTCTCCAGCGCCAATCGTACAATAAGGTCCTGCTTCACCGGTCACCTTTGTGATAGTTTGTTATCGCTAGACCGGATGAGACCAAGAATCAATCCCCTTTTTGAGCTGTCCGCGCCCTGAAAATGATAAAGTGATCTGCTCATGGAATGGCGGGACGACGGCCTCATCATCGGCGCCAGGAAGCATGGCGAGACCAGCGTGATTCTCGAGGTGATGACGCGCGAGCATGGGCGTCACCTCGGGCTCGTCAAGGGCGGGCGCTCGAAGCGGATGCAGCCTTTGCTTCAGCCGGGCAATAGCGTCGAGGTGACGTGGCGCGCGCGGCTCGAGGAGCATCTCGGCTTCTATGCCGTGGAAGCGACGAAGCTGCGGACCGGCGATCTCATGCGCAAACCCGCCGCCTTGCATGGGCTGAATCTGATGACCACGCTGCTCCGGCTCCTCGCCGAACGCGAGCCGCATGGGGGGCTTTACGAGCGAAGCATGATTTTGATCGACGGTCTCGACGACCCCGTCAGCGCGCCGAGTCAGCTCGTCATGTTCGAACTGGCGGTGCTCGCCGATTGCGGGTTCGGCGTGGATCTCACGGAATGCGCGGCGACCGGCAGCCGCGACGACCTGATCTATGTTTCGCCCAAGAGCAGCCGCGCCGTGTCGCGCGAGGCGGGCGAACCCTACAAGGACCGCCTGTTCCGCCTGCCGCCGTTCCTGCGGCATGGACGGGCGAATCATATTTCGCGCGACGATCTGCGCGATGGGTTCGATCTCGCGGGCTATTTTCTGTCGCGAAACCTGTTCGCGCCGCGAGGCCTCGGATTGCCCGACGCGCATGACGCCTATGTCGCGATGCTCATGAAAGGCGACTGAGGCCGTTCACATCGCGAACGCGGCCGGGTTTGCTTCATCATTCTTTACATTCGGACCGCTCTGGCGAAACGTTGCCGTGTTAAACGCCTCGGCCGCGGTGCTGTCGCCGCCGGGGAGCCCGTGATGAGCGAGAATGGCAATCCAAACGTCCAAGCCCGAAGCGCGACGTCGGGGAGCATGGGTGGCACGCTCTCGCCTCGTTGGCCCCGTTCGATCCTCTTGGTCGCGGCTTTCGTATGCGGCGCGGTCCTTGGCGCGGGCGGGTTCGCGGCCATGACTTCGGGGCATGCCGGTCCGCAATTGGCGCTCTTACAGCGTTGGGCGCGCGACGCCTTGGATTCGGCCGGTGCGACGGCGACGCAAGAGGCCAAGATTCATGACATCATCGCCGCGACCTTCGTGGACATTACCATGAACGGGGATCAATATGGGGCCTTGCGCAAACAGGGGCTTGATCTTTTGCGCGCGCCGGTCGTCGATGCCGCGGCGATCGAAAGCCTGCGGGCCGCGCAGATCGCCAAAATGGACGCGACCTCGAGGAAGATCGCGAACGCCTTGGTCGACGCGGCCCACCAGCTCACCCCCGCGCAACGCGAGAATCTCGCCGACCGCTTCGAGAAGTTCGAGGGAATCGCGAAACATGGCTTTTGGGGTGGTCCGATGCATATGTCTTTCGGTCGAGACCGTCATCCTGACTTCGAGTAGAATCGCGCCGGGGTCCGGGACAAAGGCTGAGGCATAGCGGCTTTCATGGCGGATCGGCTTCTCATCATCGACGACGACGCGCGTCTGTCCGCCATGGTGAGCGACTACTTTTCCGCGGCCGGTTTCACGACGGAGCAATGTTTCACCGCTGCCGCGGGCCTGGACGCGATCGCGCGCGCGCCGTTCGATGCCGTCGTGCTCGACCTCATGCTGCCGGACCTCGACGGGTTCGAGGTGTGCCGGCGGATCCGGGCGTGTTCGGATGTCCCGGTGTTGATGTTGACGGCGCGGGGCGAGGACACCGATCGGATCGTCGGCCTCGAAATCGGCGCCGACGACTATCTTTCCAAGCCGTTCAATCCGCGCGTCCTGCTCGCGCGGATTCGCGCGATCCTGCGGCGCCAGCGAAGCTCGTTCCAGGCGGAGACCACGATTCTTCGTTTCGGGCGCCTTCAGATCGACCGCGGATCGCGCACGGTGCGGGTCGACGGCGGGGATAAAGCCCTGACCAGTTACCAGTTCGATCTTCTCGTCGCGCTGGCCGAGAATGCCGGCCGGGTGCTGAACCGAGACCGGCTGCTCGACCTTGTCAAAGGCGAAGAGCTCGAGGCCTTCGATCGCTCCATCGATGTTCATGTTTCGCGCATCCGCTTCGCGATCGAGGACGACCCCAAGCATCCGCGCCGGATCATCACGGTCCGCGGCAGCGGCTATGTCTTCGCGAAGAAGCAGGACGAAACATGATTGTCATTCGCCGCCGGTTGTTTTGGAAGATATATCTGACCGTGCTCTCGAGCCTCGCCGCGGCCGCGCTGGTCATGGGCTGTTTCTGGTGGTTTCTTGGAAAGACCCAGCGGGACTGGGGCGACGCGTCGCGGGCGGGCGCGCCGGGCGCGGACGGATTTTTTTTCCTCCCGCAGCCGCATTGGGACGGTCCGGGACGGGGCGGCCCGTCGGATGCCGATGTTTCCGTATATGCCAGCGACGGAACCTTGATCGCTTCGCGCGGGAAACCGATCAAGCTCGAGGATCCGCGTGGTCCGCATCAACATATTTTGCGTTTTGACCTTTCCGATGGCCATATCGTCTTGACGCAACTGCCGCCGCCACCGGGGCCGCCGCCGGGGCTGATTCTCATGGTCATGATCACCGTCGCGGGCGGGATTGGGCTCGCGGCGTTTCCGGTCACGGCGCGGTTGACGCGGGGTCTCGAGGCGCTACGTGCCGGCGCCGCGCGTTGGGGCGAGGGCGATCTCACGGCCCGGGTCGACGAAACCGGCAGCGACGAAGTCGCGCTGGTGGCGCGGACCTTCAACGCCGCCGCCTCGCGCCTCGATGCCGTGTTGACGTCGCAAAAGGCTCTGCTGGCCAATGCGAGTCACGAATTGCGCTCGCCGCTCGCGCGCCTGCGGTTCGCGATCGAGCTTTGGATGCAAAATCCGACGGCAACGGCCTATGCCGGGATCATCCAGGACTTCGCCGACATTGATCAACTGGTCGATGAAATCCTGTTGTCGAGCCGTCTCGATCATTCCGGATCGATCCTCATCCAAGCGGAGGACATTGATATTTTGGGTCTGGCCGCCGAGGAAGCCGCGCGACTTGGCCTGGCGGCCACGGGCGAGTCGGTGGAAGTGAACGGCAGCGCGGTCTTGCTGCGGCGCTTGTTCCGCAATCTTTTAGAGAATGGCATGAAGCATGGGCAGCCACCCGTCCAGATCGTCGTGTCGCGCCACGATCACGCGGCGCAAGTAAGCGTTTCCGACGGCGGGCCGGGCATTAACCCAGAGGAGCGGGAGCGTATTTTCGAGCCGTTCTACCGGCCTGCCGGGCATGGCGAAGCGGGCGGGGGCTGGGGGCTCGGTCTCGCCCTGGCGCGGCAAATCGCGATCCGCCATGGAGGCCATGTCATCTGCCGCGAGGAGCCGGGAGGCGGGAGCCGCTTTGTCGTGACTTTGCCGATCGGGACTCAACAGACGGCGTAGATCAACGCCTATATCGGGAACGTCGTCCCGCGGGTCTAGAGATCTTCGCAGATTTGCTGTTCGGCAATGCGGCTGACGCCGTAGCCTTCGTCCAAAGCCACCTGCTCGGTGCGGCAGCTCGCGGCTTTACCGGCCCCGCCATGCGCTTCGACGGTGGCGGACGAGGGCATGGTGGCCGCGGTGATCGCAACGATCAGAGCGGCGGCGGCGATAGCGAAAAGGACCAACGTCTTACTCAAGCCGAAGGAAGATCTAAGCACTAGCGACACCTTATACACGGAGATCAGCAGAGTTCGGCGAGCCATACGAAAAGTATGAAACACGGTAAAAGTTCCGTTGCCGGAGCCGTCTTCTAGCTCCGCGTCGTCTCGGGAGCTAGTGCAATGCCGCAACAAGGCGAGGGAAACCCGCGCCTTTTTTGTGGCGGACGTCACTTTTCGTTGGGAAAACAAACCAGGAACTTGCGGCCGCGCTCTCGATCGATTAGGGGAGGGCCATGCCCAAATCTCCCGTGCCCCCCACGCCGCAAAATGGCGGCGGTATCGATCCCGTCTCGCTTCACGAAGCCCTGGAAGAGCGCTATCTCGCCTATGCGCTTTCGACGATCACGGGCCGGGCGCTTCCCGACGCGCGTGACGGGCTCAAGCCGGTCCATCGCCGTATTCTTTACGGCATGCAGGTGCTGCGGCTCGATCCCGGCACCGCTTTCCGCAAATGCGCGAAGATCGTCGGCGACGTCATGGGCTCGTTCCATCCGCATGGCGATCAGGCGATTTACGATGCCTTGGTCCGTCTCGCCCAGGATTTTTCGTCGCGCTATCCCCTCGTCGACGGCCAGGGCAATTTCGGCAATATCGACGGCGATAGCGCCGCCGCCTATCGCTATACCGAAGCCAGGATGACCGATGTCGCGCGGCTTCTGCTCGAGGGGATCGAGGAAAACGCGATCGATTTCCGCGACAATTATGCCGGCACCGAACAAGAGCCGATCGTTCTGCCCGCCGCGTTTCCCAACTTGCTGGCCAACGGCGCGCAGGGAATCGCGGTCGGCATGGCCACGTCGATCCCGCCGCACAACGTCGCCGAACTCTGCGATGCCGCGCTTCACCTCATTGCGGATCACGCGGCTCCCGACAGCGACCTGCTGCAATTCGTTCAAGGTCCGGATTTTCCAACCGGCGGCATTCTCGTCGAGCCGAAGGCCTCGATCGCCGAGGCGTACCGGACCGGGCGCGGCTCGTTCCGGCTCCGCGCGCGCTGGAGCAAGGAGGAGGGGCCACGCGGCGCCTGGGTCGTCGTCGTCACCGAAATCCCCTACATGGTGCAAAAGTCGCGGCTGATCGAAAAGATCGCCGAGCTTTTGAACGAGAAGAAACTGCCGCTGGTCGCCGACATTCGCGACGAATCGGCCGAGGACGTCCGCGTCGTGATCGAGCCGCGCAATCGCGCCGTGGCGCCTTCGATCATGATGGAGCAGCTTTTTCGCGCGACCGAGCTCGAAACCCGTTTTCCCATGAACATGAACGTTCTCGTCGACGGCGTCGTGCCGCGCGTCGTCTCCTTGAAGGAGGCGCTGCGGCAATGGCTCGATCACCGCCGGATCGTGCTCGTGCGGCGGTCCAAATTCCGGCTCGAGAAGATCGAGCACCGGCTCGAAGTGTTGGCCGGCATGTTGATCGTCTTTCTCCATTTGGACGAAGTCATCCGCATCATCCGCGAGGAAGACGAACCGCGGCCCGTGCTGCAAACCCGGTTCAAGCTGACGGAGCTGCAGGCGAACTACATCTTGGACACGCGGCTGCGCAGCCTGCGCCGCATCGAGGAGATGCAGCTCAAGCGCGAGCACGACGCGCTCGAAAAAGAAAAGCTCGAGGTCTCCGGGCTGATCGGCGACGAAACCAAGCAATGGAAAACCATTTCCGCGCAGATCAAGGCGTTGCGCAAGACCTACGCGCCGGAGACCGCGCTGGGCCGGCGCCGGACGACATTCGCCGACGCGCCCGCCGCCGTCGATTTGGAGCAAGCCGCCGCAGCGCTGATCGAGCGCGAGCCCGTGACCATTGTCGTCTCTGAAAAAGGGTGGATCCGCGCGCTCAAGGGGCATGTCGCCGATCTCTCGAGCCTGCAGTTCAAGGGCGACGACAAGCTGCGCATGAGCTTCCTGTCCGAGACGACCGCCAAAATCATCGTTTTCGCGACGGATGGCCGCGCCTTTACGCTCGAGGCGGCACGCTTGCCCGGCGGGCGCGGGCAGGGCGAGCCGATCCGCGTGATGGCCGATCTCGGCGAAGGCGAGGATATCGCCGCTGTGTTCCCCTATGCGCCCGGACAGAAAATGCTCGTCTCCGCGTCCGACGGCCGGGGCTTTGTCGTCAATCAGGACGACATGATCGGTGGCACGCGCAAGGGGCGTCAGGTTCTGGTCACCGACAAGCCCGCCGTCGCTCGCGTCATCGTCCCCGTGCAAGGAGATCATGTCGCGGTGATCGGCGAAAACCGTCGCCTGCTCGTGTTTCCGCTTGGTCAAGTGCCCGAAATGAGCCGTGGCAAGGGTGTTCGTCTGCAACGCTACAAGGACGGCGGTCTTAGCGATCTAAAAACATTCGCGTTGAGCGATGGTCTTTCTTGGGTGGATACGGCGGGGCGGACCTTCAATGTCGGCGGCGTCGATCTGCGCGATTGGACTGGCGCGCGCGCCGAGGCCGGCCGCCTCCCGCCCAAGGGCTTCCCAAAAGTGAACAAGTTTACATAGCGCACATCGGAAGACCGGGGCCGTCCGTTCTTCCGTTATAGAGTATAACACCTCACCGTACCGAGAAGCGCCGAGCATCTTTTTCGGGAACGGCTCCGTTTAGTCGCGCTATAGTTGTGTTTTTCACCGCCCGGATAACGTGCCGTTTTTTCTAGCTGATTGAAAATGAGGGATTTTCAAGCGAGTATGAATCGATTATGCGTGAAGGTACAATTTAATGTTGCATGGCGGGAGGTGTATGAATAGTCTTGCTTCCGTGAGGATCAATTGTCACGCGAGTTATGGCGCATCACATGCCGGATTATCATCATGCGGTACAGGTAAGTTGTGGGCGTATCGACCTAGTTTATAGTTTAGGCTCGCGTCCGCTTGTCCTTTTGATTCACGGGAATTCCTCCTGTAAAGAAATATTCGCGGCTCAGATCTTGGCCCTCCGTGAGCAAGGTTATGGCGTATTGGCGTTGGATTTACCGGGCCATGGCGCGTCGGAAAATGCAAAAAATCCTTCGGCCGTGTATAGTTTTCCGGGTTACGCGGGCATCGTGGCCGAAATACTCGATTTCTTCTCAATCAACTCCGTTCATGTCGTGGGCTGGTCGCTCGGCGGGCATATCGGGCTGGAACTGATGGGCCGCGATCCGCGTGTCGTCTCGCTTCTCATTGTCGGAACGCCGGCCGCCAAATCTCGGATGGAGTCGCTGACCGAGGCTTTCCTGCCCTCGGAAGCGATGAATTTCGCGGGTCAACGCGACTTTAGCCCCGAGGACGCGATCGCCTATGGCGAGGCGGTTGTCGGCGGCCCGGAATTTCTCACGCCGGAGCTCTTGGCGGCGGTTCGCAGAACAGATGGCGATGCACGCTTTTGGATGGTCCAAAACACGATGAACGGCGTTGGTTTGGATGCGTGGGATCTGGTCGAACGCGAGGCCCGGCCGTTGGCCGTCGTTCATGGCGACCAGGACCCCTTTATCAATCTGTCCTACCTGCGAAAGCCGGCCTACCGGAACCTGTGGCGTGGCGAGGTTCAGGTTCTCGACGGGGTTGGTCACGCCGCGCATTGGCAAGCGCCCGATCGATTCAACGAGCTTCTTCTTTCATTCTTGCACCCGTTCGGTGAGATCCTTTCGCCCGAGCCGGCGGAAAGGCCGATTGGAGGTCCACGTCATGGCATCCAGTTTTGAAGGTTTCCTCGAAGCGACACAGGGCGCTACCAATCTGAATGATCTCGAAACCTTGTTTCGCAACGCCGTTGCCGACGAGGGCTATCAAAATATCGTCTTTGCGCATTTGTCGCGGAAGGCCAACGTCAATGTTCTCGCGGCGGATTGCCCCGATGGCTATGCGGGAATGTATTTTTCGCGAAAATATCATTTGATCGACCCGATCTTGCGCCAAACGCTGATCGCGAGACAGCCGTTTTCGTGGGAGCCGATCGCGACGGATCGGAAGCAGAGCGCGAACGAAAAAGAATTCTTTAACGAATGCAAGGATATCGGGGTCCACGGCGGGGTTACGATGCCGTTTCACAATCCTGATGGAAGCACCCATGTCATCAGCGTCTCCCTGCGCGATGGTCCCATTCCCGATCCGCGCCGGGTTCCCTTCGTTTATGCTCTGGCGGCACAAACTTGGGTCCGGTATTCCGCTCTCCAAGCCGACCGTCCCGATGCGAGCGAAATGCAAATTCGGCTGACCGCCCGCGAACGTGAATGCTTGTCGTGGGCGAAGGACGGCAAGACAAATTGGGAGATCAGCCAAATCATTTCCGTCGCGGAGCGGACGGTCGAATTCCATATCGGCAACGCGATGCGGAAGCTCAACGCAAGCAACCGCATTACCGCCATCGTCATCGCGATCCAGGAGGGCCTAATCGGCCTTTGACCCTCCTGGCCGACGGACTCCAAATCCAAGGGCGCGCGGTTTACGCCGCGAGGGTCTGGTTGGCGGTGTCGGAAACCGGCAGAACCGCGTCGATCGCATCCGAAATACGCGCCAGTCCCTCGATCAAGACGTCATGGGGGATCGTCAGCGGCGGCATTAGTTTGAGCACATCGTCGTTTTGACCGGCGGTTTCGATCAGCACATTGCGGTTGAACGTTTCGCGCGCCACCGCCTCGGCCTGTCCGGGGTAGGCAAATCGCAATCCCGCCATCAGACCTAGTCCGCGGGCGCTGACGCCGTATCCGTGGTATGCTCGACCTTTCGTCTCGAGCCAGGCGTGGACCAAGGCTTCGTTTTTATCCTTGTGGCCGAGGAAGCTCGCTTGCTCCCAATAATGGAGCGCCGCGGTGGCCGTCGCGAAGGCGAGATTGTTGCCCCGGAACGTCCCGTTATGTTCGCCCGGAGACCATTTGTCCCAGATGGGCTTGATCAGGACGAGCGCCATCGGCAGGCCAAGGCCGCTCAAGGACTTCGCGAGGCAGACGATGTCGGGTTTAAT
>JARLIW010000161.1 GCA_031291515.1 Beijerinckiaceae bacterium | reverse complement strand
TTCGTCCTGATGTCCTCGCGCGATTCGCTCGGCGGCGGCCCCTATGTGATCGAAGCCGCCTATCCCTTGGATGCGTGACCAGAGGCGTTGGAGCGCATGCGCGTTCCACCGAGTCTGGACGTCTTCCAACGGCCGCGATGTCATTCCGGGTCGCCGGAGGCGAGCCCGGAAGCTCGGACAACGCGGATGCCGGACGAAGCGGAACCGTTCGGCAGCCGAGTCTTTTGCGCTTTTCGATCAAGGGCGTTGTCATGGCTTCCGGGCTCTCGCCTTCGGCTCGCCCCGGAATGACAGCCACCCTAAAACGAAAACCAAGCCAATTGGTTAGCGCCGGTCCTTTTCCATCTGCTCCTTGAGCGCCGCGAGCTTGGCGAAGGGCGAATCGGGATCGGGCGCGCGGTCGCGCGACTTGGGCTTTTCCGTCGTCTGGAACGAGGGCACGCGTTCGTCGCGGCGCGGCTTGCCGCCATGCCCCGCGTCACGCCGGGCGTCGCCGCCATGCGGACGGCCTGGGCCGCCGCTTCTTTCGCCGCCGCCGCCCTTGGCCCGGCTGTCGCCGCCAGCGGGACGGCTATAGCCTTCGCCTTCGGGGCGCCGGTAACGCGCGGACCTTTCGGGACGATTGCTTTTCGGCGCCTCTTCGGAGGAGGGCGCCGCTCCGCCTTCGGCTGGGACGTCGCCCAAAGCGGCCTGCGGCTGGTTCGTGGGGCCGCGATCGCGCCGCCCCTGGAATTTCGCGCGGTCGCCAGCTGGCCGGCGGTTATGGACGTTCTGGCGATGCGGCCGCCAGACCTCGATCAACGGAATTTCGACCGGTTCGGCGGGAGCCTCGGCTTCCGCTGTCGCGGCTTCGGCGACGGGAGCCGCCGCGGCCTCGGGCGCCTGCGTTTCGGCGCTCGCCTCGACGGCGGGAGCGGTCTCGTCGGCAACAACGGTGGGAGCGACGTCCTCGGCCGGGGGCGCTTCGGGTGCGGTCTCCGGGGCAGCCGCCACGGTCTCGGGAACAGGCTCCGGAGCGGGTTCGACTTCGGGAACGGGCTCCGTGGCTGGAGCAGCTTCGGCCTCGGGGACCGGAGCCGTCTCCGGCGCGGTCCCATGCTCTTCCGTCGCGGCTTCGGACGGCCCGGTCCCATGCTCACTGTGCGGCGCGGCCTCGGCGGCCGGCGGAGGTTCGGGCGCCGCGATAACCTGCACCGGCTCGGTCGACGCTTTCGGCACGAGCGGGACGGTGATCGCCGGACCCGCGCGGCGGTCGAGCACATAGCCCAAGGATTTCAGGATCGAGGCAAAGGCCTCGCCCGAGCAGCCGGCCAGCGAGGTCATGCCGACCGTCACGACGAAGCCTTCATTGTCAGCCGCGCCCGCGGGCGGCTCGCCCGGCGTCGTTCCCGGACGATAGGCAATCGCGGGGCGGATCAGATCGGCCAAGCGCTCCAAAATATCGACGCGCACGGCCCGTTCGCCGCAGACGCGAAAGCCGGCCGCCCGGTAAAATCCTTTTTGCACGGACGGATCGGCGACGAAGGAGGTGCGGCCGGACGACGCGAGATGCGGGACTTCGTCGAGCCCCTTGACGCCTTCGACGCCGCCATTCTTCAAGGCCCAGAGCTGCGCGGCCAGCGCGCGCGGCGCCGGTTTGACCAAGGCGGGGAGATAGAGATGATAGGCGCCGAAGCGGACGCCGAGCTTGCGCAGCGTGGCCCTAGCGTCTTGCGCGAGGTTCTTGACCTCTTCCGCGACCCGGCCGCGTTCCAAGACCCCGAGCGATTCCGCGATCTGGAACGCGATTCCCTTGGCGATGCCTTCAAGTTCGCTCGACTTTTCGAGTTCGGTCAGCGGGCCCAGCAGTTTCTTGACGTGTTGGGCGATCCACAGATCGAGGCGGCGTTGCACCTGTTCGAGCGCGGGCCCGGTCAATTGCTCATCGGCGATGATCCGGATTTGCGGTTCGAGAATATGCGTCCCGACGGCGAGACGCCCGACGGGCTCGCCGAGCCAGCGGATCAATCCGTCGTTGGCAAGCACGAAGGCTTCGTCGACCGCTTCGTGAACGCGCAAGGCGCGGCTCTCGATTTCCGAGGCCAGCGCTTTGAGCGCGGCGGCGTTCAAGGCCTTGGCGGCCTCGCCGGACGCCTGCGGGTCTGGCGTGAAGCGAAAGCCGTTGAGATGACCAACATGCTGGCCTTCGACCATGACGTCGCCTGAGGAGGTAATTTCGGCTTCCAACATTGCGTTCTCTCGTAATCGACGCATCAGGACACTGGTCCTGCGGTCGACGAATCTTTGGGCTAGCCGTTCGTGTAAAGCGTCCGACAGACTGTCCTCTACCCGACGCGTCACGCCCTGCCAATGCTCGGGATCGCGTAACCAGTCCGGCCGGTTCGCAATAAAGGTCCAAGTTCGCACTTGGGCGATGCGCGCGGAGATCGAATCGAGGTCGCCATCGGTCCGGTCGAGCGCCTCGACGTGGCGCGCGAACCAGTCGTCGGGAATGCGCCCGGCGCGCACGACGAAGCCGTAAACGGTCAGGACGAGTTCCGCGTGAGCGGCCGGGGAAAGCTTGCGGTAATCTGGAATTTGGCAGCATTCCCAAAGACGTGCGACATCGCCGCGATTGCGCGCGACCTTACGCACGTCGCTGTCGCGGGCCGCGATTTCGAGCACGAGCTGGTCTTGCGCGAGGGGCGCGCGCGTCAGGCCCGGCTCGCCCGGCAGAACGTCGAGCGTGGCGGCCAGCGCATCGAGCGAGGCCATGTCGAGGTCAGTGTTGCGCCATTGCAGCATACGCACGGGATCGAAACGATGATCCTCGAGCATTTCCACTAATTCGTTGCCGAAGGAATCGCAGCGGCCTGTCGTGCCAAAGGTGCCGTCACGCAAATGGCGTCCGGCGCGGCCCGCGATCTGTCCGAATTCGGCCGGCGTGAGCGGCCGATGCTGCCAGCCGTCGAATTTCTTGCCCGCCGCGAAGGCGATGTGATCGACATCGAGATTGAGCCCCATGCCGATCGCGTCGGTGGCGACGATGTAATCGACATCGCCGTTTTGATACATGTCGATCTGGGCATTGCGCGTGCGCGGCGACAGAGCGCCGAGCACCACGGCGGCGCCGCCTTTTTGCCGCCGCAGCCATTCCGCGATGGCATAGACCTCCTCGGCCGAAAAGGCGACGATGGCGCTGCGGCGCGGCAGGCGCGCGATTTTCTTTTCTCCGGCGAAGGTCAGTTTCGACAGACGCGGACGCGACACGATTCGCGCGTCGGGCAACAGCGCTTGCAGCGGCTGTTGCATCGTCGAGGCGCCGATCAGCAGCGTCTCTTCGAGGCCCCGGCGGTGCAAGATCCGGTCGGTGAACACATGGCCGCGGTCGAGATCGGCGGCAAGTTGGATTTCATCGATCGCGACAAAGGCGAGATCGAGATCCCGCGGCATCGCCTCGACGGTGCAAATCCAGTAGCGCGCGCCCTTCGGCTTGATCTTTTCCTCGCCCGTGACGAGCGCGACCGCCTCGGAACCGACCTTTTCGACAACGCGGTTGTAGACCTCGCGCGCCAGCAGCCGAAGCGGCAGCCCGATCATGCCCGAGCGATGCGACAGCAGCCGTTCGATCGCGAAATGGGTTTTTCCGGTATTGGTCGGCCCCAGCACGACGCTGACGGTCGAAAGCCGCTCGCGCGCAAGGCGATCGTGCCGAACCGTCGGATGGGCGGAAAATGGCAGGTTCATCAGTCGCGCGCGCCCCGGCGAGATCGAGCGTTAATTTAGGGGCGCGCCCCCCATGCCGCAACCTCCAAAGCGCGAGGGCGCCGAGAAAAGACCGTTTCAAAACGACACGCGCGCCGGACGCGAAATTCATGAATCGAACGGCCCGCGAACGAATCGCGCCCGAATCGATGTCCATAGGTGAGTCCGGCTTTGTTCTCCACAAGATGCAGCGGTTTGGACGGCCGAAGGGACTGGATTTCGTGTTTCGCCCGGTTTGATGATGCGAGAACGCGCGGAGTCGCGCGGGCCGGGGACGGACTCCGAATCAAACTCTTGTCAATGCGGGCGCCGACGCCAAAGTGGGCAATCGGCTGACGTAATCCTCCCGCGCGAAGCGGGGGAGGGGGACCGCCGAAGGCGGTGGAGGGGGCCACCGCTGGGCGCAAAACTGTCTCATCGAGCCGGACACCGGGGCAAATTCGGACTCGGCGAAGCGCGCCAGCCCCCTCCACCATGCTTCGCGTGGTCCCCCTCCCCCACTTCGTGGAGGAGGATTGATCCGGCGAAGGCGAGCGTCGCAGCGCCGAAACCGAGATAAAAAAAGGCCCGCTTCGGGGGAAGCGGGCCTTTATTCAATCGGTTGATCGTCAACTACGTTTGCGGCTGCGGCTCCAGCCCCGGATCGGACAGGGGCTTCGGCCGGTTGATCCCGGTCGAGGGCACGGGCGAACCGCGCGGCGGGACGGCATCGTCGCCGGAATCGCGCACCGGCGTCTTGCCGTTGAGCAGACCGATGATTTCATCGCCCGACAGGGTTTCGTATTCGAGCAGCCCGCGCGCCAGGATTTCGAGATCGCCGCGCTTTTCCGTGATGATGCGGGTGGCTTCCGACAGGCCGTGTTCGACGAGCCGGCGGACTTCCGCATCGATCTTGCGCGCGGTCTCTTCCGAAAGGGTGTTCTGACGCCCCATCGAATAGCCCAGGAACACTTCTTCCTGGTTCTCGCCATACATGACCGTGCCGAGCGCGTCGGAAAAGCCCCAGCGCGTGACCATGGCGCGGGCGAGTTTCGTCGCCTGCTCGATGTCGGATTGCGCGCCCGACGTCACTTTTTCCTTGCCGAAGATCACTTCTTCCGACACCCGGCCGCCCATCAGGACCGCGAGGCGCGACGTCATCTGCTCGTAGCTCATCGACAGCTTGTCGCGTTCCGGCAATTGCATGACCATGCCGAGCGCGCGGCCGCGCGGAATGATCGTCGCCTTGTGGACGGGATCGGTCGCGGCGACGTTGAGCGCCACCAGGGCATGGCCGCCCTCGTGATAGGCGGTCAGCAGCTTTTCCTGTTCGGTCATGACCAGGGTGCGGCGCTCGGCGCCCATCATGATCTTGTCCTTGGCGTCCTCGAATTCGCTCATGGTGACGATGCGCTTGCCGCGTCGCGCCGCCATCAATGCCGATTCGTTGACGAGATTCATCAGATCCGCGCCCGAAAATCCGGGCGTTCCGCGCGCGACGACCTTCAAATCGACGTCGGGCGACAGCGGCACCTTGCGGACATGGACCTTCAAAATCCGCTCGCGGCCGATGACATCGGGGTTCGGAACGGTGATCTGACGATCGAACCGGCCCGGACGCAACAGCGCGGGGTCGAGCACGTCGGGGCGATTGGTCGCGGCGATGAGGATGATCCCCTCATTGGCCTCGAACCCGTCCATCTCGACGAGAAGCTGGTTCAGCGTCTGCTCGCGCTCGTCGTTGCCGCCGCCGAGGCCCGCGCCGCGATGGCGCCCGACCGCGTCGATTTCGTCGATGAAGATGATGCAGGGCGCGTTCTTCTTCGCCTGTTCGAACATGTCGCGGACGCGGCTCGCGCCGACGCCGACGAACATTTCGACGAAGTCGGAGCCCGAGATCGTGAAGAACGGCACGTTGGCTTCGCCGGCGATGGCGCGGGCGAGCAAGGTCTTACCGGTGCCGGGAGGTCCGACGAGCAGCACG
This sequence comes from Beijerinckiaceae bacterium, assembly GCA_031291515.1. Taxonomy (GTDB): domain Bacteria; phylum Pseudomonadota; class Alphaproteobacteria; order Rhizobiales; family Beijerinckiaceae; genus RH-AL1. The sequence goes on along the minus strand of JARLIW010000161.1, from coordinate 2,055 downwards.
CCGCGCGGAATCCGGCCGCCGAGCCGCTGGAATTTTTGCGGGTCGCGCAAAAACTCGACGATTTCCTGGAGGTCTTCCTTGGCTTCGTCGACGCCCGCGACATCCTCGAAGGTCACGCGGCCATGCGCCTCGGTCAAGAGCTTGGCCTTGGACTTGCCGAAGCCCATCGCCTTGCCGCCGGCGCCTTGCATCTGCCGGGAGACGAAAATCCACATGCCGAGAAAGGCGAGCAGCGGCAGGCCGTTGACGAGCAAGGTCACGAGCCAGCTATTGCCGTCCGACGGCGGCTTGGCGGCGATCGAGACGTTCTTCTTATAGAGCGTCTGCACCAGCGTGGGATCGTTGGGCGCGTAAGTCGCGAACGCCCGATTATCGGTGAAATGGCCGGTGACGTCATTGCCGGCGATCGTCACCTCGCGCACACGCCCCTGATCCACCTCGGTCAAGAGCTGGCTGAAGGTAATCTCCTGCGAGGCCGGCCGCTGCCCCGGATTTTGGAACAGCATAACGAGAGCGACCACGAGAAGGAATATGATCACCCACAGAGCGAAATTGCGGAAATTGGGGTTCATCTGCGATCCAGAAGGGTTTGGCCCGAAAGCCAGGACCCGAAGGAGAAAAACGGCCGGCGCGATAACGCGTGACGGAAATTACGGCGGATCCGGCATGATCCGCTTGCAACCAATGTAGGCTCCCTACTCGGTCTTGCCAAGATGGCGACTTGCGGAGATGTCAACGGGGTTGATGCGATTTTCTTGGGAAACCCGAGGCTTGGCGTTGGAAATTGGCTCTCTCTTAAGAAGTTTTCGGGTTCGCTTCCCGATTCGGAGCGCTGTCTGGACCTTTGCCAGCCCGGCCACGCCGTCTTGGCGGCTCCGGCGCGATGACGAGCCTCGTGTCGCGCGAAAACGTGACGCAGGTCCCGTGCAGGGTGGCTCGTAGGGCCGTGCCCGCGCGCAGCGATGCGCCCAAGTTCTCCGCCAGGGTCTCCAGGCGGTCGAGGCGCGGCGGCTTGCCGCCGGGGTTTAGGCCCTCGAGGGCGTGGCGCAACAGCCGGATCAGGATTTCCGGCTTGGCGTCTTCGAGCGGCGCGAGCTTCGCCGTGAACCGGCCGGTCTCCCAGGCCGCCTCGGCCAAGGTCAGGCAGCGTCGGGTTTCGGCCTCCAGGGCGTCCTCGGCCCTGGCCAGCCGGGCGCCGAGCCGGACGAGCGTCGGGGTCTCGAGCCCGAGCCGGGCGAGCGCGTCGCGGGCCGCGCGCAGTCTCACCCGCGCGTAGCTTGGATCGTGGTTCGAGGGGTCGTCGGCGAACGCATGGCCGGCCTCTTCGCAAATACCGATCAGTTGCGCCTTGGCGAGGCCGAGCAGCGGCCGGGCCAGGACGATGCCAGGCGCCACGGCGCTTTCGCGCTTCATGCCGACGAGCCCGCCGGGGCCGCTGCCGCGTCCGAGCCGGAACAGGATGGTTTCCGCCTGGTCATCCGCGTGATGTCCCGTGACGACGTGCGTGGCCCCGATGCCTTGGGCATGGGCGGCGAGGAGCGCGTATCGAGCCTCCCGCGCGCGCTCTTGAATGCGGGTCTTCGGTTTGGGTCCCGTCCACGTCAGGACCACATGCGGAAGCCCGAGCTTGGCCGCCGCCGCCGCCACGGCTTCCGCTTCGGCGCGCGCCTCCGCCCGCAAGCCATGATCGACGGTGGCGACATGAAGCCGCGGCGCGGCGTGGCCCGCCAGCTCCGCCCATTGGGCCGCTAGCAGCATCAGCGCGATGGAATCCGGCCCGCCGGAGACCGCGAGGAGCAAGCCGGGCGCGGTTTCGAGCCCGGCGAAGAGAGCGTTGAGATCGAACGGAATATTGGCGCCGCGCGTGTCTGCCGACCGCTTTCCCGCGATAGTCACGGCGTGCACGGAGGTCTCGTCTGTCGATGGACTCTCCACTGTCATGGCCGGGCGTGTCCCGGCCATCCACGCCGTGACATTGCGGGTCTGCTGCCGGACGAAACCGCAACGTCTCGGCGTGGATGCCCGGCACAAGGCCGGGCATGACGGCGGTGGAGT
>JARLIW010000005.1 GCA_031291515.1 Beijerinckiaceae bacterium | reverse complement strand
GGCGCCGCCGCGCCGCTCGATCTCGGCTGCGAATGGCTGCATTCGGGCAGCCGCAATGTGTTGGCGGAACTTGCGCCGAGCCTTGGCTTCGAGCTCGACACGTCCGATCCGCCGTGGATGCGCCCGGCCAGGGGCGTGTCCGCCGCCGAGGCCGAGGCGTTTTTCGCGGCCCATGGCGCGTTCGACGACCGGCTCGCCGCCGCCGCCGAGGACGCCGAGCGCACCGGCCAAGACCGCGCGGCGAGCGATTTTCTCGATCCCGGCGGGCGCTGGAACACGCGGCTCGACGCGATCGCGACGTTTTATCATGGCGCGCCGCTCGAACGCGTCTCGGTGGTCGATTACGGCCGCTACATCGATACCGGCGAAAACTGGCGCGCGCGCGGCGGCTATGGCGCGCTGATCGCGGCGACGGGCGCGGACCTTCCCGTCAAGCTCGGCCGCGCCGTGCGCAAAGTCGATGCGACAGGCCGCCGGATCACGATCGAGACGAGTTCGGGCGCGCTCGAATGCGACGCCGTGATCGTCACGGTGCCGACCAACGTGCTGGCCTCGGGCGCCATCACGTTTTCGCCCGCGCTCGACGCGCATCTCGCGGCGGCGGCCGCCCTGCCGCTCGGCGTCGCCGACAAGCTCTATCTCGCGCTCGACGCGCCGGGCGATTTCGAGCCCGACACCCGCGTCGGCACCGATGTGAACACACGCGACAGCGGCTCCTATACCTTGCTGCCCGGCGGCCGGCCGATGATCGAAGGTTATTTCGGCGGGGATTACGCGCGCGCGCTGGAAGACGGCGGCCTGCCCGCTTTCGTCTCCGCCGCGCGCGACGATCTCGCCCGCGCCTTCGGCGCCTCGATCCTGCCCCGGCTCACCCCCATCGTGGCGACGGGCTGGGCGCGCGATCCGCTCTCGCTCGGCTCCTATTCCCACGCCCTGCCTGGCCAGGCCGACGCCCGCGCCACCCTCGCCACGCCCGTCGACGGCCGCATCTTTTTCGCGGGCGAGGCGGTGTCTCGGGCGTTTTTCTCGACCGCGCATGGCGCGTTCGAGACGGGAGTCGCGGCGGCAAGGGCGGTGGCGGACGAGGTGGGAAAAAGACTCTAACCACCGTCATACCCGGCCTTGTGCCGGGTATCCACGCCGTGACGTTTGTTGATCATCCGACATCGGAACAGCAAAATCCAGGCGTGGATGGCCGGGACAAGCCCGGCCATGACGGACGATGCGGCCAAACCAAGAGGGAAAACACCCCCTTGACCCTCCGCGCCTCAGCCTCTATCAACACGTCTCCCCAAATGGGGGTCGCATCCGCTTCGGCTGTTACAGTCGGCGGTCTCGTCCGGCAGCGTATCACGCCCCCGGGCGCGTTTTGCGTTGGGTTCAGAGTTGCGATTGGGGCTCTCGCGGGAGCCTTCAGCAAACCAAAAGGTTGGTATGTTCGAAAGTCTCTCCGATAAGCTCTCAGGCATCTTCGATGCCCTGACACGGCGCGGCGCGCTGTCGGAGGAGGACGTCAACACGGCCCTGCGCGAAGTCCGGCGGGCTCTGCTCGAGGCCGATGTCGCGCTCGATGTCGTCAAGAGTTTCGTCGACAAGGTGCGCGTCCAAGCGGTCGGCGCCAATGTCGTAAAGTCGGTGACGCCCGGCCAGATGGTCGTGAAAATCGTCAACGACGTGCTGATCGAGACGCTCGGCTCCGATGCCGATCCGATCAATCTCGATGCCGCCGCCCCGGTCGCGATCATGATGGTCGGCCTGCAGGGCGCGGGCAAGACCACGACCACCGCCAAGATCGCGAAGCGGCTGACCGAGCGTTTGAAGAAGCGCGTGCTGATGGCCTCGCTCGACGTCAAGCGCCCGGCCGCGCAAGAGCAGCTCGCCGTGCTCGGCAAGCAGGTCGGCGTCGATACGCTGCCGATCGTGGCGGGCCAGACGCCGGTGCAGATCGCGCGCCGCGCCGAACAGACCGCGCGGCTGCAAGGCTACGATGTCGTGATGCTCGACACCGCGGGGCGCACGCATATCGACGAGGCCTTGATGGCCGAAATGGCCGAGATCAAATCGGCCGCGCATCCGCATGAAATCCTGCTCGTCGCCGACAGCCTGACCGGTCAGGACGCGGTCAATCTCGCCAAGAGTTTTAACGATCGCGTCGGCATTACCGGCATCGTGTTGACTCGCGTCGACGGCGACGGGCGTGGCGGCGCGGCTCTCTCCATGCGCGCCGTCACCGGCAAGCCGATCAAGCTGCTCGGCACCGGCGAGAAGATGGACGCGCTCGAGGATTTCCATCCCGCGCGCGTCGCCAACCGCATTCTCGGCATGGGCGACATCGTCTCGCTGGTCGAACGCGCGACCGAAAATATCGATGCCGAAAAAGCCCAGGCGATGGCCAAGAAATTGGCCAAGGGCAAGTTCGATCTCGACGATCTCGCGGACCAGCTCGCGCAGGTCGAAAAGATCGGCGGCCTCAATGGCATCATGGGCATGCTGCCCGGCATGGGCAAGCTCAAGGACCAGCTCTCCGCCGCGAGCCTCGACGACCGCATGATCAAGCGCCAACGCGCGATCATTCTCTCGATGACGCCGCAAGAACGCCGCAACCCCGATATTCTGAAAGCCTCGCGCAAGAAGCGGATCGCGGCCGGCGCTGGCATGCGGGTCGAGGACGTCAACCGGCTGCTCAAGCAGCACCGGCAGATGGCCGATATGATGAAAAGCATGGGCGGCATGAAGGGCGGCGGCATGCGCAAAATGGCCGGCATGATGGGCGGCCTGATGGGTGGCGGCGGCAATCCGTTTGGCGCCGGCGGCGGCATGCCCCAACCGACGCCCGAACAAATCGCCGCTTTGCAAAAGCAAATGGGCGGCGCGGGCGGCATGCCCTCGCTGCCCCCCGGTCTGAGCCTGCCCAAAGGCTTGCCGGGTCTGGGGAGCGGAGGTCTCGGCGGATTGCCGGGCCTCGGCGGCCTCAATCCCTTCGGCAAGAAGAAATAGCCATGGCCGAGACCGACAACCTCGTCCTAGAGCACCTGCGTGCCGTGCGCGGCCAACTCGATCGTATCGAGAACCGCCTCGACGATTTGACGACCCGCCTCGGCCATGTCGAACGCGCGGTCGCCGATCATTCGGTTCAATTCGCGGAAATCAACGTCAAGCTCGACCGGCTCGACGCCCGCGTGAACCGCATCGAAAAACGCCTCGACCTCGTCGAAGCGCTTTAATCCTTCTAAATCAGAGAGAAAGAAGACCCCATGTCCCTCAAAATTCGCCTGTCGCGCGGTGGCGCCAAGAAACGTCCGTTCTACCGTATCGTCGTGGCCGATGCCCGCATGCCGCGCGATGGCCGCTTCATCGAGCGTCTCGGCACCTTCGATCCGTTGAAGGCCAAGGATTCGGCCGAGCGTCTCGTCGTCGATGCCGAAAAGGCCGCGGCTTGGATCGTCAAGGGCGCGCAGCCGACAGACCGCGTCGCGCGTCTGCTCGAGACCGCCGGCGTCGGCACCCGTGAAAAGCGCAACAACCCCGTCAAGGGCCTGCCGAAGAAGAAGGCGCAGGAACGCGCCGCCGCCAATGCCGCCGCCGCCGAGAAGGCCGCCGCTGCCGCCGCCGCGCCTAGCGAAGCCGCGTAAGTCACGCCATGACGGGGCGCCAGCCTGCCGACCGCATCCTCGTGGGCCGCTTCGGCGCCCCGCACGGGGTGCGCGGCGAGCTGCGCCTCCAAAGTTTTACGCAAGATCCCGCCGCCATCGCCAAATATGGGCCGTTGAGCGGCGGCGGGCGGACATATCAAATCACGTCGCTACGTCCCGTGAAGGACAATCTGTTCGTCGCGCGCGTGGCCGGGATTTCGGACCGCACGGCGGCCGAGGCGCTCACCAATATCGAATTGTTCATTTCCCGCGCGGCCCTGCCGCCGCCGGACGAGGACGAATTCTACCTCGCCGATCTGATCGGCCTCGAAGCCATCGACGAAGCAGGCGGGGTGGTCGGCAAGGTCATCGGCGTGCCCAATTACGGCGCCGGCGATATCCTCGAAATTGCCCCGGTCGCTGGCGGCGAGAGCCTGCTGCTGCCCTTCACCAAGGCCGTCGTTCCCGTGATCGATTTTTCCGCGCGGCGTGTCACCGTGGTGCCGCCCGAGGTGACCACGGTCCCCGGCGAGCCCGTCGATGGCTGAGTGGCGCGCCGACGTCTTCACCCTTTTCCCCGCCATGTTTCCGGGACCGCTCGGCCTATCGCTCGCCGGCGAGGGCCTTGCGCGCGGGATCTGGAGCCTCGAAACGCATGACATCCGCGACCATGGCCTCGGCCGGCATCGCGCGGTCGACGATACGCCGGCCGGCGGCGGCGCGGGCATGGTCATGCGCGCCGATGTCGTCGCGGCGAGCCTCGATTCGATCTTGGCCCCAGACGACAAACGCCCGCGCTTGATGATGAGCCCGCGCGGCAGGCCTCTGACGCAGGCGCGCGTGCGCGCCCTCGGCATGGGCGAGGGCGCGATCCTGCTCTGCGGCCGGTTCGAGGGAATCGACGAACGCCTGCTCGAGGCCCGCGACTTCGAGGAAGTTTCGATCGGCGACTACATCCTGTCGGGCGGCGAAATCGCGGCCCTCGTCCTGCTCGACGCCTGCGTCCGGCTGCTGCCGGGGATCATGGGCAAGGCGCAATCCGGCGAGGACGAGAGCTTCGAGACGGGCCTGCTCGAATATCCGCATTACACCAAGCCCCGTAGTTTCGAAGGCCGCGCCATTCCAGAGGTTCTGCTGTCGGGCGATCACGGCAAGATCGACGCCTGGCGCCGGACAGAAGCCGTGCGCCTCACCCGCGAACGCCGGCCGGATTTACTGAAGGACTGATCAAAGCGCCGCGAAATCTTATACAGAACATGGCTTTAAATGATTGGTTCGCGACCAAAGCGCCACGCCGCGCCGTCCAAATTCATCAACCCTTAACCATAATCGGACACTTCTAGGCCTGGAGAGTTCGCATGGCCGGTTCGGCTAAACCAACGTGGAGATTGATAATCTCGAGCCTCGCGCTCGGACTCATTCCGCACGCGGGTACGGCCGGCGACGCCCCGCCATCGGGGCTCACCATTCCGATCAGCCAAACCGTGATGCGCGACGGCACCATCCGCTACAGCATCTGGGTCAAGGTCGGGCATCGCACCGTCGAGGCCATGCTCGACACGGGTTCGACAGGCCTGCGCGTTCTGCCGCCCGTCGTTCCCGGCGACCTCACCGGACTTCCCACCGAAGTCACGTACGAAAATGGCGTGCGCCTCAGGGGCCTCAGCATCCCGGTCGGCGTCGAAATCGGCGACCTTTCGGGAACCGTGCCGGTCGAAGTCGTCGACAAGACCGACTGCGACGCCACGGAGGCGAATTGCCCCGTGCCTAAGCACGGCACCTATCTGATCGGCGGCGACGGCCTCTCGGGCCACGGCTATTCCGCGATCCTCGGGATCGGCTTTAGCGAGCGCAGCACGGATGTCCCCAACCCCTTGGAAGTCCTTGGGGCAACCCAATGGATGGTGGAGCTGCCGTCCCCTGACGAACCCTCGGCGACCGGCCGTCTGGTTCTGAAACCGGACGCCGATGCGCAAGCCGGATTCAAAATGGCGCCTGCCGTCAAGGGCGGCGATTTCTTCGGCTGCCTGCAAACCAAAAAGCCGGAGCAGATGATTTGCGGACCGCTGCTGTTGGATACCGGCGCGCCCAATATCATGGCGGTTACACAAGATGCCGAAACCGGCGAGATCTGGCCCCGGGGCCGGCCCGCGAACTTCCGGTTCCGGTCGGGCCAAACCCTGAGCTTCGACTCGGGCGGCGCGGGAGACATGTCGCAAGTCAGGATCGTACCCGCCAAGCAACGCCCAAAACTCGGCGACAGCTTCATCCTGGCCGGTCTGTTCCCGTATTATTTCTACGATGTTCTCTACGATGCGGCCGCGCACAAGGTGGGATTGCGGGAGCGAGACAGGCCCACTCGAGAGAGCCCCGCGCCGACGCGTCAAGCGGCGGTGGAAGCACCCGCCACGAAGGAGCCGCCACCGGCAAAAGCCGCCATCGAAGCGCCGGCTTTAAAGGCCGCGCCGGACACGCCGCGCGAGCTGCCGCCGCAAGACGTCGCGAATACGCCGTGACCGACGCCGAAAGGCCCGGTCGGTTTCGCGGCGAGCTCTAGAGACGCGTGGTGCCCAACGACGACGCTTGGGTGATATGGCTCCCAGCGGGGACCCCGTGGGTCAGCCAGACATTGCCGCCAATCGTCGAACCACGCCCAATCGTGACGCGGCCAAGAATCGTCGCGCCCGCGTAAATCACGACGTCGTCTTCCACGATGGGATGACGCGGGATCGCTTTGATGAGCGCGCCATTCGCGTCCTTTGGGAAACTGCGCGCGCCGAGCGTCACGGCTTGATAGAGGCGCACGCGCTCCCCGACGATCGCGGTCTCGCCGATGACGACGCCGGTTCCATGATCGATAAAAAAGCTGCCGCCGATCCGGGCGCCGGGATGAATGTCGATGCCGGTGCGCGAATGCGCGATGTCGGAGATCAGCCGGGCGAGAAACCGCGCGCCGAGTTCGTGAAGCGCGTTCGCCAAGCGGTAATGGATGATCGCCGTCATCCCGGGATAGACGAGCAGGATTTCCGCCAGGCCCGTCGCCGCGGGATCGCCATCGAACGCCGCGCGCGCGTCGCTTACGAGCACGCCGCGAATTTCCGGCAAAAGGTCGGCGAAGTCCCGCGTAATTTCGAGCGAGCGGCGATGAAAGTCATCGCCATGATCGTCAGGCTCGGAAAACGGCAGGCTGCGCCGCACTTGCTCGCTCAAGGCCGCAAGCGCCGTTTCGAGCGTCGATTGCACGAATTCGTCGATCATGCCCGAGACGAGGTCCGGCCGGCCATAGTGAGACGGAAACAATGCCGAAGCCAAACCGCTCAACGTCGCGACGATGGCCTCGCGCGAGGGCGGCGGCTGGGTCCACCTCAAATGGCGGATATTATGTGTGACGTCACGGGAGACCCGAAGCGCCGAAATGACGCCATCGACGTTCCAGTGGGGCAACGCCGCGTCCGAGGAGTCTAGATCTGACGCGGTTATGTGATGCTCGCTGCTATAGCCCATGGCCCCCTCGAACTCCGGACAATTTAGCTATTTGATAGACTTTATAGACCGAGCGTCAAGAGGGCGGCAATCGGCGCTGAGGCCATGAAATTGTGGCAACGAAGAACGTTTGACGACAGTAGGACGCGGCGGGTCGCGCCGCCCTTGCACCGGCGCGCCTGACCGCCGAGCCATCTCGATCAGGCACGCCGCCAAAGCCAAAGGAGGCCGCGCGCGGCGCTGTCGAGCGCAAAACCGGTGATGCCGATCACGAGGACGACGGCCATCAGCTCCGAATAGGCGAGACGGTCACGCGTATCGAGGACGAGATAGCCGAGCCCCGACGAAACCCCCAGCATTTCGCAAGGCACGAGCACGATCCAGGAAATGCCGATCGCAAGGCGGACCCCGGTCAAGACATGATCCATCACGCCGGGAAGGACAATATGGATCAAGATTTCCCGGCGGGTCGCCGCGAGGCTGCGGGCGAGCTGCAGCCAGCGCTGATCGAGCGCGCGAACGCCCGCCGCCGTGTTGAGCAGGATGGGCCAGGTCGCCGCGAAGGCGAGCAAGAAAATGATCGCATTGTCGCCGAGACCGAACACCATGATCGCGATCGGCATCCACGACAGCGGCGAGATCATCCGCAGCAACTGGAAGACCGGCGAGGTCGCGGTATCGAGCGGCCGGTAGCTCCCCACGGCGAGGCCGAGCGGCACGCCAACGACGATGGCGCAGGCGAGCCCCGCAAGCACGCGCTCGAGGCTGACGCCAATATGGACCAGCAGATCCGTTCCCCTAACGAGCGTGCCAAAGCTCGCCATTGTCGCGATCGGAGAGAACCGGCGGACAAAACTCGCCGCCGGGGCCAACACGTCCGTGCCCAAAAACCACAGCAGGACAAAGCCCCCGATGCCGAGACCGCCGAGCAGGACCGGCGCGGCGCGCAACCTTTCCCGCCGGCCAGGTTCGCGCGCCGCCGCGGGCGCCTCCAGCTCGACGAGGATCGCCTTTTCTTGAACTTGGCCGCTCACGTCGCGATCACCTCGCGCCGGTCCAAATCTTCGGACAGGCCAAACGTCTTGAACCCGCCAACCGCCGCGATCGCGTTTCTCACAAAACGATCGTCGACGAGATCACGGGCCGCGAAAGCGGGATCGAGCGCGGCCAGGAAGGTTTTGTCGCCGTCGATTTCCGTTTGCTTGAGGCGCCGCACCAATTCCTCGGTATAGCTTGGATAAGGATAGGGCTGGAAGTCGATCCGCCGTTCGTTCCAGGCGGCATGCTGGATGGCGCCATCCCGCGCATAGGCCGCGGCATCCGAGGACGGTGGCGCGAGCACTTTCGCCAACACGGATTCCGGCTGCGGCGTATAATGGTTGACGTTCTCCTTCGAAAGAATTCGCGCCGTTTCCGCCCGATTCTCGCGGGCGAAAACCTGCGCCTTGACAATGGCATTGACGACCTTTTGCGACCAGTCCGGACGTTTCGCGAGATCGTCTTCATGCATGACGACGACGCAGCATGCGTGGCTCTTCCAAACGTCGCCGGTAAAGCGCAGCACCTTGCCGATGCCGAGTTGTTCGGCCGCCGCGTTGAACGGTTCCGCGACGATATAGCCGGCAATCTGCTTGCCCGCCAAAGCCGGCGGCATATCAGACGGCGCCATCACCACGAGCTTGACCTCGTCGGCGGCCGGCGCGCCGGCCTTCTTGATGATCGGCTTCAAACCATTGTCGCGCAGCAAGGCCTGCAACACGACGTTATGAATGGAATACCAAAACGGCACCGCGACGGTCTTGCCGCCGAGATCCTTGACCGATGCGATCTCCGGAAGGACGGTCAGGCCCGACCCGTCGACGTGATTCCACGCGACGACCTTGGCCGGCACCTTGCTGCCGAACCGCGCCCAGATCGTCATCGGCGCCAGCAGATGCACGACATCGACCTGACCGGAAATAAAGGCCTCGATCACCTGGGCCCAACTGCGAAGCAGGACCGGCTTCTCGGCCTGGATGCCTTCGGCTCCGAAAAACCCCTTGGCATGGGCGACGAGAAGCGGCGCGGCATCGGTGATCGGGAGATAGCCGATCCGCAGCGGCGCATCCGCCGCGAAAGCCGGCCGCGCCCGGAGCAACGGCCATGCCGCCGAGGCCGACAACACGGTCGCCAATTTGAGGAAATCGCGTCGAGCAAAGCAAGCGTCACACATCACGGAGTCTCGTGGTTCAGCGTCGGCGCAAGGTTGCGCGAAGCGTGGAAAGGATGTCGGTGCGCAATCGTCCCAGCGCCGCAAGGGCATCGTCGCGCGGTTTCGGCACGTCGACGGTCCAATGCCCGATTTCGCGGGCCGGCGCGCCGCCCAGCAGCACGACCCGATCGGCGACCTGCAAGGCTTCGTCGATATCGTGTGTGATCAAAACGATCGCGACGCCGAGATCGGCATTCACGCGCAACAAGAGTTGTTGCATCGACGCCCGCGTGACTTCGTCGAGCGCGCCGAACGGTTCGTCGAGCAAAAGCACCTCGGGCTTGCGGGCGAGACAGCGCGCGAGCGCCGCGCGTTGCGCCATGCCGCCCGATAATTCATGCGGGTGAAGCTTGCGCGCATGAGCGAGACCGACCTCGGCGATCGCCGCATCGACGCGCGCGCGTCGCGCGTCCGCGCTCAACGACGGTTGGCGTTTGAAATCGAGGCCGAAGGCGACGTTCTTTTCGAGCGTCAACCACGGCAGCAGGCCCGGATCCTGAAACGCCAAGGTGATCCGCGGATG
>JARLIW010000160.1 GCA_031291515.1 Beijerinckiaceae bacterium | reverse complement strand
GCTCGATCTGAACATCTATTCCGCCCATATCGCGACCTTCGGCGAAAAGGCGGCCGACGTGTTCTACGTCACCGATCTCGACGGCAACAAAGTCACCGACGCCGCGCAACGCGACAAAATCCGCGAGGCCCTGCTGCCGGCCTTCGCCGTGCCAGAGGTGTTGGGGGAATTGTCGAAGTTGTGAGGGGGGTGCCAAATCAAAAATACGACGTCATGGATATTTGCCGTCGTCCGAAAACGACACATACCACAAAGACGATTCTGAATTGGTTTGGCATATGCGGCTTTTATATACCGATTCCAAACGAACCCACCGCGAAAATGGCCACATCGTCATTCCGTGCGTGGCACACTGTCTAACCGCCGGCTTAGATGAGCTCGGCAAACTCACGGCGTCTCGTCTTTGACGATTTCATCGAGACGGGCGAATTCATCCGGCACCTGACTCCGCGCAATAGCCTTCACCGTTTCGTCGTCAAGGTCTTCGACCATCCGGGCGACGCGCCCTTTCGTCACCATCTCGAAAAATGCCGCCGACATCAGCACCGTATGGGTCCGTCCGTTCTTGGTGATCGCCACGGGAGCTTGCTGGGCCGCATCCTGATAGCGTCCGACATTCTGTTGAAATTCCGTCGACGTGACTTTCATGGGCACCCCTTTTTATCTATTATAGATAAAATAGATATCTTTTCAAGAGCCGCCATCTGACCCGCATACTCCCGTAAAGCGGCCGGAATCAGCTCTTTTTGGCTGGGCGATGAAACACCCCCCCGCCGCGCCCCGGTCCAATCCCGCTGTTCCAGCATTTCGCGCGTGTCGATCCGGTCCTCCGGCAAGGCGGCCATAGCCGCGAGCTCCCGCGTTCGCGCGAGGGTTCGAGGATCGGATGGGATCGACGGATCAAAGTCGTTCGTCGTCACGGGCTCTTTCGTCATCAGGATATCACCATTGCCGTGTCAAAACGCGACCCGCCCCAGCCGCCGCCTTTGCGCCATTCCGCCCGCGGCCGCAAAATGATCTTGTTGCGGGGCAGCAGAGCTTGATCTTTCCCGCGCGAAAACCGATATGAGCGGCGCAGCTTCATCTTATCGTATGGTCTCATGAACGATCCCAAATCCGAATATTCCCGCACGCAAGCCGAAGCCGCCCCTGGCGCCGAAGAGCAAGCGGCCGCGCAGCCCGATCCCTTCAAGGTTTTGGAGTCCCTCCAGGCCGAAAACACCGACCTCAAGGACAAGGTCCTGCGGACCCTGGCGGATATGGAAAATCTCCGCCGCCGGACCGAGCGCGAAGTGTCGGACGCCAAGATTTATGGCGTTGCCTCGTTCGCCCGCGATATGCTGACCTTCGCCGACAATCTGCGCCGCGCCGTCGAGGCCGTTCCCGCCAACCTCCGCGAAGTCGCCGATCCCGCGCTCAAAACCTTCGTCGATGGGATCGAACTGACGGAACGCGACTTCCTCTCGCGCCTGACCCGGTTCGGCGTCAAAAAGATCGATCCGCTCGGCAAGAAGTTCGACCCGAACTTCCAAGAGGCCCTGTTCGAAATTCCCGACGAAACCGTCCCGCCCGGCACGGTCTTGCAAGTCGTCGAACAAGGCTTTTCGATCGGCGACCGGGTTCTGCGCCCCGCCAAGGTCGGCGTGTCGCGCGGCGGCCCCAAGACGGTGAATTGATTTCAAGCCGGCTGGCGACTGCGCTGTCATTCCGGGGCGGGCCCATGGCTCGAACCCGGAATCCATGACCACACGCCACCGATTTAGGGACACGCGCGATCCGGGCGCCTATGGCGCGCCGGAATGAGCCTGCGGTCCCTTACCCATGTCCGGAAAACCCAAGACTTTTCAATCGAGACCATGCGCGCCACCCAAGCGCGAAACCGCTAGCCGACGTTCCGCCGACGTCCGGCTTCAATGGCATGGGCGTTGATGATCGCGGCGATCAGACCGGGAAAACGCTCATCCACCTCGGCGCATCGCGTCGTGTTGTGCATCTCGACGCCCTGGCGCTCGGACCGGATGAGCCCCGCTTCGCGCAGCACCTTGAAGTGCTGAGACAGCGACGATTTCGGAATGATCTTGTCGTTGACGCTGGCAAAGGCGGAGCACGTCTGGGCGCATGCGGCGCCCACGATCTCCGCGAAGATTTTCACCCGCACCGGATCGGACAATGCGTGAAGAATCGCCGCGAGGGGGACGTCTTCGATCGATGGGTGAAACAGCGGCCTCATGATCTTTTCAATATAGAGAGGCTTGAAGTTATGTTCAAGAGTTCTACATTTCCGATCTATGGAACCGTGGCTTGGGCGCATGTCGCGCCGACGGGATTCCTCGGAGGATAGAGACATGTCGAAGCTTCAAGGCAAGGTCGCCGTCGTCACCGGCGCTTCGAAGGGCATCGGCGCCGCGATCGCCAAGGCTCTCGCGGCCGCTGGCGCCGCGGTGGTCGTCAATTATGCATCCAGCAAGGCCGGAGCGGACGCGGTGGTCGCTTCCATCGCGGCGGCCGGCGGCAAGGCGATCGCGGTGCACGGCGATGTCGCGAAGGACGGGGGCGCACAGGGCATTATCGATGCCACCATCAAGGCCTATGGACGCCTCGACGTCTTGGTCAACAACTCCGGCGTCTACGAATTTTCGCCCATCGGCGAGGTCACCGAAGACCAATTCCACAAGATGTTCAACGTCAATGTCCTGGGCCTTCTGCTCACCATTAAAGCGGCGGAAAAACATCTGGGCGAAGGGGCCAGCGTGATCAACATCAGCTCGGCCGTGACGAGCCTCTTCCCCCCGCAATCGGCGATCTACACCGGCACGAAGGGAGCGGTCGATGCGATCACCGGCGTGTTGGCGGCCGAACTCGGGCCTCGCAAAATCCGGGTCAATGCGATCAATCCCGGCATCGTCGAAACCGAAGGCACCCATGCGGCGGGCTTCATCGGATCGGAGTTCGAGGGCGCGTTCGTCGCCCAAACGCCGCTGGGCCGCATCGGCCAGCCGAGCGACATTGCCGACGTCGCGGTGTTCCTCGCGTCCGACGAGTCGCGCTGGCTCACGGGCGAGAAACTGGTCGCCAGCGGCGGACTGCGCTGACCACCCGCGATCGCTCGGCGGGGGACCGTGTTCCCCGCCTCGTTTCGCGGCAATCGCAGCCGTCCTTCTATTCCGCCGCTTCCTTGAGCTCCGCGCGCGCCTCGGCGATGTAATCATGGACGACGCGCCCGTAGGGCAGGGTCAAGTCGGCGATGAAATGGCTCGCGCCGATGATTTTGCGCACGGGCAGGTCGGCGACGGGCGCGCCGACATGCGGCACGAGATGCAGCCGCGCCGGGCCGCTCCAGGAGCCCTTCACGGTCACTTCGGTCAGGTTGAGCGCGACGAGCTGGCAGATCCCGGGCTGGCCATCGGCGGCGGGAATGATCTTCAGATTGATCTGGGTCTTTTCGAGCGCCCGATGGGTCGTGGCGACATCGCCGGCCTGACCTGCGTGCTTATACGCCATCGTGCCCATGGCGACGAGTTGGCCGGCATAGGTCAGCGTGCCGGTCAGCGTATCCTTGACCAGTTCGAGCTTGGGATGCGCGTATTTCTTCGGAAAGCCCCAGATTTCGCGGCCCGCCGCGATCGGCGCTTCGTCGTCGAGATACATCTGGCTCACGAACGAGACATCCTCGCCCTTGAAGCGGCAGGGGATGACGACGCCGGATTCTGTGTAATCGCCGAAGCCCGAGGAATCCGGCATTTTGATCCATTCGTAGATCACGCGGGGATTTTCGAGCATTTCCAGCGGCTCGGGCAAATGCTGGCGCAACACCTCCGCGTCGGTCTCGTAGGTGATGGCCAGGAATTCCCGGTCCACGAAGCGGTAGGGGCCAGCCGGAAAGCTCGGGCTGGCGATGGGCGTCGAACACAGCTTGAGAATATCTTCGCTTTTCATGGTTGGCCCCCTTTGGTTCGGCAGGTTATTCCGCCGTCCACCCGCCATCGATGGTCAGGATCGCGCCGGTGATGTTGCGCGCGTCGTCGCTGCTCAAAAACAGCGCATAGGCGGCGACTTCGTCGACGGTGACGAATTGCTTGGTCGGCTGCGCATGCAGCAGCACGTCGTTGATGACCTGCTCCTTGGTCAGGCCGCGCGCGGCCATCGTGTCGGGAATTTGCTTCTCGACGAGCGGGGTCCAGACATAGCCGGGGCAGATCGCGTTGACGGTGATGCCGAAGGTCGCGGCTTCGAGCGCCACGGTCTTGGTCAGGCCGGCGATGCCATGCTTGGCCGCGACATAGGCCGACTTGAACGGCGAGGCGACCAGCGCATGCGCGGAAGCCGTGTTGATGATCCGGCCCCATTTGCGCGCCTTCATGCCGGGCAGCGCCGCGTGAATCGCGTAGAATGCCGAGGACAGGTTGATCGCGATGATCGCCTCCCACTTCTCCGGCGGAAAATCCTCGATCGGCGACACAAATTGGATGCCAGCATTGTTGACGAGGAAATCGACCGAGCCAAAGGTCTCCTCGGCTTCCTTGATCATCGCGGTGATTTCGGCGCCCTTGGACATGTCGGCCCCGGAATAATGCGCTTTGACGCCAAACTCCGCCTCGATCCCGCTGCGCTCCGTTTCAATCGCGGCGGCGTCGCCGAAGCCGTTGATGACGACATTCGCGCCCGCTTTGGCATAGGCGCGCGCAATGGCGAGGCCAATGCCGCTCGTCGAACCCGTGACGACCGCTGTCTTACCTTGAATCATGGCTCATCTCCTGGACTGCGCTGGGATGGTTTTTCACCCTTGTGAAACACCTGTTTGACCGCGCGATGAAGTTTAGATGTCACTCAAACGATTTACCGGCTTGGCCGTGCCCTTTTTCCGCGAACGGCGCGGCCGCGCCAATTTGCATCCGCCTGTTTTTTTAGCATGCCGATAGAGCACCTTAGCATATTTGTTGCAGCGCAATCCCGCCACGTCACAGGCGCGTCATGAAAAAGCGGCCAATCTCGGTTTAAAGCTAGGTCCGGAGCGCGCCTTCGAGCGTGTCAGACGTAAAGGGTATCAGGATGAATGCACCCCTCATGCCTCCCAAAACCCAATATGGCGCCCGGCAGTCTTGGCGTCCCGAACGCTGCGACCGCGTCGCCCTCGTCTTGCAAGGCGGCGGCGCGCTCGGCGCCTATCAAGCGGGCGTCTATCAAGCTTTGAACGAAGCCGGGATCGAGCCCGATTGGGTCTCCGGCGTGTCGATCGGCGCGATCAATTCCGCGATCATCGCGGGCAATCCTCCGGAAAAACGCGTCGAGCGGCTCAAAACCTTTTGGGAACGCATCACCGACCGCAAAATCGCGCTGCAAACGCCCGATGGCGATATTTTCCGCGAAATGCGCAATTCGTTCTCGGCGTTCACGACCATGCTGATGGGTCAGCCCGGCTTTTTCGAACCGCGCCGCACGAGCCCGCTTCTGAGCTTTCCCGGCGCCAAGGACGCGATCAGCTATTACGACACCGCGCCGCTGCGCAATACGTTGTGCGAACTGGTCGATTTCGAGCGGCTCAATGACGGCGCAATGCGGTTTTCGGTCGGCGCGGTCAATATCCGGTCGGGCAATTTCGTTTATTTCGACTCGAAGAATTCGACGATCGCGGCCGAACATGTCATGGCGAGCGGCGCCTTGCCGCCGGCGTTCCCTCCGGTCCAGATCGGCACCGATTATTTTTGGGACGGCGGCATCGTCTCGAACACGCCGCTGCAACATCTGCTCGATCAGGAAGACAACAAGAATACCTTGGTGTTCCAGGTCGATTTGTTCAGCTCGCGCGGCGCGCTGCCGCGCTCGATCGCCGATGTCGCGAGCCGCCAGAAGGACATTCAATATTCGTCGCGGACCCGCATGACGACCGATGTCTACAAAAGACTGCTCGGCTGGAAGAAGAAGACCTACGAACTTCTCAAGCACATGCCGGATGCCGATCTCTCGCAAGAAGATCGCAAGATGCGCGACGACCTCGCGCGACTGCCGGAAATCACCATCCTGCAGATGATCTATCAGCAAAAGAACTATGAGGGCGACGCCAAGGATTACGAATTCTCGGGCACCTCGATGCGCGAGCATTGGAAGAGCGGCTACGAGGATACCAAGCGGACGCTCAACAACAGGAGCTTCCTCGAAATGCCGCCGGACGGCACGGGCATCGTCACCCACGACGTCCACCGCGATACCGAGGTTTGAGCGCAGGCCCGGGCGATCGGCCCGGGCCTGCGCGCCAAATCTTTACATTTTCTTAACTTTTTAGCGTCCGGCCCCCTTGTGGCTGGCGCCTGGCGTCCCCATGTCGTGGGTTTGCGGACAAGGACGACATGCATGGCCGATATGATTCACCTTTACGAAACCGGCGATGTCGTCATGTGCGAGCTGCTCCACGGCCTCAACGGCACCCTGCCCTGCACCATCGTCAAGCAATTGCCGCCGCTCGGCACGCAGCTGCAATATCGCGTGAAATTCAACGACGAGAAGTTCGAGCGCGTCGTGCAAGAAGGCCAGCTGACCGGGGTCACCGTCGCGGCCTGAGCGGATGGCGCGGATCAGGTTTCGCGGTCGCGCTAAACTTTCTACATTTCTGACGCAGCTGTAGAAACCACCGGATGCCATCCGCGTTTTCGCCTATCTTTCGGATAAGATAGGCATTTGACTTCATTACGTTTTTTAAAAATCTTGATTGGTGTAACGGACCCAGCTCCGTTACACCGGGCACGCTCTCGCGTAGCAGTCAATTGGTATAGGTTACATCCAGGAAAGTGGTTCTGACCGGCGCCACGGGCTTTGTAGGTGGGGAGGTCCTGCGTCAGTTGGCGGAACGCCCCGAGATTGAGGCGATCACCTGCCTGACGCGCAGAGCGCCCGCGACACGCCCGGCCAAAGCAACAGCGGTGCTGCAAGCCGACTTCAGTGTTTACGATACCGTTCTACTTGATCGCCTAGCCGACCATTCGGCGTGTATATGGGCGATGGGCGGTAAAGCCGCCGACCTCGGTCAGCCTGACGAAAATTACCGCTCTTCAAGAAGTCGAACTCTTCATCTCTCGTGAACTCGATAGATACAAGCAGAGTTAGAATTCGGTCTGTCCGATCGTCCGCTCGGTTCGCGCATAATACAGTCGGCCGCGGAAATCTTGATTTTTGCACCGCTCGAGCTATCCGACGACACCGTTTGGGATGAAGCGGGCGTTCGGTTTGTTCCGGCTTCCAGCCGCGACCGGTTCCTGCTAACAATGCTCCATGTTTATTCGCAACGCCCGTCCTGAAGATGCGACCGCTATTTGGGCGATCATCCAGCCGGTGATTCAGGCTGGAGAGACTTATACGCTCGATCGGGACATGTCCGAGACGGAAGCGCTGGCTTATTGGCTCGCCTCCGACAAGGAAACATTCGTCGCGGAAGAGGACGGCATGGTCCTCGGCACCTACTATATGCGCCCGAACCAGGCCGGTGGCGGCAGCCATGTCTGCAATTGCGGTTTCATGACGAGCGCGGCCGCCACGGGGCGCGGCATCGCGCGGCGGATGTGCGAGCACGCCTTGGCGCATGCGCGAGCGCGGGGCTATCGGGGCATGCAATTCAACTTCGTGGTCGCCACAAACGAGCGCGCTGTGCGCCTCTGGCAAAAACTAGGGTTCGAGGCCGTCGGACGGTTGCCGCTGGCCTTTCATCATCCGGTCCACGGCTATGTCGATGCGCTCGTGATGTTTCAATCGCTTTGATACCTAGCGCGATGGCTTCGTCCTCGCGCCGTCACGATGCTTGTCGCGGCGTCAGACATCGGCAAGATCGTCTCCCGCGCCCTTGATCGTTGGCAGCAGCGCGCGCAGCGCGGCGGCGTTGGGCGTTGAAAGCTCGGCCTCCAAGGCCGCATGTTCGGCGCGCCAAATCGGGAGGGCGGCGGCAAGGGTTTCGCGCCCGGCCTCGGTTAGGGAAAGCCGCCGCGCGCGATGATCGGTCTCGTCCGGACTGACCTGAACCAGCCCGCGCCGCTCGAGCGACTTGAGCGCCGCCGTCAGCGTGGTGCGGTCCATCGCGAGAAACGCGGCGAGCTGCCCGAGCCGCATGGGGTCCGGGACATTGAGCGGCATCATCAGCGAGAACTGGCCGTTGGTCAGGCCAACGGGCCGGAACGCGCGATCGAAACGCCGCGCCAGCATGCGCGCGGCGCGTTGGGTGGCCAGGCACAGGCAGGTCTGGCGAACCTCATGAACGAGATCGAGGGGAATTGCGTTTGCCATGATGTCGATATGTTGGTATCAACGTTTATCGCCCGTGTCGAGCCGTTTCAGCGGCCGCGGCGATCATGCGACTTGAGCCGGAGCCGCGAGGAGGGGACCGTCATGGGTGCAAGCGATACATATTTGGCTATTTTCCTCGGCGACAAGACCAACCCGAAAACCGTGGCCTGGAACGCCCTGCCGGCGGACGAACAGAAAACGAAGGCGCGGGCCGGCATGGCCGCTTGGAAGGCCTGGGCCCAAGCGCATCATGGCGCGATCGTCGACATGGGCGGCCCGCTCGGCAAAACCAAAAAGATCTCCGAGCGCGGCGTCGAGGACGTGAGCAATGCGCTCGGCGGCTATATGGTCGTGCGCGCCGAGTCGCCCGAAGCCGCCGCCAAACTGTTTGAAAACCATCCCCATTTCACGATCTTCCCCGGCGAGTCCGTGGAGATCATGCCGGTGCTGCCGATCCCGGGCGGCTAGATCGGGAGAGGTGTTGGCGATTGTCGTCGCGGTTTAGCCGGGAAAATCCCGCGCCGCATTTCCACGCCGCGGCAGGAGCACCAACTCGGCCGCTTCCTCCGCGTCTCTGACGAGCGTCTTGCGCGGCGTGCCCATCTGTGCACGCACCGTCAGACCGCGGCCAAGGTCGAGGACCTGGCACGCGCGCGCGGCTACGGGAAAGTCAGATGGGATTTCTCCCGCGCCGATCCCGTCGCGAAAACGGCGTTCCACGAGCGCCACGGCGGCATCTGTCGCGTTCCGCAGGAACTGCCGGACCTCGGCATCGTCCACAAGCGGCGCGATGCACACGAGAAGACATCCCGGGGCGCATCCTTCCTCGGTCGCGGTTTCCACGGCGTGCCTCAGGAAGGCGGCGAGCGAGTCGCGAAGAGTGCGCGGCGAGAAGAGTGCCTTCGCGGCAAGAGCGCCTTTCGTCTCCGCGTACGCCTTAAGGACGCGCAAGAACAACGTCCGCTTGTCCCCGAAGACGGAATACAGGCTTGGCCGTCCCACGCCCATGCCCGCGACGAGATCGTCGACCGTCACGCCGTCGTAGCCTTTCAACCGGAACACCCTGGTCGCCTTTTCCAGCGCGTCCCTCTCGTCGAAGCTACGTGGGCGTCCACGGGGCTTCACCGCGTTTTGAAACATTTGGTTCGAAACTCCTTGACCGCGACCTTCACGGCAATATATAACGAAACAGTTCGAAAATGACAAGGCGGCCCCTGCCTCGCGGGGCCCATTCGACCTTACCCTTCAGCACGGAACCGCCCATGGAACATTCGATCGCTCTCGTCACCGGTGCCACCTCCGGGCTCGGTCATGCCGCGGCCCACGCTCTTGCCGGAGAGGGCTGGCGCGAAATCATCGTCACCGGGCGCAGCCTGGCCCGCGCAAAGCAAACGGCCGCTCATTAATACCCTAAATAGGATAGGAAATATGAACGAGAGCATATTGATAACCGGAGCAAATATTGGGCTTGGGAAAGAGACGGCCCGGCAGTTGGCATTGAAAAAAGAAACAAAAAAGGTAATTCTTTTTTGCAGAAATCGAGCGAGAGCAGAGGCGGCAAAAAAAGACCTCGAGGAGAAAACGGGGAAGAGGATTTTTGAAATTATCATTGGGGATGTTACAGACGCAAATTCTGTAAGAAAAGCGGTAGAAGAAATAAACGAACCCATTGATGCGATAATTTTAAACGCGGGTGGCGTAATTGGGAAAACAGCCGCGAAATTGACGCCGTCCGGTATGAATCAATTATCTGCTACGAATATTTTAGGTAACGTAATTCTAGCGGAGGAACTGATTAAACGTGAAAAGTTAAGGAAAACAGTTCTGTCAGTCAGCGCGGAAGCTGTTCCAGGGGTAAAAATGCTCGGAGTAAAACCAGTCTCAATGAGGTCTTCTTCTGTAGATGAATTTGCTGCTGTTCTTGATGGATCGTATTTTGGTAACAAGTTCGACGCATTACAAGCATACGCATATGTCAAATATGCAGAAACCATGTGGACGTTATCAATGGCAAGAAAATATCCTAAGCTCAAGTTTGTTGTCGTGAGCCCAGGAAATACGAAAGGAACGCGGGCGCCAGATAGCCTTCCCCCAGCAATGCGGTTTATGTTGAATTATGTGATGATGCCTATTGTATTCCCGTTGATGGGCGGAATGGTGCACGAACTGGAAGTAGGCGCAAAACGTTTTGTGGACGGCATTTCGGAGGAACGGTATAAAAGCGGCGTTTTTTATGCCAGTAAAAAGGGTAAGTTATCGGGCGACATGGTGGACCAGAGCACTTTTTTTACTGATTTGAAAAATCCTTCATTTCAAGATAACGCCAACGAGGCGATTCACCGTTTCATAAATTAGGCCTGGGATGCGCCACCCACGCCTCCACGATCACACGCCAGCCAGAAGGCCGCGTGGCAGGCCGTCGTCCAGGTTTCTCGCGTCAACTTGTCCAGCCCAGCATCCCTAAGCGCGGCGCCCTAAGGGACCGCCGGTCGCGGTGATTAGGCTGGCGATCGCGGAGCAATGGGCTCGTCCACGCGGCTTGACGGTATTTCTAAAATAACTGGTTCAAAAATTCCTTGACCGCAGTCACCGCGCCTATTATCAGACTAAATAGTTCAAAAATCGGCAGGACAACCCCGACGTTGCAAGGAGAGGACACATGAAACGGTACGAAGATAAAAAAGTGGTGATCATCGGCGGCACGAGCGGCATCGGGCTCGCGACGGCGAAGATGCTCGTCGATGGAGGCGGGCGCGTTCTAGTGACGGGGCGCTCGCAAGGGGGCCTGGATTCGGCCCAGAAGGAGATTGGAAAGGACGCCCTGGTGGTTTCGAGCGACGCGCGCGCGCTGACGGACCTCGACGCCCTCGCCGTTCGGGTGAAGGCCGAGTTCGGCACCTTCGACCTGCTCTTCGTCAACGCCGGGTTCAGCCTGTTCGCCCCTCTCGAGAACACGACCGAGGCGACCTTCGACGAGATGTTCAACCTGAACGCCAAGGGGCCGTTCTTCGCGGTCCAGAAGCTCGCGCCGCTGATGAATCAGGGAGGCGCTGTCGTCCTCACGACGTCGATCGCCAACGTCAAGGGGATGCCCATGATCGCCGCGTATGGAGCAGCCAAGGCCGCGCTTCGATCCTTCGCTCGGATGTTCGCCGCCGAGCTGCTTCCTCGTGGGATTCGCGTCAACGCGGTGTCGCCCGGCCCCATCGACACGCCGATCATCGGCAAAGCCTTTCCCGATCAAGACATGGCCGCCCAACTTACCGCGCAAATGCGCGAAGCCGTTCCGATGAAGCGCTTCGGAACGTCGGAGGAAGTCGCGAAAGCCGTCCTCTTCCTCGCGTTCGACGCCACCTTCACGACCGGCGCCGAACTCCCGGTCGACGGGGGTTGGTCGCAGATCTGAACGCGGTCCAGGCACACGCTTCACCAGACGGGGTCCCCCATGGGCGTGCAGCCCGACGCCGAACGTCGTCCGCCAACCCAGACTAAGGAATAATCGATCATGGTTCAGCGCGCTTTCCTTGTGACCGGCGCCTCGAAAGGTATCGGTCTCGCGATCTCAAAACGCCTCGCCGCCGCGGGACACGAGGTCGTCGGCATCGCCCGCGAGCCGCTTCCTTCATTCCCCGGAACACTCGTCTCGGTTGACCTCAGCGATGACAAAGCCTCGGCCGAGGCCTTTGTCGAGCTTGCCCAGCGCCATTCATTCGACGGCGTGGTGAACAATGCCGGTTTCGGAAAGCCGCGGCGCCTGGGCGAGATCGATCTTGCTGTCGTCGACGAGCTCATGCACTTCAACTTGCATGCCCCAATCAACGCCGTCCAAGCGATCCTCCCGACGCTGCGGCGGAAGGGATGGGGCCGCATCGTCAACATCACCAGCGTGGTAATCCTCGGAATGGTGAACCGAACGGCCTATGCGGCCAGCAAGGCGGCGCTCGGAAGCTTCACGCGGACATGGGCGCTGGAGCTGGCGGAGACAGGCATCACGGTCAACTCGGTCGCGCCAGGACCCGTCGAGACAGAATTGTTCCGCCGCAACACGCCCCGTGGCAGCGAGGCGGAACGGATCTTTCTCACAAACATCCCGATGCGGCGTCTGGCGCAGCCAGAGGAGATCGCGGCGGCGGTCGCCTTCATATTGTCGGAAGACGCCAGCTACATCACGGGTCAGACCTTGTTCGTCGACGGCGGCGGCTCCATCGGAAAAGCCGCGATATAAAGGGGGATCGCGCGGCGCGGCAGAGAGTTCGCGATCTGCTCGGTCGCGCATGATCCACCAACCCGGCTCCGTAGAATCAAAACAACGAGGAGGACTCAATGGTCGACTTCCCCTATCACTGCGCCTTAATCATCGGTGCCGGACCGGGCATCAGCGCTTCGCTCGCGCGGCGTCTGTCCAAGATCGGCTTGCGGGTCGGTCTTGCCGCTCGCGATGTCGAAAAGCTCAAGCCGCTTGCCGAAGAGACCGCCGCCGCCGTCTTCGCCGTCGACGCCTCCCAGCCGGAGCAAATGGCGAAGCTGTTTCTCGACATGGACCGCCAGGTCGCCGAGCCCGATATTGTGATTTACAACGCCAGCTCGCGCGTCCCAGGCCCGCTCTCGAGCGTCGATCCCGCCGCGGTCGAGAACTCAATTGCGATAACCACGTTCGGCGCGTTTTTGGCCGCCCAGCAGGCCGCCAAGCGAATGGAGCCAAAAGGGCATGGCGCGATCTTCTTTACCGGCGCGAGCGCTGGCTTGAAGGGCTTCGCCCAATCGGCGGCTTTCGCGATGGGCAAGTTCGGACTGCGCGGGCTCGCTCAGAGCGCCGCGAGAGAGCTGGGCCCGAAGGGGATACACGTCGTGCACTTCAATATCGACGGCGCCGTGCGTTCGGCCCGACGCCCCGATCCGACGGATAAGCCGGACAGCACCCTCGATCCCGACGCGATTGCTCAAACGTACATCGACGTTCTCTCTCAGCCAAGAAGCACGTGGACCCACGAGATCGATCTGAGACCCTGGATAGAGCGCTTCTAAGTGCTCGAGGAGCTTTCTTCCCGTGGTTCAATATCCGGGCCAGGGGGCGCGGCGCTCTTTAGAGCCCGGTTCGCGCAACAAGGAGCCCGTCGATGAGCGACACGGCAAACAATCCGGCTCCCAAGCAGGGAAAACCTTGGCGCTTCGTGGCTGCCGTCGGCGCTTGGCTCCAAGCGTTCGATGATACGAGCTTCGATTACACCCAAGACCGGATCGATCGGTTAGAGCGGAAGGTCGCGGAGCTGACCGAAGAGCTGCGTCAGAGCCGGGCGTCGAGCCCTCGGGACTGCGAACCCCAATGACGAAAACCATAGCCGCGTCCCACCATGAGGGTTCTTCCGGCTAACAGAACCGTATCCTCGGTTGTGCCCGGTGCGAAATTCTTGATTTTTGCACAACGTGGCGCGTCCGACTCGACAGGCGATGGCTCGATGCCTTCGTTTCAGCGCGAATGCCGCGAAACCGCCCGCGCGCGCCGAATCTCCCGAAGCCGCCGCCAAACTGTTTGAAAACCATCCCCATTTCACGATCTTCCCCGGCGAATCCGTGGAAGTCATGCCGGTGCTGCCGATCCCGGGCGGCTAGGCGCGACTCCTGAAAGGGACGGACGTCACGACGTTCCCTTATTCGGGTGATCGGCCTCGCAGCGCGCGTTCCACCGCGCGGCCAACCGCCGCGATCGTTGCATTACGGTCGTCGACGGACGCTTTCGTGTTCGTGAGATAGACGCACAGGATCAGCGGTTTGCGACCGGGCGGCCAAACCACGGCGACATCGTTTGTCGTACCCCAATCCCCCGAGCCGGTCTTGTCGCCCACGCGCCAATCCTGGGGCAGGCCCGCGCGCAGCCTCGCGCCGCCCGTCTGATTGGCGACGAGCCACTCTGAAAACTGGTCGCGAGACCGCGCGGACAGACGACCGTCGACAACGAGCGCGCGCAGATTGTCCACCATCGCGTCCGGCGTCGTGGTGTCGCGCGGATCGCCCGGCGTCGCCGCGTTCAGCGCCGTCTCGACGCGATCGAGACGAGACACCGAATCGCCCAGTGCGCGCGCGAAAGCGGTGACCGCGGCGGGTCCGCCGAGGCTGGCCAAAATGAGATTGGCGGCCGTGTTGTCGCTCTGGGTCAAGGCCGCCTTGCAAAGCTCGGCGAGCGTCATGCCATCTCCGCCGACCCGATCCTTCGTGACGGGCGAATAGGGGACGAGGTCCCCGGCCTCGAACCGGATGCGCCGGTTCAGATCCTCCCGTCCCGCGTCGACGCGCGCGAGGACGGCCCCGCACGCGATCACCTTGAACGTGCTGCACATCGGGAAACGCTCGC
>JARLIW010000159.1 GCA_031291515.1 Beijerinckiaceae bacterium | reverse complement strand
TTTGGAGCGGGCGAAGGGATTCGAACCCTCGACCCCAACCTTGGCAAGGTTGTGCTCTACCACTGAGCTACACCCGCATCCGATGCCGGGGCGGCAGAACCGCCCGCGTCGGGGACGTATAGACGCAAAAGCTGGGCGGATGCAAACGGGAAATTTCCCGATCTGGATTTTGTGTCGCGATCCGCCTAACGGTTGCGTTTGCGCGCGACACACTACACATGTCGTCAAAAGCCCCGGTTCGCTCCGCTGGCTCGATGGATTGTTCGAGGCCGTTGAGGCGAAGGTGGTCTTTTCAACGTGGTCGATTTGAAGGCTGGGGCCGGGGAGCTTGAATGATGGTGGAGAGTGGCGCGCGGAATGGCCCGGATCAGGCGGCGGCTGGCGGCCCGGGGGCCAAGGAAACGACCTTGGCGACGTTCGCGGCCGATGTGATTACCGCCTCGGCCGCGGCGCCGGTGCTCGTCCATTTCTGGTCGCCCCGCAGCGAGCCCAGCAAGCAGGCCTTGAGCGCGCTCGAAAAGGTCGTGAAGGCCGCGGACGGCAAGGTGAAACTGGTCAAGATGAATGTCGACGATCAGCCGCAAATCGCGAGCCGGCTCGGCGTCCGCTCCGTTCCCGCCGTTTTCGCCTTCGAACGCGGACAGCCCGTGGACGGCTATTTGGGGGCGTTGCCGGAGGCGCAGATCAAAGGTTTTGTCGAGAGGCTCGTCGGACCGATCGCCGATGGAACGGAAGAAGCGCTGGCCGAGGCCGAGGCGGCCTTGGCGGCGGGCGATTTTATGACCGCCACCGAAATCTTTTCCGCGATTTTGGACCAGGATGGCGACCATGTGCCCGCGCTCGCGGGTCTCGCGCGTGCCTTGACCGCGGGCGGCGATCTCGAAAGCGCGCGCAAGGTTTTGGATCGGGTTCCCGCGACCGGCCCCAAAGAGACCGGCGTGATCGCGGCGCGCGCGGCCTTGGAGCTCGCCGAACAGGCCAGCGCGGTCGGCGATCTCGCGGAGCTGAAACAACGGCTCGACGCCAATCCGGATGATCACCAGGCCCGGTTCGATCTCGCCATTGCCCTGAATGGAAAAGGGAAACGGGACGAGGCCGCCGACGAACTGCTGACCATCATCAAACGCGACCGGACCTGGAACGACGATGGCGCGCGCAAACAGCTCTTGCAGTTTTTCGACGCCTGGAGCCTCATGGATCCCGTGACCCTCGCCGCTCGAAGGAAGCTGTCTGCTCTTCTCTTTTCTTAACTCACCTGCGATCCTTAAGTCATTTGCGAGGCACGCGAGAGCGCGTTCCGCTTTGGTGGAATCACCAAAGCGACAGGAACTTTCTCTTTATACAAAAGGTTAGAGCATATCCTCGAGCGAAAAAATCCGCGACTTTTTCGGGATATGCTGTCGAAATCGCGGCCTTTGCCTAGCGGCGAGGCCCATGAGAGGACTCGAGGGATCGATGAGCGACGAAACAAGTGCCGGCTCGCGCCTCGACATGCCAAACGTCGTCCCGTTGTTTCCGTTGCCGGGCGCGTTATTGTTGCCGCGCGGGCAATTGCCGCTGAATATTTTCGAGCCGCGCTATCTCGTCATGATCGACGACGCGCTCAAGGGCCACCGGATCATCGGGATGATCCAGCCCGATCCACAGGCGGTTTCGTCGCGCGAGGTGCCCCCGCTGTTCAAAATCGGCTGCGCCGGGCGCATTTCGCAATTCGCCGAATCCGGCGACGGGCGCTATCTCATCACCTTGACCGGGATCGCGCGATTCGCCGTCTTGGATGAAATCGCCGCTGTCACGCCGTATCGCCAGGCCAAGGTGGATTTCGCGGCCTTTCAATCCGATTTTCATCCGCGCCACGGCGAGGACGAGGTCGATCGCGACAGCGTTTTGCGCGCTTTGCGTGATTTTGTCGTTTCCAACAGCCTGCAAATCGATTGGGACTCGATTCACGAGGCGCCCAACGAGGCCTTGGTCAATGCCTTGGCCATGATGAGCCCGTTTGGCCCGCGCGAGAAACAAGCGCTGCTCGAAGCCGTCGACCTCAAGGGCCGGGCGGATGTCTTGGTCGCGATTACCGAAATCGAACTGGCGCGCTCGAAAAACGCGCCGACGTCGTTGCAATGACGGGCATATGCGGGAGACGATCATGATGGGCAAGTCAGAAACCGGCCTCGGGCCTTCGACCCCCGACGGCACGGCGAATGCCGCGCCGGAAACGTCGCGCATCGATCCGCGTCTGCTCGAGATTTTGGTCTGTCCGTTGACCAAGACGACGCTCGAATATGACGCGGGCGCGCAGGAGCTGATTTCGCGCGTGGCCAAGCTTGCCTATCCGATCCGCGACGGGATTCCGATCATGCTGCCCGAGGAAGCCCGGCCGTTGACCGATTAGACGTCCGACGGCAAGAGATGCGATGAAAACACGGAACAGACTTCGTTCGTTGAAAACCGAAGTGCTTTGGCCATCACGGGAATTTTTCCATGGCGCGCGATATCGCTGACCTCCTTGACGCGCTCGATCTCGAGCAGATCGAGGCCAATATTTTCCGCGGCCGCGTGCCGGACACGGGGCGAACCCGCGTATTTGGGGGACTTGTCGTCGCGCAGGCGCTGGTCGCGGCGACGCGCACCGTCGACGGCCGGCCGCCGCATTCGCTGCATGCTTATTTCATTCTGCCGGGGAACCCCGCCCTGCCGATCGTTTACCAGGTCGAGCGCGTCCGCGACGGCGGCAGTTTTGCCACCCGCCGCTGTGTCGCGATCCAGGCCGGCCGGCCGATTTTCGATCTCTTCTCGTCGTTTCACAAGGAAGAGCCCGGGCTCGATCATCAGGCCGTCATGCCCGCCGTCCCCGCGCCGGAAGATCTCTTGTCGTCCGAGGAGGTCGCCATCCGCTATCCCGGCCGTTTTCCCCGCGCGATGATGGCCTGGTTCGCAACGGAACGGGCGGTCGAAATTCGCGCCTGCGACATCAGCCGCTACGACGGCGTCGGCCAACCGGTTCCGGTGCAGAATGTTTGGATTCGCGCGGCCTCGCGATTGCCGGACGATCCCGCGGTCCATCGCGCCGTGCTCGCCTATTTCTCGGATCTGTCCTTGATCGACGTGACCTTGGCGGCGCATGGGAAAACCCTGTTCCAGCCCGGTTTCATCACCGCGAGCCTCGATCACGCGCTGTGGTTCCATCGCCCGTTCCGAGCCGACGAATGGATGCTTTACGCGCAAGATAGCCCCAACACGTCCGGCGCCAGGGGACTGGCGCGCGGCCTGCTCTTCACGCGCGACGGCAAGCTCGCCGCGTCCGTGATGCAAGAGGGTTTGATCCGCCCTCTCGATTTGGCCTCGATCCCCACTCTATGACGCTCGGCGGGTGGCCAAGCGGGTGCAAAGGGTTCGCCTGGCCACTTGAAGCGGCGGAACGTTTTTAATCCTGCGCGCATTTGCCTATTTTTTCGCCATGGATATCCGGCGCCCAACAGGTTCGCCGCGCCGACGGCGTCGGAGCCCCATGCCTCTCCCGCGCGCGCCCAAAAACCCTAGGCGCCTGTGCCGGAGAAATAACCTCGTTTCCGGGAAAACCGCCTATTTTCGTCGCTGTGGCGGCACAC
This sequence comes from Beijerinckiaceae bacterium, assembly GCA_031291515.1. Classification (GTDB taxonomy): domain Bacteria; phylum Pseudomonadota; class Alphaproteobacteria; order Rhizobiales; family Beijerinckiaceae; genus RH-AL1. Next base: position 11,417 of record JARLIW010000159.1, on the reverse strand, counting down.
CTGCCGAATGATTGTCCGAAACCGGCCCAGCTCTTGCTAAACTGCGTCGGGGTCTCGCAATTGTATTCGCACCGCCCGCATGGGTGTTTGTTGGCTGCGGGACGATGGAGGGGATGATCAAATGAAACTTGTGGTGGCGATTATAAAGCCGTTCAAGCTCGAGGAAGTTCGCGACGCTCTGACGGCTGTCGGCGTGCACGGGATGACGGTGACCGAGGTCAAGGGTTACGGGCGTCAGAAAGGCCACACGGAAATCTACCGCGGGGCGGAATATGCGGTGAGCTTTCTGCCGAAGTTGAAAATCGAGGTCGGCGTGGCTCCCGAGCTTCTCAATACCGTCATCGATGCCATCACGGCCTCTGCCCGCACGGGTCAGATCGGCGACGGCAAAATATTCGTGACGGATGTGGAACAGGCAGTCCGCATTCGCACCGGCGAGCGCGGCCTCGACGCGCTGTAAAAACCATTTTCCTCTAACAAATCGATGTGTGGGAGTTATCTGATGAATGTAGCACCGCCGAAGGGCGCCGCTAAAGCCATGGGGCTTGGCCTCATGGGAACAATGCTGAGTTCAGGATGGGCCTTGGCGCAAACGGCGGCGACAGCCGCGGCTCCGGCCGCGGCGGCGGCTCCGGTGCCGAACAAGGGCGACACGGCGTGGATGCTGATTTCCACGGCGCTCGTGCTGATGATGTCCATCCCGGGTCTTGCGCTCTTCTATGGCGGCCTCGTCCGTGCGAAGAACATGCTGTCGGTCTTGTCCCAAGTCCTGATGATCGTCTCGCTCGTCTCGATCATCTGGGTCATCTACGGATATTCCCTCGCCTTCACCTCTGGCCCCGATAGCATCAATTGGATCATCGGCGGCTTCGACCGGCTGTTTCTGAAGGGGCTCACCCCGGATTCGACCGCGGCGACCTTCTCGAACGGCGTCGTCATTCCCGAATATGTCTACATGGCCTTCCAGATGACCTTCGCCTGCATCACGCCGGCCTTGATCGTCGGGGCTTTCGCCGAGCGCATGAAATTCTCCTCGCTGATCGTCTTCATCGTCCTATGGGTGACGTTCATCTATTTCCCCATCGCCCATGCGGTGTGGTTCTGGCAGGGGCCGGACGCGATCGGGGATGCCGCCAAGGCTGTCGCCGCCGCGCATGGCGATGCCGCCAAGGCGACCGCTCAGGCCGCTCTCGACAAGGTCCTCGGCAACGCCGGCTACTTCCAGTCGCTTGGCGCGCTCGACTTTGCCGGCGGAACCGTCGTGCATATCAACGCGGGCATCGCCGGCTTCATCGGCGCGCTCATTCTCGGCAAGCGCATTGGTTATCCGCGCGAGCCGATGCCCCCGCATTCGCTGGTCATGACCATGATTGGCGCTTCGTTGCTCTGGGTCGGTTGGTTCGGCTTTAACGCCGGCTCCAATCTCGAGGCCAATGGCGTAACGGCCCTGACCTTCGTGAATACTTTCGTCGCGACATCGGCCGCCACCTTGGCCTGGTTGTTCGCGGAGTGGTTGATCAAGGGTGAACCGTCGCTCCTCGGCATGTGCTCCGGCGCTGTCGCGGGTCTCGTGGCGATCACGCCGGCGTCGGGCTTCGTGGGTCCGATGGGGGCTATCGTGCTCGGTCTTGTCGTCGGTGTCATTTGCTTCTTCTTCGTGTCTGTCGTGAAGAACAAGATCGGCTACGACGACTCGCTCGACGTGTTCGGCGTCCATTGCGTCGGCGGAATCATCGGTGCTCTTGCCACCGGCATTCTTGTCTCGCCCGCTCTCGGCGGCGTTGGTCTGACCGACTATACGTTGAAGCCGGGGATGGCTTCGGCGGGCGACTACAACATGCTGGCTCAGGTCCTCATCCAGGCGAAGGCGGTCGGCTTTACCCTGCTGTGGTCGGGCCTCGGTTCGGCGATCCTGTACAAGCTCGTCGACTGGACGCTTGGTCTGCGCGTTTCGACCGATGTCGAGCGCCAAGGTCTCGATATTTCCGAGCATGGCGAGCGCGCCTACAACGTCTAGTCCCAGGCGACCAAAGCTTGCGCGAGTGCCAGGCGCTCGCGAAAGCAACTATCAAAGCCGCTGTCTTCGACAGCGGCTTTTTCCGTGGCGGCCAAGACGTCCGGTCGTGTTTGAATAAGGTTAAGCCGCCATTAACCCATCATCTCTACCATTCTGATCCAAGGGGCCTTTCCGGCTGGATGGCGACGTGCCGCCGATTCCCCGCGACATCGGCGGGTCGGCGGGAGCGGGAAATGGCTTCACTTCAAAAGTGGAGCGTGTTCTGATCGCCGAGCCGGCCGGCTTTCGCGGAACAGGCTCGAAGCGGTAGACCGGATGCGCACCACGACGACCTTTTCGGCCTTCGATCACATCCCCGAACCTGTCCGCATCTTCGCGGCGCGGCGGGTCGCGGAACTGTCGGGCGCGGCCATTCTGGCGGGTCTGACCGCGCTGGGCTTCGCGTTGCTGACCTGGTCGGTGCAGGATCCCAGTCTCAATCACGCGACGTCCGCGCCGGTTCACAACTGGCTCGGGGCGCCCGGCGCAATCATCGCCGATCTGCTGATGCAGATGTTGGGGCTGTCTTCGCTCGCCATTCTTCTCCCGGCCGCCTTTTGCGGGTGGCGGCTGATCACGACGCGGCGGCTCGAGCGTCCGCTGACGCGGCTCGGGCTGTTGTTCGCCGGCGCGCTTTGCGCGGCTGGCGTTGCCGCCGTGCTGCCGGTGACCGGCCATTGGCCTTTGCCCACCGGCCTCGGGGGCGTCCTGGGCGACATTGTCATGGCGATTCCGCGCCGGCTGCTCATGGGTTTCAAACCGGGCATGATTCTTCTCGCCTTTGCTTTGGCGCTCGGGGCTTTGCTGCTGCTGTCGGCCGCGGTCAGCCTGCGCGATCGCTCGGCGCACCGCGAAGACGAGGATTTCGATGATTTCGTCCCAATTCGCGCGGTCCGGCGCGAGGACGAGGAATTGGACGCGGCCGGCGAGCCGGGTCTCGGGATCATCTCGTTGGGCGCCGCGATCCATATGGCCCTGGGTCTCAAGCGGGCCGTATCGGGATGGGTCACGCGACATCAAACGGACAGGACGGATCGGGACCCGGATCTATCCAGCGGTTTTTGGGGGGCCGGGCGGTTCGACCGCGAGTTCGCGCCCGACGTTCCGTTCGATCTGAGTTTCGCGCCGGAGCCGATCGTGGCTGGCCCCGTGGCGTCGCGGTTCGACGCGAGCGCCTATGCGCCGCCCGCCGCCCGCGCCGCCGCGCGCCAACGGGCTGGTCATCCTGCGGAGCCGGATCAAGGTTTGCCACCGCTTGCGCGCGTGATTCCGCCGGCCGCCGCGCCGGCCCAGAGCCAGCGGGCGTTGCGCGAAGTGCAGCAGCGCGCGGGGCGCAATGGGTCGGGGACCTATGTCTTGCCGCCGCTGCTCATGCTGAGCGAAGCGAAGCGGCCCGGCGTCTCGCAGGTCTCCGAGGATTCCCTGCAGCAAAATGCACGGCTGCTCGAGGGCGTGCTCGACGATTTCGGCGTGAAGGGCGAGATCGTCAATGTCCGGCCGGGGCCTGTCGTGACGCTCTACGAGCTCGAGCCCGCTCCGGGCATCAAATCCTCGCGCGTGATCGGTTTGGCCGATGATATCGCGCGCTCGATGTCGGCGATTTCCGCCCGCGTCGCCGTCGTTCAAGGCCGCAACGCGATCGGGATCGAGCTGCCGAATCAGCGCCGCGAGACGGTCTACCTTCGCGAGCTTCTCGCCTCGCATGATTTCGACAAGTCGCAGCACCGGCTCGCGATCGCGCTCGGCAAGAACATCGGTGGCGAGCCGATCATCGTCGATCTCGCCAAGATGCCCCATCTGCTCGTGGCGGGCACCACCGGTTCCGGCAAGTCGGTGGCCATCAACACGATGATTTTGTCGTTGTTGTATCGGCTTCGGCCGGAAGAGTGCCGGCTCATCATGGTCGATCCCAAAATGCTCGAGCTGTCGGTTTACGACGGCATCCCGCATCTCCTGACGCCGGTCGTGACCGATCCGAAAAAGGCGGTCGTCGCCTTGAAATGGGCGGTGCGCGAGATGGAAGACCGCTACAAGAAAATGTCGAAGCTCGGCGTTCGCAATATCGAAGGCTTCAACGCCCGCGTCGCGGAAGCGGCGGAGCGCGGCGAGCAGCTGATGCGCACCGTCCAAACCGGCTACGACCGCGAGACTGGCGAAGCGGTCTACGAACACGAAGCCATGGACCTCGTCCCGCTGCCGTTCATCGTCGTGATCGTCGACGAAATGGCCGATCTGATGATGGTCGCCGGCAAGGATATCGAGGGCGCGATTCAACGGCTCGCGCAAATGGCGCGCGCGGCCGGCATCCATCTCATCATGGCGACGCAACGCCCCTCGGTCGATGTCATCACCGGCACGATCAAGGCGAATTTCCCCACCCGGATCTCGTTCCAGGTCACCTCGAAGATCGACAGCCGCACGATTCTGGGCGAACAAGGCGCCGAGCAATTGTTGGGGCAGGGCGACATGCTCTATATGGCGGGCGGCGGGCGGATCTCGCGCGTCCATGGCCCTTTCGTGTCGGACGGCGAAGTCGAAAAGGTCGTCGCCCATCTGAAAAGTCAGGGCCAGCCCGAATATCTCGACGCAATCACGACGGAAGACGAGGGCGGCGCCGAGGCGGACCAGGGCGAGGACGGCCCCGCGCCCGGCAGCATGGACGCCGAGGAATCCGGCGATCTCTATGACCGCGCCGTCGCGATCGTGTTGCGGGACCGCAAATGCTCCACCTCCTATATCCAGAGGCGGCTTTCGGTCGGCTATAATAAAGCAGCTTCCTTGGTCGAGCGCATGGAGAACGAAGGCGTGGTCGGCGCGCCCAATCATTCCGGCAAACGCGCGATCCTCGTGGGCGGCGGGATCGATCGCGGCGCGTTCGAATTGCTGGGAAATGACGATTAATCCGGGGTCGTGTCGCGCGGTCCTACTGATGCCACAACGTCCGCATAACGGTTCTGGTGATGGCAATAGGGTCTATGATGAAAATATTGGCGCATTGCATAGTTTATAGCCTGGTCGCGGCGTCCTTGGCCGCTCCGGCTTGGGCGGATATGCCTGCGTCCGTGGATCAATCCGCGCCGAAACCCGTGACCCCGGTCGTTGTGACGGGGAAGGACGCGGATGCCGCGATCCGTCGCGCCGACGCTTTTCTCTCCTCGGCCGCGACCATGGTGGGCGATTTTGTGCAGACGGGGGCCGATGGTCGTCATTCCGAGGGCAAGATTTACGTCCAGAAACCGGGCAAGCTGCGCTTCGAATATGCCGCGCCCGATACGCTCGAGGTGATTTCCGACGGAAAATCGGTCGCGGTCAACGATCGCAAGCTCAAAACGCAGCAGACCTATGCGATCTTTCAAACGCCGCTCAAATTCCTGCTCGAGGACAAGATCAACCTGGCCGGCGATACCCAGATCCTCAATGTCATGGTCTCGCCCGAGGCGACGATGATCTTGTTGGACGATCGCACGACCTTTGGCGGGACGTCGCGGATCCGGCTGATTTTCGATCCCGTGACGTTCGAACTTCGCCAATGGCAGGTGCGCGATCCCCAAGGATACGAGACCCTGGTCACGCTTTACAATATCGATTTGAAGCAAAAGCCCGATCCCGCTTTGTTCAAGATCGTGCCGCCCAAGGAGCTCTACGACTCGCCGAAGGCGGCCGCGATTCCGGTCAAATGACAAAATTGTAATTCGTCGGCGGTCCCTTTTAAGATGTTATAAACAAAGGGATTATTTTCCTCGCGCCGGAATGTCGGCCATGCGCGGGCCGCCCGTTGCTTTTTTACGGTTGACGCCCCGCGTTGCGCCACCATCTCTTGTGATGGGAGCGATTACCCCCGTGGGCCGGTTTCCCCCAGGCCGGCCGGGCGTGATGCCGGATCCCCCTCCCGGCAGCGAGTCGCTCTAGAAGGGCGCCAGGCGAAAGCTTGGCGCCCTTCGCCGGTTTCTCGGGACGGGCTTGCAAGCCTTGCCACCGTCCGGCAGAGATAGCCACCCTTCTCAACACCCCGGCTCGTGGGGGTTACCGGTCAGCGCGCCCTTGGAACATCTTGCCGCCACGGCCGACGTGCTGATCCCCGTCGCGGTCGATCAGGCCTATACCTATCGCGTCCCGCCCGGCATGGCGCTGCGACCCGGCGATGTCGTCGAAGTGCCGCTTGGGCCGCGCCGGACCGTCGGCGTGGTCTGGGCCGTGGGCCAAGGCGAAATCGCCAAGCTCAAGCCGGTTGCCGGGGTCACGGACGTCCCGCCGCTTCCCGACAACCTGCGCCGTTTCATCGATTGGCTCGCGGGCTGGACACTGAGCCCACGCGGCATGGTCTTGCGGATGTGTATCCGCGCGGCCTTGGCGGCGGGGCCACCCGTGGCGCGCGCGGGCGTTCGTTATTCCGGCGCCGCCATCGGCAAGATAACCCCGGCGCGAGCGCGCGTCCTTGCGATTGCCGAAACGGGTGGCGTCATGGCGAAATCGGCCTTGGCCGCGGCCGCCGGCTGTTCCGCGGGGGTGATCAACGCCCTGATCGCCGATGGCGCCTTGACTCTGGAAGCCTTGGCCGCCGATCCCGTGACGGGCCAGGCCAATCCCGATTTTGCCGTCCCGCGTCTGTCGCCGGCGCAAGCGGAGGCGGCCGCGACTCTGCGGTCGAGCGTCGAGGCTCAGACGTTCGGGGTCACATTGCTCGAGGGCGTCACGGGCTCGGGGAAGACCGAGGTCTATTTCGAAGCCGTTGCCGCCGCGCTGCGGATGGGACGCCAGGCGTTGGTTCTGTTGCCCGAAATTGCATTGACGGCGCAATTTCTCGATCGGTTCGCCGCGCGTTTCGGGACCCGGCCCGCCGAATGGCACTCGGCGGTGTCGGCCAAGCGCCGCGCCGCGGTCTGGCAGGCCGTCGCGGCCAACGAGGTCAAGATCGTCGCGGGCGCCCGCTCGGCGCTGTTCCTGCCGTTTCGGACCTTGTCCCTCATCGTCGTCGACGAAGAGCACGAAGGCGCTTATAAACAAGAAGATGGCGTGACTTATCACGCCCGCGACATGGCCGTCGTGCGCGGGCGTATCGAAGGCGCGGCGGTGGTGTTGGCCTCGGCCACGCCGTCGATCGAAACGCAGGTCAATACCAAGCAAGGCCGCTACGCCTATCTCGAACTGCCCGCGCGATTTGGCGATCGGCCGATGCCGGTGATCACCGCGCTGGATTTGCGCCGCGACGCGCCCGCGCGCGGCCATTGGATCGCGCCGACGCTCGAGCGCGCGATCAAGGAAACAGCGGCGCGCGGCGAGCAGACTTTGCTCTTCCTCAACAGACGCGGCTACGCGCCGTTGACGTTGTGCCGGAGCTGCGGCCACCGGTTCCAGTGTCCTGATTGCACGGCGTGGCTCGTCGAGCACCGCTTCCGCCATGCCCTGGTCTGCCATCATTGCGGGCATCAGGAGCGGCGGCCGGATATTTGTCCGGTTTGCGAGGCGGCCAATTCCTTGGTGCCGTGCGGACCCGGCATCGAACGCCTCGCGGAGGAGGTCGCGGAGCGCTTCCCGGACTTGCGCGCGCTCGTCCTTTCGTCCGATTTCGCCGGCGGGACCGAGCGGTTGCGCGCTGAACTCGATGCGGTGGCGGACGGCGGATGCGATATTGTCATCGGCACCCAATTGGTCGCCAAGGGCCATAACTTTCCAAAGCTGACGCTCGTGGGCGTGATCGATGCCGATATCGGTCTTTCGACGGGGGATCCGAGGGCGGCCGAACGGACGTTTCAATTGTTGCGTCAGGTCACCGGCCGGGCCGGCCGGTTCGAGCGGGCCGGGCGGGCGATCCTCCAGACCTATCAACCCGAACATCCCGTCATTCGCGCGCTCCTGTCGGGCGATACCGCGCGTTTTTATGCCGAGGAAACCGCCCAGCGCCGCCAAGCCATGCTCCCGCCGTTCGGGCGGCTCGCCGCGATCATCGTTTCGGGGCCGGATTTCGCGGGCACCCAGGCCTATGCCCGGGCGCTTGCCCAAGCCGCCTATCAGCTTCCGCCTTCCGATCGCTGGGATCTGGCCGCCGCCGGAGGGCTGCCCGGCGAAGCGGAACTGGTCGTGCTCGGACCGGCCGAAGCGCCGATCTCGGTAATCGCCGGGCGTCATCGATTTCGTTTGCTGATCCGCGCGCCGCGCAAAGCGGGTCTTCAAGATTTTTTGCGCGCCCTCGTCCAGGCGGCGCCGCCCGCGCGCGGCGGGATCAAGGTGAATTTCGATGTCGATCCGCAAAGTTTCTTGTAGCGCGCCGCGTTCGCTCGATTTGTTCAGGCTCGGAGACTTTCACGCTTCGAAGGGGTCTCCCCGTTTCGGAGGACCCGGCAACGCTTGGTCTTGGGCTGCGCGCGACAGGGATACATCCATCCAATGGCCAATAGCGTCATGGCTCTTTATTTCGCTGCGGGATTAGACTACGGAAGGGCTTGAGGATCCGTGGTCTTGGCTGGGGATGCCTTGGGCCTTGGATGCGGCGCCCGCCCATGCGGGGGCCGCGCGAAGAGGGATCCGGGTGTGGACGAGGTTGCTTCGTCTTGAACGCCCTATCATTGATTTGGGGCAGAATCCTTTTGCCTGGGCCGCATGGCTTGGAAAAGAGGACCCCCTGGTAGACTCATAGTCGACGTGTGGAGTGATCGGTGGAAACGAAAGATCTCGACCAGACCGAACTCGTCAATCAGATCATCGACGTCATTGTCGCCGAAGGCATGGTTGAGCGCGAGAAGGTGACGATGGATGCGACGATCGAGAGCCTCGATCTCAAGTCGATTGACATTGTGATGATTTTGACCGCCATCGAAGACAAGTTCGACGTCTATATCCCGATGGACGGGCCGTTTCACGATGCCAAGGACGTGAAGGGCCTGATCGACGCGATAGCCAATTACATCATCAACGAAAAGAAGAGCTGAATGGCGCCAATTAAACGTGTCGTCGTCACCGGTGTGGGGGCGGTTTCCTCCGCTGGTGTTGGCGCCGGGCGTCTTTGGGATGCTGCGCGCGAAGGCCGCTCCTGCGTCACGCCGCTGACATTTCCGCATCCCTATCGCGGCCGTATCACCATCGGGGCGCAGGTGCGGGACTTCGATCCCACGCTGTATCTCGATAAAGCGCTGATGCCGTTTTGCGACCCCGTCACGCAATATATTCTCGTGGCGGCGGACGAAGCCATGGCGCAAGCGGGCTTCGATCGCTCGACCCGGCTCGGACCGCGTTCGGGCACGATCATCGGCAGCGGAATCGGCGGGATGACGACGATCGAGGCGGGCATTCATAATGCCCTGATGGGCACGGGCCGCCCCGACCCCTTGACCGTTCCCCGACTCATTCCGAGCGCCTGTCCGTCCAATGTCTCGATGCGCTACGGAATCCAGGGGCCGGCGTTTTCCGTTGCGAGCGCTTGTTCCTCCGCGACGCAGGCGATCGGTCTTGGCGTGCAGATGATTCGCGCGGGTTTGATCGATATCGCTCTCGTCGGCGGCACCGAGGATCACATCACGAACAACGCGATGTACGCTTGGGAAGGTTTGCGCGTCATGACGCCGGACTTCTGTCGTCCGTTCTCCAAGGGCCGCAACGGCATGGTGATCGGCGCTGGCGCTGGCCTCGTCGTTCTGGAGTCCGAGGAACATGCGCAAGCCCGTGGCGCAACCGTTTTGGGTGTCATTGCGGGATACGGGACAACCAGCGATGCCAAGGATCCCGTGCGTCCCGACATGACGGGCGCCGCCGCCGCGATGAACGCCGCGATTGCCGATGCCGGGCTCGAACCCGACGATATCGACTACATCAATGCCCATGGAACGGCGACCATCGTTAATGACGTTACGGAAGCGGCGGCCATCGGGTTGGTATTCGGCGACCGCGCGCCGCATGTGCCGATCTCCTCGACCAAGCCGATTCATGGTCACGGTCTGGGCGCGGCGGGGGCGCTGGAGCTGGTGGTGACCCTGGGCGCGATTCGCGACCAAATCGCCCCACCGACGATCAATTGGCGCGAGGCGGATGAAAAATGCCCCGTCGACTGCATTCCGAACGAGGCGCGGCGCATGACCATCAAAAACGCGATGAGCAATTCCTTCGCGTTTGGCGGGATCAATGCCGTGCTGATCGTCCAGGCGCCGGAGGCGGCGTGAGTTCGGCGGTTGCGGCCGCGCTTGGCACCTTTACGGTTTCAAGCACGGCCGGGGAGGCCGCGGCGTTTTGCGCGGCCACCGGCCTGGACTGCGTTGGCGACGTTTTGCCCTTGACCTTTCCGATGCGATGGCTCGTCGGCGCGGACGTCCGCGCGGCGCTATTGGACGCGGTGGCCGATCCGGACGTCGTGCTTGTGCACGAATCCCAAATCTTCGATTATTCGCACCGGCTCCGCAGTGGCGACTCTTATGCGTTGAGCCTTTCGACGCGCCGGGAGTCCGCGCCCGAGCGCCTTCTGGTGGACGGCGTGATCCGCGATGCTTCGGGCCTGGAATTGGCGCGGCTGGAGACGATTCTGCGCTTGATCAAGGCGCCCGCATGAGCGCGGTTCTCGCTCAGGGCGACCTTCTCGCGGCCCGCCAATTCGGTCCGTTCACGGCCGGGGCCGTGGCCGCTTATGCCCAAGCCTCGGGCGACGATAATCCCCTGCATTTCGATCCCGCGATCGCCGCGCGCGCGGGGCTCGAGCGTCCGCCGGTCCACGGCATGTTGATCATGGGCTGTTTCGAGCCCTTTGTCGGCGCGTGGCGGCCAGACGCGAAAATCGCCAAACTCTCGGCCAAATTCATCCGTCCGGTGCTGACCGGGGACACGGTCGAAATTTCCGGCAAGGTCGTGCGCTTGGGCGAAGACGGCTCCGCTGTTTTACGCTTGACGGTGCGCGGTGAAAATGGCCGGGATATCGTCTGTCTCGCCGAGATCTTTATCGTTCCATGACGCCGCAATCGATTTTGATCACGGGCGCGTCGAGCGGGATTGGCCGCGCCTTGGCGCTCGCTTACGCCGCCCCCTCGATTCGCTTGGCTTTGCTCGGCCGCGATGCCGCAAGGTTGGAGGCCGTGGCCTCCGAGGCGCTGGCCAAGGGCGCCGTGGTCGAGACCGCGACCCTCGATGTTCGCGACCGCCATGTCATGGCCGCCTGGATTGGCGCGGCCGATTCGATCCGGCCGTTCGATCTCGTCATCGCCAATGCCGGGATTACGACGGGGCTCGCGCCCGGCGAGCTGATGGAAGATCCCGAGGCGGTGCGCGCGATCATCGCCACCAACCTTTTGGGCGTTCTCAATACCGTCGAGCCGCTGGTCAAGCCGATGGCCGCGCGCGGCCGGGGGCAGATCGCGATGATGGGTTCGCTCGCGGGCCTGCACGG
>JARLIW010000158.1 GCA_031291515.1 Beijerinckiaceae bacterium | reverse complement strand
GCATCGCGTTGTCGCGACCTCGCGGTTCCACGTTCGGCAATCGCAGCTCCCCCTCCGCTGGTCGGCTCGCGTCGCGAACAAGGCGATGAATGAAGCGTAATTTTTCCGTCACCGCCTGCGAGAGTACGAAGGGATAAAGGTCCTGCTGGCCCAAGCTTCGATTGAGCGCATTCAGAGCGATCGTGACGGGAACCCAGTCGGCGATCAGATCGTCGATGTCGCCGGCGCAATAAGGATCGAAATTCCGATCCGCGCCGGACGACTGATCGTACAGGGTGAAGCCGACGACGAGACCGAACGCGCGCGCGGTTTCGAGCGCATCGACCATGTGGGTGTAATGCGCCCACGTTTCGGCAAAATCTTCCCAGGGATGCGCTGTCGCATAGGCGCTAATGAAGCCGAGGTTCCAGTCCGCCGGCGCGCCCGACTGATAATGGCGTTTCAACGCTTGCTCGTAATCGTCCCGTTCGTCGCCAAAAATGGCTCGGCACTCCTCGAGCCGGTCGCTGTCGCGCACCAGACGATCCCAATAATAATGGCCGATCTCGTGCCGGAAATGCCCGAGCAGCGTGCGATAGGGTTCGCCCATCGCGGCGCGCCGCGCTTCGCGCTCGGCGTCGTTGGCTTCTGCGATATTCAAAGTGATCAAACCATTGTCGTGACCGGTCAAGACCGGTTGGACGCCGTTGGCGGTCTCAATATCGGCGAGGAGGTCGAAGGCCAGTCCGGCCTCGGCGTCTTCGTCCCGCGTCGGCGCGGGAAGCCCCCAACGCAAGAGCGAATAGAACATTCGGCGCTTGGCGAATTCCACCCTGCGCCACGCATGATGGTTTTCGGGGACACTCAGGTCGGGCACCGTGTGGTCATGGCGGCAGGACAGGCAGAAGGTTTCGCCTTCATCGACCGCGACAAGCCAATTACACGCGCCGGTCTCGACATTCGCGCATAAGCGATATCGATTTGACGGGTCCGACAGCGTCGTGAACTGATCGTTTTCGCCGTCACGCTCGAGAGCGGACACGGTCAATTGATCCGTGGCGAAGCCCAGCAAATGGTCGCAGTTGACGCAGTGGGTATTTTCAAAATGCACAACGTTGCCGCAAGCTTGGCAGGTGAAGATTTTCATCAGCGGAGTCCGATACCGAGGGCGGGGATATCTCTAGAGGCAGACGTCCCTCAAGTGACCTCCCGCAACATTTAGGCGTTGCCGAGGTTCCAAAAAAACCGATGCCGCATCCTTCCGTGGGGAATATGCTTCATTTTTCATCACGGAGATCGCCGATCTCGGCCCCACCGTGTCCTGGGCCCGCCGTGTCCTGGGCCCGTCGAAATGGTCAGCCCCCGAGGTATGAAGGTCTCGGCGTGACGTCGGATTGCTCGGTCGGATTTGCATGCGGCGCGCCGGGCGCGAAACCAACCGCGGTGGCGGCGGTTGTGGTCACGGCAATTGTGCGGATGACGAGCTGATCCGCAAGCTGTGCCTCTGCCGATTGGGGGAGGCTTGCTTGCCGCCAGCAGCAGCCCGAAGGCCGAACATATGCCCGGTCCACGTTAATAAAGCATCAAAGCCGAAGCGCGGCTTTACGCCGGCTGGAATGGCGCGGACCGGCAAGCTTGGCTGATTATATTTTGTTTTTCGCGATATATTTCAAGTAGTTAATTCGTCACAACAATGGCCGGTCCCGACGCCGGGACGTGTCAATGTCATCACACTGTCAAATTTAACGCAATTTACGTACCAAATCTAAAAAGCGTTAATGATTTTTGGCAAGAGGTTTGCTCCAATTGGTTTGAGCGAACGCTGGACTTGGATGCCGGCTGTGATCGGTTTCCATGCCCCCCGCGCAACCCGCTCGGAAAGGGGTGCATATGTTGAATGTTTTGGTTCTCATCTGCTCGATAAACACGAGTGGCGCGGATTGTGACCAGCACACCGCCGTCGATGTCATCGCCACGGCCCAAGCCCGGACGCCGCAGCAATGCGGTTTCATGGGCCAGGCCCTGTTGGCACCGACCTCCGTGGCTCCCGAGCCAGGTAAACAATATATGAAAATCATGTGTGTTCGCGAGGCGGCTTTAGAAGCCGCGCACTGATTTGAGATGCCGGATGCTGGTGCGCGCGAAAGGTCTCGTCTTGACAAGAACGAGATTTGGAGGTGCGCGTGGCCGGGTTCGGTTGACGGTCTAACGACACCGGCGTTTTAAGTTTCTTTACGGACTCAGGGCATCGCCACGGGCTTGAAAGCAGCCCGGATCTGGATGCCTCTGGCACGGCTTCGGTCGCCATCTCGATCGACGGGCGCTCCCGGCAGCTTGAGCGCTGCGCAAACTCGCGGCGGCGAGATCAATCCGGCGACTTGGTCCCAAATCCGGCGGTGGGCGGCGCCCGGCCGGTCAAATAATCTTTCAAATATTCGCCTTGAGTTGAGAAACGCGGCGAGTTTCTCGACGCTGGCCGCAAATTTTCCGCGTTCCGGCCGAAAGCGTGGCCATCTCGCCATTGCAGCGCAGCAAGGATCGTTTTAAGGGGAACGCCTGACCCTTGGATGATGGCGATCTCATGGCTGAAATCGATACGCATACGCAGAACCTCGCGGCCCGGCGCCCGCTGTCACCGCATTTGCTGATTTATCGGCCAATGTTGACGATGACCATGTCCATCGTCCACCGCATCACGGGGGTCGCGCTCTATGCGGGAACGTTGCTTTTGGCCTGGTATCTCATCGCGTTGGCCAGCGGGCGGGCGCAATTCGAGGTGGCGTCGGCGGTGTTCGGCTCGGTGCCCGGCCTGATCGTTCTGTTCGGTTTCACCTGGGCGTTATTTCATCACTTGCTCGGCGGTCTCCGCCATTTGATTTGGGATCAAGGTTATGGGCTCGACCATCCGGGCCGCGAATTTCTAGCCAAGGCGACGCTGACCGGCGGAATTGCGCTGACCGTTCTTGTCTGGCTCGTGGCATTTCTCGCGGGATGAAACGCGCGTCCGGCGGGGAAAGCGAAATCCCGCGATTACAACGTCCATCTGAAACGATCGGTGATTCCGATGTCAGGACATTTAGCCATGGCGAATGATCAAAGATCTCTCAAAACCGCCACCAACCACATCCAGTTTCTCGGGACCGCGCGTTCCGGCACGCGCGCCGCTTGGGCGATGCATGTCACGTCCGCGGTGTTGATCCCGCTGTCGATTGCGTTTGTCTTTATCCTCGTGACGCTAGTGCACAAGGACTACGCGCTGGCCCATGCCGAACTTGGCGGCGCCTTGCCCACCATCCTGTTTCTTCTCTTCGTCAGCGCCAGCATTTATCACATGAAAATCGGGATGCAGTCGGTCATTGACGATTATATCCACGACACGCATTTGAAGAGCTGGGCCTTGGTCGCCAATCTGTTCTTTTGCGCCGTGGTTGGTTTCGCCAGCGTCTATGCGCTCTTGAAGATTAGCTTTGCTTGAACGGGCCTCCGGGCCAAAGTTGATCGAGCAAAATGCCGGCGCGGCAATTCCCTTGAGCTGAAAGGCGTTTCCATGGCATCGAACGGTTCCCTCAATGGCGGCAAGGCCCCCGGTCTTGGCGGCGCGGCCTATCCGATCACCGATCACACGTTCGATGTCGTCGTGGTCGGCGCGGGTGGGGCCGGGCTTCGCGCCACCGTCGGCTGTTCGCAGGCCGGTCTGCGTACCGCCTGTATTTCCAAGGTGTTTCCGACCCGCTCGCATACGGTGGCGGCCCAAGGCGGCGTCGCGGCCTCGCTTGCGAACATGGGGCCCGACAATTGGAAATGGCACATGTACGACACCGTGAAGGGGTCGGACTGGCTCGGCGATCAAGACGCGATCGAATATCTGTGCCGCAACGCGCCGAAGGCGGTTTACGAGCTCGAACATTGGGGCGTGCCGTTTTCGCGCACCGAGGACGGCCGGATCTACCAGCGCCCGTTCGGCGGCATGACCACCGATTTCGGCAAGGGGCCGCCGGCCCAGCGCACTTGCGCCGCCGCCGACCGGACCGGCCATGCGATGCTGCACACGCTCTACGGCCAGGCCCTCAAGAACGACACCGAATTCTTCATCGAATATTTCGCCATCGATTTGATCATGGAAGACGGCCGTTGCCGCGGCGTCGTCTGCCTCAAGCTCGATGACGGCACGATCCACCGGTTCCGCGCGCAACTCGTGATGCTCGCGACGGGCGGCTATGGCCGCGCCTATTTCTCCGCGACCTCGGCCCATACCTGCACCGGCGACGGCAATGCGATGGTGCTGCGCGCGGGCCTGCCGCTGCAGGACATGGAATTCGTGCAATTCCATCCGACCGGCATTTACGGCGCGGGTTGCCTCATCACCGAAGGCGCGCGCGGCGAAGGCGGTTATCTCACCAACGGTCAGGGCGAGCGCTTCATGGAGCGTTACGCGCCGTCGGTGAAGGATCTCGCGCCGCGCGACATGGTGTCCCGCGCGATGACGATGGAAATCCGCGAAGGCCGTGGCGTCGGCAAGAACAAGGATCACATCTTCCTGCATCTCGACCATCTCGAGCCGAGCGTGCTGCACGAGCGGCTGCCCGGCATTTCCGAGAGCGCGCGGATCTTTGCCGGCGTCGATCTGACCAAGGAACCGATCCCGGTCATTCCGACGGTCCATTACAACATGGGCGGCATTCCCACGAACTTCCACGGCGAGGTTCTGATCAAGAAGGATGGCGATCCCGACGTGATCGTGCCGGGCCTGATGGCGATCGGCGAGGCGGCCTGCGTGTCCGTCCACGGCGCCAACCGCCTGGGTTCGAATTCCCTGATCGATCTTGTCGTGTTTGGCCGCGCCGCGGGGTTGCGCGCCGCCGAACTCGTGCAGCCCGGCGCCAAGCAGGCGGAATTGCCGGCCGACTCGGCCGATCTCGCGCTGGCCCGGCTCGATCATTTCCGCAACGCCAAGGGCGGCGTGCCGACCGCCGAACTGCGTCTGCGCATGCAGCGCGTCATGCAGGCCAATTGCGCGGTCTACCGCACCGGCGAGACTCTGGACGAGGGGTCCAAGCTCATCCACGACGTCTGGCGGGCGACGGATCAGGTCGGCATCACCGATCGATCGCTGATCTGGAATTCCGATCTCGTCGAGACGCTCGAATTCGACAATCTGATCGTCCAGGCCGTGGTGACGATGGACGGCGCCGTCAACCGCACGGAATCGCGCGGCGCCCATGCCCGCGAGGATTTTACCGCGCGCGACGACCAAAACTGGATGAAGCATACGCTGGCCTCGGTCGACTCCGACGCAAAATCGGTCTCGATCGATTACCGGCCGGTGCACAGCTATACGATGACGAACGACATGGCCTATATCGAGCCAAAGGCGCGGGTGTATTAATGGCGCGTATCGGCCGGCGGGTTCCGACCCGCCGCATCGCGCGTCAGGACGGATAGACATATTCCATTGCTCGATGGTCGGCTAATCGATGCCGACGGACATGGATCATATCGAGCCTAGGGTACGGGTGGATTCACGTTCTATCGCGACGGGCCGGGGGTTCACGGGCGAGGTGCCAAATGATGACGATTACGTTGAAACAGGTTGATGACGCGCTTTATGAGCGGATCGACAGATTGGCTCGGTTACAGCAAACCTCGGTCGAGGAGGTCATTGTCACCGTCTTGCGCGGAGCCTTGGATTCAAAGGCGCCAACTTTGAGGGAACGAGCGGAAGCCATTGCCGCCATGACGCCGAAAGACGTTGTCCAATCCGATAGTACCTTGCTTATTCGGGAAGATCGGGATCGATGATCGTGGTGATCGACGCCAGTGTCGCCGTCAAATGGATTGTCGTCGAACCGCGTCACGAGATTGCGCTGGATCTCTTGAGCGATGGCATAGTGCGCCATGCGCCGGATTTGATCTTGTCCGAAGTCGCCAATGCCCTGAGGAAAAAGCACCAGCTTGGTCACGTTTCGGCGGCGCAAGCGCATGCCGGGTTCGATGACATCCCCGCTTACTTCAGGGATCTTGCGCCGCCTTCCAAGACGATTCATGAGGCGTTTCAGCTTGGCATCGATTTCAATCATGCCACGATGGACTGCGTTTATCTGGCTCTTGCCCGGCAAATCGGCGGGATTCTGATAACCGATGACGAGAAATTCGTCGCGAAATGCCGTCTCCATGGCCAAGAGTCGATCGTTTTACCGCTCGCGGATTGGCCAATTTATCGCCAAGCAGCAAGTTTCCATTAATCGAACGGCCGAAAGAGACACCATGGTCCAGTTCACACTTCCCAAAAATTCCGTCGTCGGCACCGGCAAGACCTGGCCGAGGCCCGCGGGCGCGACCAATGTGAAGGAATTCCGGATTTACCGCTGGAACCCGGACGACGGCAAGAACCCGCGCATCGACACCTATTTCGTCGATCGTGGCGATTGCGGGCCGATGATCCTCGACGCGATCATCTGGATCAAATCCAAGGTCGATCCGACGCTGACCTTCCGCCGCTCGTGCCGCGAAGGCATTTGCGGCTCCTGCGCGATGAATATCGACGGCACCAACACGCTCGCCTGCACCAAGGGCATGGATGAGGTGACCGGCGCGGTCAAAATCTACCCGCTGCCGCATATGATGGTGGTGAAGGATCTCGTGCCCGATCTCACCAACTTTTACGCCCAGCATGCCTCGATCCAGCCGTGGCTCCAGACCAAGACGCCCGCGCCCGAGAAGGAATGGCGGCAGACGCCGGCCGACCGCTCAAAGCTCGACGGCCTCTACGAGTGCATCCTGTGCGCCTGCTGCTCGACCTCGTGCCCGAGCTATTGGTGGAACGGCGACCGCTATCTCGGCCCCGCCGTGTTGCTCCAGGCCTACCGTTGGCTCATCGACTCCCGCGACGAATCCACCGGCGCGCGGCTCGACAATGTCGAGGATCCGTTCCGGCTCTATCGCTGCCACACGATCATGAATTGCGCCAAGGCCTGCCCCAAGGGACTGAACCCGGCCAAGGCGATTTCGCAGATCAAGAGCATGCTGATCGAGCGGCAGATCTAAGCGGGCCGCTTCGGGGGTCACCTGGGCGACGTCGCCCAGGTGAATGTCGGCGTCGGTTTACTTGGCGATCGCGCCCGCGGCCTTTTCGGAGGCATAGCCGAACAATGCGCCGATCACCAACGAGACCGCGATGCTGACCAGCGGATTTGCGAAGGAAGCCGCCGTCAGCGTGTCGAGCTTGCCGCTGGCGAGCGCCAAGGCGACGACGCTGGCGTAGCCGAGGACGCCGGCGGGGATTTCGCCGAGCAGCGGATATTTCGCGGCGTAGACAAGAACGAACACCGTGATCGCGACACAGATGGCCGCCCAAACCGGTAGGCCGAGCGAACCGGCGAGCGGGATCTTCGAGATGAGGATCAACGCGACCCATGCGACGACCGCGCCGAACAGATTATTCACGATGGCCTTTTTCAAGCCGGCTTCCTTGCCGCCGGAATGATAGAACGTCGCCCAACCAACGAAGGCCGCCCAGATCGAAAGTCCGAGCGCCCCCAGTGGTCCCAGGAACAGCCATGTCGCGACGCCGCCCAACAGGCCAATACTGACCGCCAATGCCGTGATCATATCCATTGTGTCTTCCCCCTTGCGGCATGGGTCCATTGACCAGGAGCCTTCCAACCGCGACGGGAGAATGCCAAGGCTACGCTTCCCGGCGTAGTGGTCCTTAGCCTCGATTCATGCGCGCGGGGGAGGGGCGCGGGGCCGGGGGCGATTTCCCGGAGCATCCTCGCTAGCGAGAGATCCGTGACGAGGTTCGGAGCTTCGCGACATTTCAACTTTGTCGGACAAACATATAGATTTGTATATACATTGGTGTAGTATGGTCCCATGAGCTTCGATGTTTCGGGTTTCGATTGGGACGATGGCAACCGCATGAAATGCGGGAAGCATGGCGTGCCGCTGGCCGAGATCGAGCAAGCACTTCGTAACGATCCGCTGGTTTTGGCGGATAGAACCGGAAGCATGGAGACACGCTTCAATGCCGTAGGGGTCAATGACCAAAAGCGGCATGTTTTCGTCGTTTTCACGCTGCGAGACTTTGGAGGCAGGAAGCTCATCCGCCCGCTATCCGCCAGATACATGCATGCCAAGGAGATCAAAACCTATGACCGCTCCAAAGGATCTTAAGCCGTTTCCGGTTTTCAAGTCGGATGAAGAAGCCGAAAAGTTCGTCGATGAAGCGGATTTGTCGGATTACGACTTTTCGCAATTCAAACCGGTTCATTTCGAGTTCGAGAAAAAGGCGGCGCAGCTCAATATGCGCGTGCCGCAACCGCTGCTCGACGCCGTGAAAGACAAAGCCAAGGCGCGGGGAATTCCATACACGCGCTATATCCGAGAACTGCTCGAACACGATATTTCGCGGCAGACGTTACCGCCCCGCCGGGCGCGGCGCGATGCTGCGCGGTGACCATGGATTCGGAGTTTAGTAAGGCGTCACCATAATCCAACGAAAGAACAGCCACCGTATCAACCGGTCATTTTTGTTGCCTCACCGATGATCTTTCTCAAACGTTGACCGGGGCGGCATCCGGGCCGAGATTGCGCGCCGGCAACAAATCCCGGATAGGGGAAAATGCTCGATGCCGTCCCATTCGCCGCGACGGCCCTGGTGTTGCTCGCGGCGCCAGGCCCGACCAACGCGCTTCTCGCAACGGCGGGCGCCAGCGCGGGCCGTCGGGCGCTGCCGCTCGTGGCGACGGTCGCGGCGGGCTATATCCTCGCCGTGGGTGCGCTGCTGCTGCTGGCGGGACCGGCGCTCGCGAATAGGCCGATGATGATCGGCGCGTTGAAATTGACCGCCGCCGCCTGGCTGTTTTGGACCGCCCTATCGCTATGGCGGGGCGGCGCGAAATGTTTTGATATAAACGGTCCCGTGCGCGCGAAAACCGTTTTCGTCACCACCTTGCTGAACCCCAAGAGCCTCGTCATCGCCTTCGGCCTGATGCCGCCGATCGCGGCCGGTTCCGCAACCATGATCGGCCATCTCGCGGCCATCGTCGCCCTTGCAATCGCAAGCGGAAGCATCTGGATCGCGGGCGGCGCGGGCCTCGCGCGCGCCGGAGCCACGCCCTACGTCGCCAAGGCCACGGCCGTGACGCTCGGTATGTTCGGGGTGTTTCTCATGGGGTCGGCGATGTCGTGAGGGGG
>JARLIW010000157.1 GCA_031291515.1 Beijerinckiaceae bacterium | reverse complement strand
CGACAGGATCCGCACGGGAAGATCGATGTCCAACGGGTCAGCGACGCGCTCGGCCTCGCGGCGCTTTCCGCGGAGTGCGGCGCTATACGGCTCGATAGCCTCGACCTCTCGGAGGGGCGGTTAATTCTCGCGCTAAAAAACATGAACGCCACCGAAGGCGTTCGGATCGGGATTTCCGACGTTCGCGACTGCGTGACGGTGGCCGATCTCGCTACACGCATCGATGCGACAATTGGGCGTCATATCGATGCGCCACCCTATCCGACCGGTGGCGAAGCGGATCTCCCGCGGGTCGCTTTGGCACCGGAAACCATGCGCCACGCTGATTTGGCGGCGATCAGCTATTCGCTTATGCATGGGAGAAATGCAATGCATGAGCGATTGGCGGTCGTGACGGGATGCAAGACGGCGCTCATGGCGAAGTTGCACTCGTTCCTGAAGGATCCCTTTGCAGCGCCGCCGGGCTTGGTCCGTGGATCGGTCCTCTCGCTACAAAGCGCCACCAAGCCAGAGTTGGCCGCGGACGAAGCGGCGGTGACGGCGCAAAGTCTAGAAAACTGGGCCCACTATTGGGTCTCGAATCGTGACGCGAAATTGTGCTGGAGGGACTGCCACCGCGAGAGGAATCCCCCGAGAGTTCCCCTTCCGGCCTATCCGTTTGAACTCAAGCGGATCTGGTACACCGCGCGCGACCGATCGCGCCCAACAGCATGCGCTTCCACGGAAACGGATCCCGTGATTGCTTCGGCGGAATTCACGGCTGCCTCTTTAACTGAAAGCCCCGCTTCAATTTCGAAGGCGCCTTCGGTCGGCTTATCGACGGCTCCCATCGCGCTTGGGCGTCTCCTCGATCATCTCTCCGCGACGCGCGGCGATCGTCCCATCCACCTGTCCCGCGTCGAGTTCGCACAGCCATTCGCGTCGAACGGAGCGGGCCTGATCTGCCGCGTGGGACGACGCGGTCAAACCGATGTCGTGCAATGCCTCGACGCGGAGGATTCTTCCGGACACGTTCTCGTTCAGGCACATCTTGGGGCCGCGATCGCGGACACACCGTACAAAGGTCGGAAGGAACGCCCCGAAATGCGGATGTTGCCGCCTCTCGAACTCTATAACGCCGCCGAGCGGGTGGGTGCGCGGGTCGCGCCAGACTTTCGTTGCATCGAGGCCGCCGAAGCCACGTCAAAAGAGTTGGCGATGAAGGTTACCTTATCGCGCCTCCCGGGCAACGATACCGCGTTTTGGCACGCTCTTCTTTCATCGATACTGACCGGTGGTGCTTTTCTTCGCGCGTCGATATTCGGCCAATCACCTCATGCAAGCGACTTACATCTCTATCGCGTGAGCATGCTCACGTTCGATCCCAGCGCAACCGCGATAGCGGACATCGCGATCGAGCATAGTGATAACGATGGGTCCCTGCATGTCAGGGTCCGTGGCGTCGATGGCCGGTGCGTGCTTGAACTGCGCGGATTGCGGCTACGCGAGGGGCAGACCAACCAGGGTCGGCTGGCGCCGGCCGCGACACCCGCGTCGCGCGCGGCGTTGGCATCATGAGGGCAATTGTATTCCCCGGCCAAGGCAGCCAACACACCGGCATGGGTTCGGACGTCTTCGAACGATTCCCCGAGCTCGTCGCGACGGCAAATGCCGTTCTCGGCTTCGACATCCGAGATCTTTGTCTGAATAATCCGGGCGCAAAGCTCGACAAGACGGTGTTCACGCAGCCAGCGGTCTATGTTGTTTCCTTTCTACGGTACCGCGCGATGATAGCCCGATCTGGGCCACCTGAATTCGTCGCCGGCCACAGCGTGGGGGAGTACGCCGCCCTCGCGGCGGCGGAAGTCTTCGATTTCGCAACGGGCTTGAGAATCGTTCAGCGGCGCGGCTCGCTCATGGGCGAGACCCATGGCGGCGGCCTCGTTGCAATCCTCGGCCTGGACGCCGAAGGCGTCGCGCGCCTACTGATTGACCACGAAGTCGACGGCGTGGAGATCGCCAACATAAACTCGCCCGCTCAGGTCGTGGTTGGGGGACGCAAGGATCGGCTGCAGGCGTTCGTCGAAATGTGCTCGGCGAAAGCGGTCCGTGTCGTCCCGCTACGCGTCAGCGGCGCTTTTCACACAAGCCAGATGAGCGAGGCGGCGGCGAAGTTTGCCGACTTCTTGAGCGAAATTGAATTCGGCGATCCGAAGATTCCGGTCATGTCGAACGTCACCGGGCGGCTCCATGTCGCCGATCAGATTCGCGCCCGGCTCGCGCTGCACATGGTCAAGCCGGTCCTTTGGTTGCAGTGCGTCGAAGCAATGCTCGACGCGGGGGTGAGCGATTTCGTCGAAGCCGGGACGCCGCCAGTCCTCGTCCCAATCATTTCCGACATCCGCAAGCAGTTTCGCGCGGCGTCGCCGGCAAGCACGGCCGAGCGGCATCGTGAAGTCTCGGCCGCTAGGCCGCTTGCCCCGCTCGCTCGCGATTTCTGCAAGACGTTCGGTTGCGGACGGCCCGCAATCGCGGGATCGCTCGGAAACGGCATCGCCGGCCAACGTCTCGTCCGGGCGCTCGCTAAAGCCCGCATGCTCGCGTTTCTCGACACGGAGGGGCTGGAGCTCGTCGCCGTGGACGAGGCGCTCGCGGAATTATCCGCCGATGAGGAGACAAAGGGACGCTTTGGCGTCGGCCTCTATGCCAATTCGGATGCCCCAGACGCCGATGAGCCCCTCGTGGATCTGTTCCTCAAGCACGATGTCCGTGTCGTCGAGGCAAAGGGATATTACGAACCGTCTCCGGCGCTGCTGCGCTATCGCGACAAAAATGGGAAGCCGACCCGCTCCAATCGGGTGATAGGCCATGCCGCGACGCGCGAAGCGGTGTCCGGATTGATGCTCGGCTGTCAAACCTTGTCGACATTGGAAATGAACTCGTGCCTACCGGCATCGACACATGAGCCCTGGGCAGATGCTCTATGCATCGACCTTCACACATGGCGATCCAAGCGCGCCGGGTCGCTTAGCCTCTTGCAGGCGGCCCTCTCCTGGCGCGATGTCTACCGAGCGAGCGCCAGCGGCGCACCGTTCTTCGTCGGCGCGGCGGGCTGGCCAAATGGGTCCGAATGGATCAAAGCGTTGCTGGCGACATCCGCGGACTTCGTCGTTGCCGGCTCCATCTTCCTCATGGCGGAAGAGGCATCGCTCGATCGCGAAACGCAGACATTCATCCGGGACGGCATCGGCGCCTATGAGGACACGCCCGATTGGCATCTTCCGGAACTCGGGTCTCGTTCCCTAAGCTTCGTAAGCGATCATAGGTTGGCGCGCGCCGCGGATCAACTCCAGGCCTTATACGCGGCCCCGCAGGCGACAGCGAGCGACATATATGCGATCGCCCGCGAAATGCCCGAGCCCTTCGCGACGCGAGTGCGCGATCTCGCGATCGATCGTGGCGGCCGTGAAGACCCCGCCTTGATCCGCGCCCGCCTTCGGCGCGGCCTTCGGATGGCACTTTTTCCGGGGGTTGTCGCTTGCGACGCGTCTCCGATGGCGTTCACGCCGGCAATGCTTTCGGGGGCCGCCCCACGAAATCTCGCATACGGCGCAGCCCACCTCGCCGAATTCCTATGTCCGATCGCGCCCGCGAGCGAAACCCAAACGGAGAAGCGATATGCATGACGTTTCCGAAATCACGATCCAGGGTCGCATCATGCGATTCATATCCGATGAACTCGGCATCTCGGCGCGCGAAATCGATCTTGACGCAAACCTCGGCGTTTACGGCCTGGAGTCTGTCGCCGCCAGCAAGCTAATCGGAACGCTAGAAAAGGAATACGGACTCGAACTCTCACCCGTGTTCGTATTCGAATTTCCGACAATCGCCGCGCTCTCGGGCGAAATCCACAGATTGGCGGTCGTGCACGCACAATAATCGACGGTTGGGTGACAACGCCCCGACCAGATCACCTGCTTTTGCATATCGAGGACGAGATGTTCCAGAAATCGCATTTGACTGCTTTCGATATTTTTAGCATCACCGGTGCGTTGCCGGTTCAAGGATCCCTCGCGCTGCGCGCTTGGCTTCATCCTCGCAAAAAGCTGTTCACGTTCCTGAACGATCAAGGCGAGGAAAGTGATGACGTCACTTATCTCGACCTATGGCAGCGGGCGCGCGGCATAGCCGATCATTTGGCCGCTCGATATCCGGCCGGGGAGCGGATCATCCTATTCTTTCCCCAGGGCCTCGACTTCATTGCGGCGTTCCTGGGTTGTCTCATGTCGGGGCATATCGCGGTCCCCAGCCCGCTTCCGTCTCGGCGGCGCGTGGACCGCTGCGTCAAGATGATTTCGGATAGTGACGCGCGATGCGCGCTCGCCCCGACGAAAGTAATCGACACCGCGCCGCTGTGTTTTCAAGATACGCTGGCGGCGGATTTGGATTGGATCCCGATCGAAGACATCCCTTCTGCGTCCCGGCTTCCGGGCACGTCCGATTGCGGAAGAGACGAAGATCCCGAGCGCATCGCTTTTCTTCAATACACGTCGGGATCCACGGCCGATCCCAGGGGCGTGATGGTCACGCAACGCAACATCACGATCAATCTTCGGCTCATGCGAGACTCGTGGGAGCTCGACGCCGATTCCAATATGGTGTTTTGGCAACCGCATCATCACGACATGGGTCTTATCATGGGGCAGCTGCTGCCGATCTTGTTGGGGAATCATTCCGTGCTGATGGGACCCAACACCGTGGTCCGCCAACCGTTGGTTTGGCTGCGCGCGATCTCCGACTATCGCGCGGCCATGGCCGGCGGCCCGAACTTCATCTTCGACGTCGCCGTGGAGCGCTATGTCGAGGAGAAAATGACGGGCATCGACCTCTCCTGCTGGAAGGTCGCGCCGAATGGCGCGGACGTTGTTCGGGCCACGACGATCGATCGGTTCACAAACCTTTTTGCCAAGCATGGGTTTCGCCCGGAAACCTTCGTGCCGTGTTATGGCCTGGCCGAAGCGACACTCGTCGTGTCCGGGGGGCCGACGCGACGACTGCCGCGCCGGACCTCCGTGGACGCCGAAGAGCTGAGGATTAGGCGTCGTGTACTGCCGCCCGAAAGCGCGCAACAAGCGCGAGAATTGGTTGGATGCGGCGAGCCCGCGTACCCCTTTGAAATCGCGATCGTCGAGCCGGAGACTTTGAACCGGCTCGCGGCCGGAAAAGTCGGCGAAATTTGGCTGGCCGGACCGTCCGTCACCGCTGGCTATTGGAAGAATCCAGCCGCGACGGAAAGGACGTTCCACGCGCGCATATCGGGCGAAGCCGAGAAAAACTATCTCCGGACGGGAGACCTCGGGTTCATCCATGGTACGGATTTGCAGCTCTATATATGCGGGCGATTGAAGGATATGATCGTCTGGGACGGGCGCAGTCTGCATCCGGAGGATATCGAACATTCCATTATCGAGAGCGCCGGCATTCTCAAGAACCAAAGCTGCGCGGTCTTCGGCTATCATGACGAATTGCAGCGCCAACGCATCGTGTCAATGATCGAGATCGACCGTTCGCTCAAGCGGCGGCCGGCGGAAGAATTGAGAGATTTGAAGAACCGCATTCGGCTCTCCGTGACAGAGGAACACGGTGTGCCGTTGAGCGAGATCGTATTCATCCCGCCAAACAGTCTTCGCAAGACAACGAGTGGGAAGATTCAACGCGGGGTCATGCGTCAACTCTTCCTAAGCCAGGAGTTTGAGGTGCTGGAACCGTGACAGGCGTAGCCGAGGCCTCCCGAACCGATCTTGCTGGTTACGTGGTGCTGGGGCCCTCCCCGGCGTCCAGTACGGTGCTGGTCTGCTTCCATTTCGCGGGCGGAAGCGCTCAGAGCTTCTACTCGTGGCGAACGGCCTGCAAGGGACGGTGCGAATTGGCCGCGGCTGAGTTGCCGGGGCGAGGACGGCGGCAACGCGCGCCTTTCGTCGCCTCCATCGCCGAAGCCGCGGAACAGCTCGCCTCGGCATATTTGCCTTTCGCGCGGAGGAAAACCGTATTCTATGGACACAGCCTCGGCGCGCTTTTGGCCTTCGAGACCGCCCGGCTGCTGCGCCAGCGCGGTCTCGAAGGGCCATCATGCCTGATCGTATCATCGCGAGCGGCGCCGGGTTCGTCACTGACGCGAGTGGGATTGCCAAAGCTTTCCGATGCGGACTTACGGCACTATCTCGGGGAAATCCAGGGGACGCCCAAAGTGTTGCTCGACAACGCCGCACTGATGGAATTTGCGATTCCGTCGCTCCGCTCGGATCTCGGGCTCATTTACGACTACGCGTTTAAGCCGGGTCCGCTTCTTGATATTCCGATCGATGTGATCGGCGGCGTGAACGACAAATGGGCGCCGCTCGAGTCTCTCCTGGGTTGGCGGGCCCTCACACGCGCATCGTTCCGGCTGCGGATGATTGCCGGGGGTCACTTCGCCGCGACATCGGCGCCGGACCTGATTCTGGAGACGATGGAGACATATCTTGGTATGATGACAAACGAGAGCGCATCGGACCGGGCGGGCTCCGCGCGATCCAGTTTCGAGACCGTTCCGGGAGAATAGGCGCATGGTGTTGGGTTCCCCGATATTCGAAGTATGGGTCGCCGAAACCGGGCGGCCGCGCCTCGATCTGGCCGAGGGCATTTTGAGCGACGAAGAACAAGCGCGCGGCCGGCGATTTCATCGCTCGGAGCTTCGCGAGCAACATGTCGTGGCGCACGCCCTAAAGCGGCTTTGCATCGCGAAGCGGCTCGGCGGGATCGACCCCCGCGCGTTGCGCTTCGCGACGCTCGCGTCCGGCAAACCTATTCTGTTGGACGCCGCTGTTGAGTTCAACCTCAGCCACACCCCCGGCGCCTGTGCCGTCGTGGTTTCGACGCTCGGACCTTGCGGGGTCGATATCGAGGCAATTGACGCCGGCCGAACTCTTTCTCCTGCCCTATTGAAGACGATGACCGTGAACGAACAAGAGCGTATTCAAGCTTCCGACGACCCCTATGGGGTCTTCGTCGAACGCTGGGTGCTGAAAGAAGCCTATGCCAAATTCACGGGCCTCGGCCTCGCGGAACGGTTCGACACGCTTTGCACGGAGTGCATGTTCGACGAGGACACTGCCTCGTCCGGTGCCTTTCGCGATGCTCGTTTATGGCGAAAACGATTCAGCCGCTATTGCCTCGCGGTTTGCGTAACGGGATCTCGCGAGGGAGCGTGGCGTCAGAATGTCCACACGGCGTCGGAAGGCGGTTTTAGCGAGCTGACGGCGAACTCCTTCGCGTTTATGGGCGTCCCAGGCCGAGCCGATGTCGCCATCGCGGCAACGAGCGGAGGGACGCAATGAAGGGCTGCGACCGGACGGACGGCGGCGCGCGCGCGGGCACGATTGCATGGCTTCGAGACTACGGCGCGAAACGGCTCAATTCGCTGTTGATCGATACGCGACGCTGCATTCCACCTTACATCGTGCTGGACTTTGGTAACGCCGGGCTCCTCGGCCTCCAGGCGCCGACCGAGATGGGGGGGCTCGCGCTCTCAAATTTGGATGCGGTCGCCGTGTTGGCGCAACTGGCGGCGATAGACTTGAATCTCGCGGCCTTTACCGTCGTCCATAATTGTCTGGGTGTCGGACCTGTCATGCGGGCGGCCAGGGAGCCGACGCGTTCGGAAATCCTCGCGGAACTCGCGAGCGGGCGGAAGCTTGGGGCCTTCGCGCTCACCGAGCCGGTGGCAGGTTCGAATCCCAACGGCTTACAGGGAACCGCCGTCCTGGGACCAGATGGGCGGCTGAAACTCAACGCGACGAAAATGTGGATCGGGTCCGCGGGATGGTCCAGCTACATCAACGTTTTCGCGCGTTACATCGGTGGACCCGGCGGGTCGCAAGGCACCTCGGCCCACATTGTCCCCGTTGGAACGCCAGGTCTGCGGATTGGACCTGAGCTTCTGACCATGGGCATGCGCGGGATGGTGCAGAACGTGGTCCATTTCGAGGATGTCGCGCTCGAGGAACGTTACCAACTTGGCACGCAAGGCGAAGGCATGGCCGTGGCCAAGGATGCCATGATGCTGACGCGGCTGGCGCTCGGCGCGGCATTTTTGGGCGCAATGAAACGCTGCCTACAGCTCATGACCCGCTATACCGAACGCCGAACGGGAATCTGCGCGGGACGTCTTGTCGACAACCCCGTCACGCGCGTGAGGACCTGTACGATTCTCGCCCAGACCATCGTGCTGGAGCAACTCGTCACGTTCGCCGCGTCGGCGCTCGATCGGCAAATCGATGTCCCGGAAGAATTGTTGATCGTCGCCAAGGCGGCCGGTTCCGAATTCCTTTGGCAGGCTTCCGACTGGGCCCTTCAAGCCCTGGGGGGACGTGGTTATCTCGAGAGCAATATCATCACACAAATCATGCGCGACGCGCGGGTCGGGCGGATCTTCGAGGGGCCCACGGAAACCTTGCTGCATCATATCGGTTCGCGGCTCATGTTGAGCGAAGGCACCCTACTCGACTTTCTCGCCCGACAGCTCGACGCCGCGGACATTGCCGCGAAGCTCGTCGCCGCGCGAGACGCGATGAAGACTCGATGCGTCGGTCTGTCCGAATCATATCCGGGACGGCAGGCACGAGATTACGGAAATTTCGTTCTCGGCGCGATCGTGTCGAAGGGGATTCTTCACGCCGCCGGACGCCACGCGGGACGCAAGGAAACGCCGTCGTGGAGCGCGCGATGGGCCGCAAGAATATTCGAGGAAGCGGTCACGAAAGTCGACGAGGACATCGACGAATGGGCTCTGCCCGCGAACGATCTTCTAAGTCGTGTAAATGGCTTGACGACAGATATCGGAGATGTCGAACAATCGATGCCAGGAGAAGAATGGCGGCTCGATCCCTATCTTCGCGTCGATGCGAACGCGATCGACAACTTTGTTTGGTGAAAACGACGGGATGCTGTCCCGGCATGGAACGGAGTCGCGATGCGAATCGAAGGCGCGGTAGCTTTAGTCACCGGCGCGAGCAGGGGCATCGGGTTTGCTCTTGTCGAGGGCTTGATCGCGCGCGGAGTCAGCCACGTCTACGCCACGGCGCGGACCCCGCGCGTGCAAAATGGCCCAGATGGGCGCGATCGCCTGATCCCTCTGCGGATGGACGTGACCAACGAGCCCGGGGTTCTTGGCGTCGCCGCCCTGGCGAACGACGTGACCCTGCTCGTCAATAATGCCGGCATGCTCACGCCAGGCGGCGTCTTCGACGTGGAGGCCGCGCAGATTCGGCGGGAGATGGAAACCAATTGCTTGGGACTGATCAACGTCGCGCGCGTTTTCGCGCCCGTCATCGAGCGAAACGGCGGCGGCGTGATCTTAAACGTGCTGTCTATATCGGCCTTGGCGAACGCTCCCACCATCGGCGTCTACAGTGCGTCGAAGGCGGCGGCATGGTCGGCGACGCAGGCGATGCGCGCCGAGCTGGCGGCGAAAAATATTCAGGTCCTAGCCGCGTTTCCTGGTCCAGTCGACACGGACATGACCCGCAAATTGCAGGTTGTGAAAACCTCCGCCAAAGACGTCGCGGAAGCCATGCTGGATGGGATAGAGCAAGGGATGCCAGAGATCTTTCCCGATCCGATGTCGAAACAGGCCGGCGACATCTGGCAGAAGAACCCCAAGATGCTGGAACGTCAGTTCGCGTTTCTCTAGGCAAGCCGTTCGTAAGCAAACCAGAGACTGTTGCGACCGCAACGATTCCGAAACCGCGCCCCAAAGAGCAAGTTCCGAGGGTTTTGCCTAGGCTCGCGGGAGCGTATAGCGCTTCGCCAAATGATCCGGCTGGTCAGAGGCGGCTATTGAGCCTTAGCGGAACGTTTGCGCCGCCAGCTCCGCGGAGCCTCGCCATACCAATTCGTAAACGCCCGTGTGAAATGCGCGGGATCAGAGTAGCCAAGCTCGTAGGCTATTTCCAAAACGGATTGCCCGCGCGTATCCAGCATGTCGACGGCCAAACGCTCCTTTGAAAGACGCAGCAGTTCGGCGAAATTGGTGCCGGATTCCTGAAGCCGACGCTGCAGCGTTCGCACGGACATATCGAGCCGCCTCGCAATGCGAGAGCGTTGCGGAGCCCCATCGATCAGGCTGAGGCGGATGAGTTCTTGCACGCATCCGGCCAGATCGTCCTCGGACGGCAGGGTCGAGTGAAGACCGGGGACTTCGGGACGCGACTGAATGGGGCCTCGACACTCCAGCAAGTCCGCCGGGAACGTGACCGAGACGACGTCTCCATGCGAAATCTCGCAACGAAACAACGCCTCGACGGCGGCTCGACCGAGCAAACCGGAGCCCGGAAGTTGCGTCCGCACCGGCGTCCAATCCGGCCCGGCGAAACGCCGCAAGAGCTGAATCATATAGCCGATCGCGAGAATTTCATTCTTCTGCCGACCAACATAGATCGGCTCCAAGACTTGATAAGTCCAATGCGCCATCTCATCGCGAACGGTCAGCGTCATACAGGTCGCCGACTGCAACGTGGACGTATAGATTGAATTGCCCCGATTTATCGCATCGCCCAGCGAGTTGGCGGCGACGAACTCGCGGCCGTATGCGCCAAGCCCGGTAATGCCAGCAGCCACGGCAAGCCTGGCGGGCAACGCATCGTCTCCCAATTCTCGCGCGGCACATTCAATCAGCCTGAACTGATCGCGGAGCGGAATCAAAATATCCGGCTTTTCGGTGAGCCTAAGAGGCAACTCCGCGGCACGGAAGACACGCTCGATCGAGGCGCCATCGCATTTCAAGAAGTCCAAAATCGGCCCGATCGTGCTCGCACGAGTCAAAGCGGTCTGCTTCACAATACCTCCCTATGGCGCGACCGCCCGGCGGAAGAAGGCGCCGTCCGGCGCGCATCGCGGCATTCGATGGCCATTGGCTATGACCATTGGCGGGCGACCTTCGGAACAACGTAGGTTGCGTTGGATAATACCAGCACGTTTTAGGGGCAATGGCCAGCCACCGCGGCATCACTCTTTAGGCATGCGGCATCACGCCCTGATCGAGCAATGTCGCACCGCGCCGGGCCGCAAGCCGGCAAGGCTATGAAAAGCACGTTCTTGGCATTGCAAGGGCTTTGTCGTCGCGGTCGTCCTCGGCGCCATTCCGTGCCGGCCGCACCGGGCGACGACAGGACGCGAGGACCATCGGACAACGAGTGAGACCAAACTTTATCTGGGCCATGCAATCGTATGGAAAACGTTGTGTATCGGTCATTTGGCGCGTTGTGGCAAGCCGCGCGCGAAGGGAACGGCTATGATCGGCTCAATCAAATTACGCTCGGTCTATTGTTTGGAGGCAAAAATGAATATTGCCGTAATACCTGGCGATTATCGCGCCGTTAACGATACTTGGACGACCGCCGCGTCTGGCGCGTCCGGCTCCCTCGAGACTCGTGCCATTCTATATGTGTCCGCGGACGCCCCGGGTTGGATCGACACCGGTCTGTCCATATCGAAGGGTCAGAAAATTACGTTGTTGGCCCACGGACAGGTCTGGCTTTCCCGGGAGGCGAACCTGTCCTTCGGACCCAATGTTTCTCTGTGGTACCGCATTGGGGGGAGTCTCATCGCCCGATCGGCGGCGAACAGCATCACCTTCGAGTCGCAAGACGAAGGCGCTCTTTTCCTGATCGTGAAGCCACCAGGCGAGTGGGCGAACCGCAATGGAGACTTCCTGCCCGATTATCCCCATGCCGGCGCGACCGGCGGTCTACTCGTGGCTGTGCTGGCCTGGTCGGGAAATGCGGACGAAGGACTGCGGGCCTTCAGCGCGAAAGACGAGACGGGCGCGGCGAGAGCGGAGCTCGAGCGGCGCGCGAACGAGAAGCCCAATCCAAAGGGGTGGGTTCCGCTTTGGCGGCTTGGCGAAACCAAAATGTTTTGCGAGGAGATCGGCGAGGACGGGCAACCGCACATTGCATGCCGCTGCATCAACGACGGCGCGATCCTCAAGCGTCCCTTGGATTTCCCGCTTGATAGATCGGTCCGGCTTGATTGGTCGTGGCGTATCAAGACGTTGCCGTCGCGGCTGGCTGAAGACACGCTGGCAACCCACGACTATCTGTCGATGGCGATCGAGTTCGATAACGGTCAGGATCTCACATATCTTTGGAGCAGTTGCCTCCCCGTGGGCGCGGCGTTTCGATGCCCGATCCCATGGTGGGACAAGCACGAGACTCATATCGTGCGCCGCTCCGGCCCAGAGGGGCTCGGGACCTGGATCGACGAATCTCAGCCGGTTTTCGACGACTATCAGACCGCGGTCGGCGGCCCCTTGCCGAACCGTATCGCCGGCATCTGGTTGATCGGGGTAAGCCCATTCCAGCGCGGCGCCGGCGAATGTGATTTCCGAGGTATCCAGTTGCGCAACGACACGCGAAAAATTTGGGTCGGTCCGTGACAAAAGCATCGCCTTGCGACGTGTTTCCCGTATTTTCATTCTGGAGCGCGCGGACTGGCGTGCCGTCCGGGCCCCGCCGGTCCGCTACGCGTCCGACGTTCCATCGCACCCGGATGGCTGATGTCGTCGCGCAATTGAAAACAGTCGTTCGATGAAGAGGCCGCGTTTACCTATCCGGCCGGATAGGGACCCGTGCAGCAAGCAAGAATATATTTTCACGTCTAAAGAATATTTTTGGCAACCGACTGGCGCCGCGACTGGCGAGCCCGGGGGGTGCTCGAGGATGGCGGCCCGATGGTCCAAGGCACGATGTCGCGCCGTGGAGATCGCCTGCCGTTCGCCGTCGCCAGGGGAGGATGGCTCGTTCACCACCGCGACATATGAGCAATCAGTTCGGCGATATTGGCCGGAACGCCTGGCGCAAGGGCCGCAATCGCGGAGGACCGGGTTGCGTACCGGCGCGTAGGCCGTATTCTTACCCTCGTTTGACGTTTGCGCGACGTCACCACCCGGTCCGATTCCTGTCGCTCCCTCGAGGTCTCATGCGCCTTCCCGTCGCCGCTCCATTCTTTTCGCGCCGCCAGGACTTGCTCCGCTCTCGCCCGGCAATGGCCGCTATCGCGCTCGTCCTTTTGCTCTCGCCCGCCTCCAGCGCGTGGGCAGAGGACGAGATGACATTCGAGGCAGTGAACTACGGCGGCGAGAGCGTGATCTCGGCCACTGGGCGCATCAGTGACAGCACCCCCGACATGTTCCTCAATTTTCTCCAGAAAAACAGCCGCCTTGGCGTCCATACGATCGTGTTCCTGGATTCGCCGGGCGGCGGCGTGCTCGCTTCGATGCAATTCGGAACCTTGTTGCGAAAAATCGGCGCCGCGGCTGTCGTCGCCAAAATCTCCGGCGGCTATTTTGGGGCGCAGCCGAGCATTACCGCCGCGAAATGCGTCTCCGCGTGTGTCTACGCGCTGATCGGCGCGCGCAAGCGCGTGATTCCACCGGAAAGCGCGGTGGGAATCCATAAAATGTTCCTCACCGTCGATGGCACCGACATCACGGCCTTGAGCACAAAGCAGGACCGCGCCGTCGCCAGCGACCTTCGCGGCCAGCTTTCGAGCTATACCGGCAAAATGGGAGTGAGCCCGGAATTGATCGCGCGAGCCGAACGGATCCCCTCCGAGGAGCTCCATATTCTCACCCGCGCCGAGATCAAGAAATGGCACCTGGGCGTGCCGAACCTGTAGCGCGGTTTAGCTTGGCGGACCGGCGCCGCTCCTTGCCGAAAGCGAAGCCGAAACCCAGGAAATTGGGCAAAAGCGATCATCGTCCTTGACTTGCCGGGCGCGGTCTCGTATCCGGCACGTCTCGCTGGGCAACAGCTTCGCGGGGGAGTAGCTCAGTTGGTTAGAGCGCCGGCCTGTCACGCCGGAGGTCGCGGGTTCGAGTCCCGTCTCTCTCGCCATTAAAACAATCACTTAGCCAATCACGATGTCCGAAAAGTCGGGACAAATAGCCGGGTGTTCCGACTTTCGTTCTGATCCATTCTGATTCCGCCGTTTGGCGCGGACCTTCGTCTTTTGGAACGCGTGGAGTGTCACGCCCTTTATGAACCGGCTGATCTGACGCGCCGCGCCCGTTTTCTCGAGCCATTGACACGGCCGCATCACGGCCTACTCTAGCCGCTCGCAACGGTCCCTCGATCTGAGGGTGAAAAGGGAATGTGGTGCGGCGCTTTGGCGCCAAAGCCACGGCTGCCCCCGCAACTGTCAGTGGGTATGCGCGCCATTGGGCCACTGGGGCAACCTGGGAAGGCGGCGCGCTCATTCAACCCACGAGCCAGGAGACCTGCCGCCGCGAATCGAGATCAGCCGGGCGGGGTGTCCTTGGCCGATACGATGCCGGTTCGCGCCTGTGCCTTGGCGTTCCCGCACCCCTCTCGCGCGTCCACGCGCCGTCTCGACCTTCGTCTTGACGTATGATCTTGAGGTTTGGACCATGAACGACATCCTCCCCTTCTCGCTCCGCAAAATCCCGGTCACGATCGTCACCGGCTTTCTCGGCGCCGGCAAGACGACGTTGATTCGCAATGTCCTCGACACGGCCAAGGGACGGCGGCTCGCGCTGATCATCAACGAATTCGGCGATATCGGGGTCGATGGGGATATTCTGCGCGGCTGCGGGATCGAGACATGCCGCGAGGATGCGATCATCGAATTGGCCAATGGCTGCATCTGCTGCACCGTGGCGGATGATTTCATCCCCGCCATCGAAAAGCTGCTCGCGCTCGATCCGCCGCCCGAACATATCATCATCGAGACATCGGGCCTCGCCTTGCCGAAACCGCTCGTCAAAGCCTTCGATTGGCCGACGGTGCGCCGCCGCCTTACCGTCGACGGCGTGATCGCGGTGGTCGACGGCGCCGCCGTCGCGGCCGGGCGCTTCGCCGACGATCCCGTCAAATTGGCGGCGCAACGCGCGGCCGACCCCAATGTCGATCACGACAATCCGCTCGAAGAGGTCTACGAGGATCAACTCCTCTGCGCCGATCTCGTCGTTCTCAACAAAACCGATCTGATCGACGCGGAGACCCGCGCGCGGGTCGAGGCGGAGATCGCCGGCATCGTGCCGCGCGCCGTCAAAATCGTCGCGGCTCGCGACGGGAAACTCGATGCCGCGCTGCTGCTCGGACTCGATGCGAAAGCGGAGGACGATCTCGCCAACCGCCCCTCCCATCATGATTCCGAACCCGATCACGATCATGACGATTTTGATTCCTTCGTGGTGCCAGTCACCGCCATTGCCGAGCCCGAAACGTTCCTGCGCAAACTCGCGCGTCTCGCCGAAGACCACGACGTGCTGCGGATCAAGGGATTCGTCGCCGTCGAGGGCAAGCCGATGCGGCTCCTGGTGCAAGGCGTCGGCACGCGCTTCGAGAAGAGCTTCGACCGCCGGTGGGGCCATGAAGAAGCGCGCCAGGGGCGGCTCGTCGTGATCGGCGAAAAAGGTCTCGACCAGACCGCGATCCGCGAGGCGCTTGCAATCTGATGCACCTGCTCCGGACGCAAGCGCGCAGCAATGACGAAGCCGAAGCCGCGGTCGACCTTGGCCAGACGCCAGGCGACATCGTGTTCCTGTCCTTTTCGGACAGCGATCTCGGCATTGTCGCGGCTTGCGCGGACGAAGCGTCGGGTCCATTGAGCCTGCGATTGGCCTGCCTCGCGCAACTGCGTCATCCCTATTCCGTCGATCTTTATCTCGACGGCGTCGCGGCCAAGGCGCGGTTCGTTCTCGTCCGTTTGCTCGGCGGCCTCGATTATTGGCGCTATGGCATCGAGGAACTGGCCCGGCTCGCGCGCGAAAAAGGGTTCGATCTCGCAATTTTGCCCGGCGATCACCGCGCGGACGACCGGCTCGACGCGGCCTCGACGCTGCCGGTCGCCGATCTGCGCCGGCTCTGGGCCTTTTTCCAAGAAGGCGGCCGCGACAATGCGGCCTCCCTGCTCGGTTGGATCGGATCGAGGCTCGGAAATCCTTGCCCGTGGCGCGAGCCCGAACCGCTCGCCGCCGCGGGCCGTTTTGAAGCGGCGTGCCGCGCGGCACCCGGCGGCGCGGGCCTTGCCGCGATCATCTTCTACCGCTCCCTGCTGCTCTCCGCCGATACCGCGCCCATTATGGCGCTGGCCGACGCACTCGCGGCGCGCGGGCTTGGCGTCGTCGCGCTTTACGTCACGAGCCTCAAGGACGAGCGGGCAATCAAAACCATCACGGACGCCATTGCCGCGACACCGCTCGATATCGTTTTGAATACGACCGCTTTTTCGGCCCGGCTCGAATCGGGATCGAGCGTTCTCGACGGCGCCGACGTTCCCATTCTGCAGGCCGTCCTGGCGGGAAGCTCGGAGGCGCAATGGCGCGCCAATCCGCGCGGGCTCGGCGCCGCCGATCTCGCGATGAATGTCGTCTTGCCGGAAATGGATGGGCGCCTCGTCACGGCGGCGATTTCGTGCAAGGCTGAAAGCGCGCGCAGCGCCGCGCTCGAATTTACGCGTCTGGTTCACCGACCGATCCCGTCGCGCGTCGATTTTGTCGCGCGGCTCGCGGCCAATTGGGTGCTTTTACGCAAGACGCCCGCGCGGGACCGGCGGATTGCCTGCATCCTGTCGGATTATCCGCTCCGCGGCGGCCGCGAGGGCTATGCCGTCGGCCTCGATACGCCCGCGAGCGTCGCCGCGATCGCGGAAGCGCTGCGAAGCGCCGGTTATGCGATCGGCGCGCTTCCAGATGGCGGCAGCCTCATGGCGACGCTCTCGTCGCGAACCGGCGCATCGCTGGCGATTGGCGATTATCGCCGCCTGCTCGCGGCTCTACCCGAAGCCTTTACCCGCGAGGTGATACGGCAATGGGGCGAGCCGGAAGCGGACCCCGGCTTCGCCGAAGGTACGCTGAGATTGCGGCTGCTGCAAGCGGGCCGTTTGATCGTCGCGCTCCAACCCAATCGCGGATCGCGCGCGACCCGCAAGGCAGACTATCACGATTCAGCGCTGCCGCCGTGCCACGCCTATATCGGCTTTTATCTGTGGCTTCGTCATCTCGCGCAAATCCACGCCGTGGTCCAATGCGGCACGCATGGCACGTTGGAATGGTTGCCCGGCAAGGCCGTGGCGCTGGACGAGACCTGCGCGCCGGAGGCGCTGCTCGGGCCGATTCCGCTGATCTATCCGTTCATCGTCAACAATCCCGGAGAGGCCGCGCAAGCCAAGCGGCGCAATGCCGCCGTGACCATCGGCCATATGACGCCACCGTTGATGGATGCGGGTCTTCATGGCGGCGCGAGCGAGATCGAAGCGCTGTTCGACGAATATGCCGAAGCCGAAAGCCTCGATCCCAAACGCGCGAAACTGATCGCCCGCGCGATTTTGGAACGCGCCGGCGAAACCGGCCTGGCGCAAGAATGCGGCATCGATCCCGCCAGCCCCGAAGCAGCCCTCGTCCGCCTCGATGCCTGGCTTTGCGACATCAAGGAAATGCGCATTCGCGACGGGCTCCATACGTTCGGCGCGTCTCCCGGCCCAGAGATTCGCGCGTCGCTCCCACCCGATGATCTCGACGCGCGCGAGGCCTGCGCCGTGGGCGAAATGACCGGGCTTCTCGCGGCGCTCGATGGACGTTTCGTGCCGGGCGGGCCGGCCGGCGCGCCGTCGCGCGGCCGGCGCGACGTCATGCCGACCGGCCGCAACCTCTATTCGAGCGATCCGCGCGCCGTCCCCACCCAAACCGCCTATGAGATCGGCCGCCGCGCGGCGGACGAGATCGCGAACCGCCACGCGCAAGATCACGGCGAATTTCCGCGCGCCATCGTCATGGATCTCTGGGCCAGCGCCACGATGCGCACCGGCGGCGAGGATTTCGCGCAGGCCCTCGTGCATCTCGGCGTGCGCCCGCGTTGGGACCCGGCGACGGCGCGGGTCATTGGTTTCGAGATTCTCCCGTTCGCGAGATTGGAACGGCCGCGCGCCGATGTCACCTTGCGCATCTCCGGCCTGTTCCGCGATGTGTTTCCCGCGCAGATCACCTTGTTCGATCAGATCGTGCAGGCCGTCGCGGAACTTGACGAGGAGGATGACATCAACCCCCTCGCCGCCGCCCGACGCATAGCGCCCGGCGATCTCCACCGCCTGTTCGGGACGGCGCCTTCGCTTTACGGCATCGGCCTCGGACAAGAAATCTCGGCCGATCCGATGATTGCGCGAGACC
The DNA here is from genome assembly GCA_031291515.1 of Beijerinckiaceae bacterium. Classification (GTDB taxonomy): domain Bacteria; phylum Pseudomonadota; class Alphaproteobacteria; order Rhizobiales; family Beijerinckiaceae; genus RH-AL1. The sequence goes on along the minus strand of JARLIW010000157.1, from coordinate 19,790 downwards.
GTTTGGGGGCGTCCTATCTCGCCGCCGGGTCGCATGCCTATGGCGGCGCGGGCGCCGAGGCGACGGCCACGGGCGCGGCTTTCGCCACACGGATCGCGACCGCCGATGCGTTCGTGCACGGCCAAGACATGGCGGATCTCGATCTGCTCGACGCCGCCGCGACGGTGGAGGCGATCGGCGGCTTTTCCGCCGCCGCCGCTTTGCTCGGCAACAGCCCTGCCCTCTACCAACTCGACAGTTCCAACACGAGCGCCTTAAAAGCGCGGACGTTGGGAGAGGACGTCACGCGCGCGGTGCGCGGACGCGCCTCCAACCCCAAATGGATCGCGGGACAAATGCGTCACGGCCATCGCGGCGCGGCGGAGATCGCGGAGACCGTCGATAATCTCTATGGATTGGCGATCTTGAGCGACGCCGTGACGTCGCGCCACTTCGATCTCGTTTTCGCGGCCACCCTCGGAACTCCCGAGGTTCGCGATTTCCTGCTCGGCGCCAACCCGGACGCCGCGCAAGCGATCGCCACGCGCTTCCGCGATGCGGCCACGCGTGGGTTCTGGACAAGCCGCAAGAATTCCGATTACGCCACTGTCGCCGAAATTCTCGGAGGCGCGGCATGAAAGAGACTCTTCGCAAAGGCTGGTGCCCCGGCGCGCTCCGCCCGATGATGGCGCGTGATGGCCTCCTCGTCCGGCTGCGGATCTCCGGTGGACGGCTCGGCGCGGACAAGGCGCGCGCGCTCGCCGCCCTGGCCGAATTTTACGGCAACGGACTGTTCGATCTGTCCGCCCGCGCGAACTTGCAGATGCGCGGCATTGGCGAAAGCAATCTCGCGCCGCTCCTCGACGCCTTGGCCGATCTCGATCTTCTCGACGACGATCCCGCGGGCGAGGCCGTTCGTAACGTCATCGCGAGTCCGCTCGCTGGTCTCGGCGGCGGATTGGATATCGGCCCGCTTGTCGCGGCGCTCGAAGCGCGGCTGACGCGCGATCCCGCTCTTCACGCCTTGCCGGGCAAATTCGGCTTCCTGATCGATGACGGCAGCGATCCCTCGCTCGCGGGCGTGCCGGCCGATGTGCGTTTCGACGCCGTCCGCGAGGATACGTCGTGGCGGTTCTGGATCGGCCTCGGCGGCACGCGCGACCATGCCGAACCGCTCGGCTTTTGCGCGCCGGGCGAGATCGTCGAGGCGGCCAATTGGATTGGCCGAACGTTCCTTACGCTCGCCGAGAAAACCCATCCGCGCGTGCGGCGCATGGAAGGCCTGATCGAACGATTGGGACGTTATCAAACCGCGCGCGCTTTCGGCGGTGACGGCGGCGCGCCGCGTCTACCCTATAGCGGCGCCATATTGAACCCGCCGCCGGTCGGATTGACCGGCGCGGATGGTTACCCCGCGCTTGGCATCGCGGCGCCATTTGGACGGTTCGATCACCACATGCTGCGCGTCGCCGCAAATATTGCGGATGAATCCGGAAACGGCGAATTGCGTCTGACGCCCTGGCGCTGCCTGCTCTTACCCGATGTCCGCGTGATTCCTCCTGACCACGGCCTCGGCGCTGTCGGCTTCATCCTCGACCCGAGTGATGCCCGGCTGCGGATCGCGGCTTGCGTGGGCCAGGCCGGTTGCGAACATGCGTCGACGCCGACCCACGCCGACGCCGAGGCGCTTTGGGGAGTGGTGTCCCATTTTGAAGGCGCCGCCATCGCGATTCACGTGTCCGGTTGCCAAAAGGGCTGCGCCAAGGCAAGTCGCACCCCGATAACTCTCGTGGGCCGGGACGGCCTTTATGACTTGGTCGAAAATGGAAGGGCCTCGGACATTCCCGTGAAGCGCGATCTCGATCTCGACAGCGCGCACGCGGCCATCGTCGCTCTGCGGAGGCGCGTATGAAGCCTGGAACGCTTCATATCGCCGGTCTCGGGCCGGGACATGAAAGCTGGATTACGCCCGAGGTCACGGCGGCGCTGGCGCAGGCAACCGATCTCGTCGGCTATGCCCCCTATCTCGCGCGGCTCGCGCCGTATCCCGGCCAAAGACTCCACGCGAGCGACAATCGCGTCGAGCTCGATCGCGCGCGGCATGCGCTCGAACTTGCCGCTCAGGGGCACCGCGTCGTCGTCGTGTCCGGCGGCGACCCCGGTATTTTCGCGATGGCGGCGGCCGTTTTCGAGGCCATCGAAACGGGCAACGCGGAATGGCGCGGTCTCGACATCACCGTCTGCCCCGGCATCTCGGCGATGCAGGCCGCGGCCGCGCGTCTCGGCGCGCCGCTCGGCCATGATTTCTGCGCGATCTCGCTCTCCGCCAATCTCAAGCCGTTTCCATTGGTGATCAAACGGCTCAAGGCCGCGGCCGCGGCGGATTTCGTCATCGCGCTCTACAATCCCGCCTCGAAAGCGCGACCCGACGATATCCACGAGGCCTTTGCCGCGCTCCGCGCCGTGAAGGCCGGAAACACGGCGGTGATTTTCGCCCGCGCGATCGGGCGACCGGATGAGGCGGTCCATATCACGACCTTGGCCGATGCCGATCCCGCCCGCGCGGACATGAGCACGCTGGTGCTGATCGGCTCCAGCGAGACACGGCTTATCGCGCGGCCAGGGCTCGCGCCTTTCGTCTACACGCCGCGCGGCGCGGGCGGCCTATGATGGGCCTCGAGCGCCGCGATCACCTCGGCGATATCGTGCATCGCGGCCAGCCCTCCGGCGGGTTGGCGCACGAGAACCACCGGCAAGCCGAGCCGGCGGGCGGCCTCGAGCTTGCCCACGGAGGCCGTGCCGCCGCTGTTTTTCGTGACCAGGACCTCGATGGCCTGTTCTCGCATCAAACGTTCCTCGTCCGCGACCGTGAAGGGGCCGCGCGCCTCGAGAAAGCAAGCCGTTTGCAAGCCATGATTAGGGCCGACGGGATCGATGGTGCGCACGAGATAAAAGTGCTGGGGGGCCGAAACAAAGGCCGCGAGCTGCAACCGTCCCACCGTCAAAAACACACGGCGCGGGATATGACCCAGCGCCTCCGCCGCGGCGCGCATGTCCGCGACCTCGGTCCAGCGGTCACCGTCTTGCGCCCGCCAGGCCGGGCGCGTGAGGCGGATCAGCGGAATCCCGGTTTGCGCCGCCGCCGCCCGAGCATGGACCGACATTTGCTCCGCGAACGGATGCGTGGCATCAATCATGACATCCGTCGCCTCGGCGCGCAGATAGTTCACCAAACCAGAGATGCCGCCGAAGCCCCCGATCCGCACGGGCAGCGGCAGCGAAACGGGCGCGATGGTGCGACCGGCGAGCGACAGAATGGCATCGATGGACGAGCATCCCGCGAGAGCCCGCGCCAAGGCGGACGCTTCGCTCGATCCGCCGAGGATCAAGACACGCAAGCTTGGTGCGCGAGGTTCCAATGACACGACTTCCTCCTTCCCAACCCTGGCTCTCGCTCATCGGCATCGGCGAGGATGGCGCCGATGGTCTCTCCCATGCCGCGCGGACGTTGCTTGCGCAAGCCGAGCTCGTCGTTGGCGGTGCCCGGCATCTGGCTCTTGCGGGCCCTCTGACGGCGGAAACCTTCGCTTGGCCGTCTCCGCTCGCGTCCGCTTTGCCGGCCATCATCGCCCGCCGGGGCTCCCCGGTCTGCGTGCTCGCTTCGGGCGATCCGTTCTTCTATGGCGTCGGCAGTGTGCTCGTCGAACAGATTCCGTTGAGCGAAATGATCGTTCTGCCCGCGCCCTCGAGCTTTAGCCTCGCCGCCGCGCGCCTTGGGTGGGCGCTGCAAAACTGCCGGATGGTTTCGGTGCATGGCCGCGATCTCCTGCGGCTGATCCCCCATTTACAGCCCGGCGCTCAAATTCTGAGCCTCGCCTGGGACGAAACGACGCCGGGCCGCATCGCGGCCCTGCTGCGCGATCGTGGATTTGGCGCCTCGCGTCTGCATGTCTTGGAAGCCTTGGGCGGCCCGCGCGAGCGGCACGTCTCCGCGCTAGCGGCGAATTTCGACGCGGCGCCCGGCGATCCCCTCAATGTCATCGCGATTGAAGTCATGGCCGATCCTGGCGCGCGCATCATTCCGCTCGGCACCGGCCTGCCCGACGATTGGTTCGAAAACGACGGTCAAATCACCAAGCGCGAAGTCCGCGCCATCACGCTCGCGGCCTTGGCGCCGCGCCGGGGCGATCATTTGTGGGACGTCGGCGCGGGCGCCGGTTCGATTGCCATCGAATGGATGTTGCTCGACCCGGCCAACCGCGCGACGGCGATCGAAAACGATCCCACCCGCGCGGCGCGCATCGTCCGGAACGCTGCTTGGTTCGGTGTGCCGGATCTCAACCTCGTCACGGGCCATGCGCCCGAGGCGTTGACCGGACTGACGCGGCCCGATGCGATATTCATCGGCGGCGGATCCACGTCCGGCCCGCTTCTGGATGTTGCTTATGCCGCTCTCGCCTCGGGCGGACGTCTCGTCGTGAACGCCGTGACGATCGAGACCCAAGCTTTGCTGATCGCGCGTTTTTCGGCGCAAGGCGGCGATCTCACCTCAATCGCCATCGCGCGCGCGGACAAGATTGGCGGATTCCACGGCTGGCGTCCCGCCATGCCCGTGACGCAATGGGCGATAACCAAACCATGATCGCGATTGGCGCGGGGTGCCGCAAAGGCTGTCCGGCGGATGAAATCATCGCCCTGATCCGCGCGGCGCTCGAAACCGTGCCGGGCGAGCAAGCGCAGGGGCTTTTCACCATCGACCAAAAGCGCGGCGAGCCGGGGCTCGAACAAGCCGCGGCGGCGTTGGATCTTCCGCTCGTTTTTGTCGGCCAAGCCGCGCTGCAAAACGTGGCGGCGGACGCGACATTTTATTCGCACAGGATCGAAGACATGTACGGCCTGCCCTCCATCGCGGAGACGGCGGCTTTGGCCGGCGCGGGCGACGGCGCGGTTTTGCTCGTGACGCGCCGCGCCTCGGCGCGCGCCACCTGCGCGATAGCGAGAACGCCGGCATGACGAGTGATTGCATATGACGATTCACTTCATCGGCGCCGGGCCGGGCGCGCCCGATCTCATCACCCTCCGCGGCCGCGATCTCATCGCAAGCTCCCCGGTCTGCCTTTACGCGGGCTCGCTGGTGCCCGCCGCTCTGCTCGACCATTGTCCGCCCGGGGCGCGGATCGTCGACACGTCGGCTCTCGATCTCGACGGCATCGTCGCGGAATTCGTGGCGGCGGATCGAGCCGGGCAAGATGTCGCGCGGCTTCACTCGGGCGATCTCTCGATTTGGAGCGCGGTGGGCGAGCAAATGCGGCGGCTCGACGCGCTCGGTCTCGCGTACACGGTGACGCCCGGCGTACCGGCCTTCGCGGCGGCGGCCGCCGCGCTGCGCCGCGAACTGACCTTGCCCGAGGTCGCGCAAAGCGTGGTCCTGACACGGACCCCCGGCCGCGCCTCCTCCATGCCGGACCGTGAAACGCTTGCCGCCTTCGCCGCGACCGGCGCGACGCTCGCGATCCACCTCTCGATTCATGCTCTCGACCAGGTGGTTGCGGATCTGCTGCCCTTCTATGGCGAGGACTGCCCCGTGGCCGTGGTCGCCTGGGCGTCTTGGCCGCAAGAGCGGATCGTCAAGGGCACGCTCGCGGCGATTGCCGCACTGATGGCGGCGGACCCCGTCGAACGCACCGGGTTGATCCTCGTCGGACCGGCGCTGGGGGCGGAGGGATTTAGGGAGAGCGCGCTCTACGATACGGACTACCGGCGCCGGTTTAGGGGATTAGAATAATGCCGCGAGAGAGCAATGTCCTGGCCTGAAAGCCCCGTCCTTCAGGGCGCCCACGCAAGGCTGGAGCTGCTGTCGCCCGAGCATTGCGAAGACCTTCAGGAGGCGGTTCGCGACGGCGAGGCGTGGCGGCTTTGGTACACAAACGTCCCGGCCCCGGACGGCATGGCGGCGGAGATCGAGCGGCGGCTTGCCCTGCGCCAAGCGGGATCGATGTTGCCCTTCGCGGTCATTTCCATGGCTTCGGGTAAGCCGGTGGGCATGACGACCTATATGAATATCGACGCGTCCAACCGCCGGATGGAAATCGGCTCGACTTGGTACCGGAACGCGGTTCAGCGGACGCCGCTCAACACGGAATGCAAATTCTTGCTGCTCCGTCACGCATTCGAGACTCTCGATTGCATCGCGGTCGAGTTCCGCACCCATGTTCTCAACCAGCAAAGCCGGCGCGGGATCGAGCGTCTTGGCGCGAAACTCGACGGGATCCTGCGCAGCCATAGCCGCGCGAACGACGGAACCCTGCGCGACACCTGCGTCTATTCGATCATCGCGAGCGAGTGGCCGGCGGTGCGTTCGCACCTGACTTGGCAAATGACGAAACCGCGCCACCCGTAGGCCGCGCGGATTTGAACCTCCGCGGTTACGCCGCTTCTTCTTGATCGTGACGCGGCGGGAGAAGCGCGTCGATCGAGATCAGGCTGATCATGCGCCCCTCGGTGGCGACGATCCCGCTCACGAAATCCTTCGAGAGCTGCGAGGCGACGTCCGGGGTCGGCTGGATCAGATCCTGACTGATCGTGAGGATTTCGGAGACACCCTCCACGAGGAGTCCAATTGATTGATCCCGGATCTGAACGACCAGGATCGCATGGCGCGAATTGGGCTCGGTCGGGGCGAAGCCGAGCCGGGCCGCAAAGTCGATGATCGGCAACACGGTTCCACGCAGATTGATCACGCCGCACATGAAGCTCGGCGAATGCGCCACGGGCGTCGCCGGTGTCCAAACGCGAATTTCCCGGACGACCATGACGTCGACACAGAACTCTTGGGCTCCAATCACGAAGGTGATCATTTCGCGCGCCGCCGCGCCCGTGCCTTTGCCAACCTCAGCCATATCGTCCGACCTTTCCGCCTCTGCCACGAGAGACGATTAACGCACCACAACGCCGAAATGCTCTAACGCCTCATTAGAAAGCGACATGTCGCTACTTTCGTGACCCGCCAAACGGTAAAGCGCTCACATGCTGCGTCCCATTTCAGGCACAATAGTCAGCGGAGGTAAACCAAGTCTCTACGGATCCCGATTTCGCCGGAAACTCTCGATAAATGAGGCGAGTGGGGCTTTTATGCCGTTTCATCGTTAAAAATAACGGCGTCGGACGCGGCCAAGCCCACGCCAGCGTTGTCCCGCCCACGCGTTTGGCGGGGGATATGACGCCGCCTCATTTGAAAATAGGATTTTGCGAGAGAGACGCGCTGATGGGCATCCCTCGCGGAGATTCCGCCAGACCACTCTGGGAAGCTCTTACCGCGCCGGTCACGCTCCCAAGGACAAGGCCCTAGCGTTCCGCGGTGGATAAACGAAGCTCGGACGAAATTTTCGAATGATCCGAGCCCAACATCGTCATTTTCACCAGACCATCCCGGTCAAACCAAAGATCGCGATCGAATTGGCCGCTGACTTTGATATGCCGTAGTTCTTGCTGCGCGCCGTGAACCGGCACATGTTCCTTACCGAGATCTTCGGCTTTCGCGGACAGACGTTTCCCGTTGCCAGGATCAAAGAGCAGAGACTTACTCCCGATGTCGGGGCTAAAGATTATCGCGGGATAGATATCCTTCGGAACCTCCGATGCATCGCCATCGACTTTCAACACAAGCTTCCCGGCGCTCGAATATGCATCGACCTTGTGGGTAGTGCCGTTATCGTCCGTCGTCGAGGAAAACGAGACGAGCTCATTGCCTCGAAAACTCGCGGTTTCACTATGCTCGTAGCGGTAAGCGTTCACGAACAGCACCTTGACCAAAATGTGGGTGGCGACTTTGACGGTCGTGATGTCCCCCTGCCGCGACAGGTCCAACGTGTTGGTGCCGATTGGCGACCCTTCGCGCTGAATATCAAAAACGCGATGAATGGTCGTGACATCCGCCGCGGGAGGCCCCGCAAACGCGGGTCCGGCGGCAAGCGCTCCAAACATCACAGCTCCGATATAGGCTTTCATCGCTTGTCCTCTTCATCCCTGATCACGGTTTAGTGTTTAGGCTAAAGGCGGCGCAACTATGTTTCACCGCAAAATTTCGGTCACGGACGGACGATCCGGCCCGTGGAAGCGAGGGCGTCGCCCATGGCCGCAGCGGGAAGATTGATCTTGGCGACCAGCTCTTGAACGCTCCACCCGTCCTGCCGGAACGCCCGCAACGGCTGCGCCCTTGAACTCTTCGACAGTTTCTGCCCCATCGCGTCTCGTAGCAATCGATGGTGGTGATAAAACGGCGCGGGCAGGCGCAAAAGAACCTGGAGCAGACGGTGAAGGCTTGTCGCCATAAAGAGATCTTCGCCGCGAACGACATCCGTGACGCCCTGATAGGCGTCGTCGACGACCACCGCGATATGATAACTCGTGGCAATATCCTTGCGCGACAAGACCGCGTCCCCCCAGACGGCGGGCACCGCGTGTTCTTGACGGCCGGTCGGTCCATCACGAAACTCGGTCCAGGTCAGACCATCCGATACCGCTGATAGTGCCCGCTCCATGTCGAGACGATAACTGGCCTTCTCGCCGTGGGCGAAGCGCTGGGCGCGGCTGCCCCGCGAAAGATGGCGGCAGATGCCGGGATAGAGCGGCGTGCCATCGGGATCACGTGGCCAATCCTTCTTAAAGGCAATGGCCGTCATAATATCCCCACGAGAACAAAAACAGGGATAGACCACCCCCATATTTTCGAGCCGCTCGAGGGCCTCGGCATAGAAGGGAAAGTGTTCGGCCTGTCGCCGGACCGGCTGTTCCCAGCTCAGCCCAAGCCATTCCAAGTCTTCGATAATCGCGGCTTCGAATTCGGGCCGGCAACGCGCGAAATCGATGTCTTCCATCCGGAGGAGCAATCGCCCCCCGGTCTCGCGCGCGATCAACCCGTTCATAAGCGCGGAATAGGCATGGCCAAGATGAAGGTAGCCGTTTGGAGACGGCGCGAAGCGAAGAACGGGGCGCGAATAAGATGACGTCATATCCAGCCAAAAATCCAAAATGCCTCGAATCGCGAAACTCGAGACGAGGAGACCTTCGCCGTTTTTGGAGCTTAGAGCAGTTAGCACGCCGGTTGAAAGCTTTTTACGAGCGAGCCAAGGCTCTTCCGAATATATATGACGCGCCGTCTCCATCTGGCCCATCGTGCCGAAGGCGGCCAACCCGCCACCCGAATCCAGTTACGGGCGCGCCTTGCGCGTGAGTTGTTAGGGTAAAGAAATAAAAGAGCCGAGGACGGCAAGACCGTTAAGCTCTATTTGGCAAAACGCATGTAGGATTTGGCGATTCCATCGCTGGTACCTCCCATGAGCGACATTTTTTCATCGATTAGCGACGCCGACGCGCATAGCTTTGCATCACGTCCGCTCATCCTGCGGCATAATCTCCACGAATCGGGGCTGTTCGACGACGGCGCCCTCGCCCGCCTCATCGAAGCGACGCCGCGCGACCGGTTTCACATCAATACGATCCCGCGCGACGTCAACGACCCGCGTCAATGGCGCGAGGGGGATATGTCTGGCCTGCCCGGCCAAGCCGTCCTCGAAGCGGTCGCCAAGGGCAATATTTGGGTCCACCTCCAGCGCATCCAGGAGGCGGACGCCGCCTACGGGGAGCTCCTCAATCAAGCCTTCGATGAACTCGAACGCAAAATTCCCGGATTCAAGAGCTTCAAGCGCTCGATGAGCGTCCTAGTCTCGTCGCCGCGCATGAACGTCGCCTATCACGCCGACGTCCCCGGCCAGAGCCTTTGGCAAATTCGCGGACGGAAACGGGTTTGGATCTATCCGGCCCGCGCCCCGTTCCTGCCGCAACAGGCGATCGAGAACATCGTCCTCAAAAGATCCGGCGACACCGATTTTACATTCGATCCGCGTTTCGACGAGTCCGCGGATGTTTTCGATCTGTCGCCCGGCGACATGGCGAGCTGGCCGCAAAACTGCCCGCACCGCGTCGTGAACGAGGACTGTGTCAACGTTTCCGTGACGATGGAACACTGGAACGCCGATTTGCGCGCGACCTATGCCGTCAATTACGCGAATGGCCTTTTGCGGCCCCACGTGGGTCGGCGCCCCTTGTCGCAAGCGACCAGCGGACCGGCGTTTTGGGCAAAATTCGCGCTCGCGGGCGCCCATAAGATGCTGCGTGTGGGAAAGGCCCGCGCCTTGCCGCTCAAGGTCGACTTCCGGGTCGATCCCACCTCCCAGAGTGGCTTTTCGGACATCGAGCCGTACCTCGTATTGAAATAACCCACGATGACCGGCCTCCAAACCCTGCGTGTCGAAGTTCTTGAGTCGATCGACGAGATCGACGCGATCGCGCCCGACTGGATCGCCCTCGAACAGCGGACCCCCGAGGCGACGGGCTTTCAAACCTTTGCCTGGTGCCGACATTGGCTCGCGGCACGGCAAGTCAGCGGATCGTCCGCCAAACTTTGCGTCACCGCCGTCTACGTCGACCAGCGCCTCGTGATGCTGTGGCCGCTCGAAATCGAGCAACAAGCGACAATCGCCATCGCGCGCTGGATTGGCGAACCAATGACGCAATATGGCGATCTCCTCGCGGAACCGGGCAAGGAGCGCGGCCATTGGTTCAGAGCCGCGCGAGAGCATCTTTGGCGCCATCGCGGCGTGGACCTGTTCGCCCTTTCGCGATTGCGTGGCGACAGTGTTCTCACCCAGCTCGCCGTTGGACTCAAAGCCACGGGGCCGCGAACCAGCGCGCCGTTTGTCGATTTGACGGGATGTCGCGAAAAAGCTCGCTCTCAACATAAAAGCGTTTCACGCCGGACCAAGCAATTGGCGCGTCTGGGACAGGTTTCCCTCCACGTCGTCGAAGACCCGGCGGCGCGGATCGAGACCGTGCGAATCGCACTCGCGCAAAAACGATTTTGGCTGCGGCAAAAAGGGCTTTACAGCGCCGGATTGACCCATGTCGCGACGGATGCGTTTTTCGATCGCATCGCGGCGAGCGGCGACCTGCTGGTACACGCCCTGCTCGTCGGGGAGGAGACGGCGGCCGTCGAAATCGGGTTTGTCCACCGGACCGCCTATCGCTCGCTCCTCGGCACATTCAATCTGCGGTTCGCGGCGGGCTCGCCGGGACACGCCCTCACGTCGTTGCTGCTCGAAAAATGCGCCGCGCAAGGGCTGGAAACGTTCGATTTCCTCGCGCCCGGCGACCCCTACAAAATGATCTGGGCCAAACAAGCGGTCGAGGTCGACACGCTCCTCCAGCCGGTCACGATTTGGGGCCATGCGGGCGCTTTCGCGCTCAAACGGCTGCGCCCCCTGGCCAAAAGAGCGCAAACCGCCCTGCCCCAAAGCGCGCGCCGCGCGCTGCGCAAGATCGCGGCGTCCTCGTAAAACCGGCCGCAAACCTGGCTTGTCCGCATCGCCGGAACGAGCGATGTCCGGTCGCTTTGGCAATTCCACCAAACCGCAAAGCGCTCTAGTGTCTGGCGACGAATCCGCCGGACGGCGAAAATGGAGATAAGCATGGCAGGTTTGATCGACGGTCCGCGCCTTGGGCCCCAATCCAATGCGAAACAGCTCGTGGTCTTCCTCCATGGCTACGGCGCCGATGGCAAGGATCTGATCTCGCTCGGCAAGCAATGGCAGTCGGTCTTGCCGGACGCGGCCTTCGTGTCCCCGCATGCCCCGGAGCCCTGCGGGCAATCCCCGATGGGCCGCCAATGGTTTCCGCTGACGATGCGCGATCCCGCCGAGCGCTGGCTCGGCGTCAACAAGGCGCATCCCACGCTCGACGCTTTTCTCGACGCCGAACTGGCGCGCCACGGGCTCGACGACAGCAAATTGGCCCTTGTCGGCTTCAGCCAAGGGACCATGATGGCCCTCCACACTGGCCTGCGTCGCAAAAGCCCACCCGCCGCCATCGTCGGCTTTTCCGGGATTCTGGTCGGGCCCGAACATCTCGCCGCCGATCGGCCGCCGGGCGCGAAAGCGCCGCCCGTGCTTCTCATCCATGGCAGCGAGGACGATATCATCCCGGCCGACGCGCTTTTCCTGACGGGCGACGGTCTCGAGGAAGCCGGGATTCCGAGCCAATGGCATCTGTCCGCTGGACTTGGTCACGGCATCGACGCCGCCGGCCTTCACCACGCGGCGCTGTTTCTCGCGACCAGCTTCGGGCTGAAGACGCCCCTTGCCGCGACCGCTGCTCGGCGGCGGTGAGATGGGGGGATAACGCCTTGAAAATTAACCTCTCGGATCCGTGCGCCACCCTTCCTTGATCGCCGAAAGTGTGCTCTGAACGGCCGACAACCAATTTAGGCGGTTGAAGGGTGAGTGTATGGCTGATCTCGAAGACGTGACGGCTAAAATGCTTGCCCTTCTTCCCGCCGACGGGACTCCGGTCCTCAATCGAGTCATGCGCGTCATGCTCGCCCGCCATCTTGAACGGGCTGTCGACGAGGAGACGTTTTTCAAGGCCCGCGACGCGCTGCTGGCCAAAGGAGTTGTCGGCCGGCTGCGCGGTCAAGGCGGTCAAATCTTTCTTGCCCAGGAAAAAGCCGCGCAATCAAGTCAGCCCACCGGGCAAGAGGAACCGGAGGTCTGGCCTGAAACTCGTTTGATGAAGCCCCTGCGGCTTTTTCTCGAAGGCTCGTTCCGCAAAAATCTCGACATGCCGGCGCATAGTGCCTTCATTATTCAAGATACGTCTGTGATGGGCGGCCATAAGGGCAAATGGGCGCGTCCCGATTTCATCTTGGTCACGGCGATGCGATTTAAGCTGATGCCGGGCGCACAGGTTGATCTGCACTCCTTTGAACTCAAGACGGAGAGCGGCGGCAGCGTGCTGGCGATCCACGAAGCGCTCGCTCAGACCCGCTTCACCCATTTCGGGCATTTCGTCTGGCACCTGCCAGAGGGCTCTAAGAGCGAAGCCAAACTCGATGACATCGTCACCCATTGCGACGAACATGGGATCGGCCTGATTCGGATGCGCGACCCATCCAAGCCGCAAACTTGCGAAATTTTGGTCGATCCCCGCCGTAAACCGACATTGCCCTCAACCGTCGACGGATTTTTAGAAATCAAGCTATCAGCGGAACAAAAGGAAACTTTGATGCAAGCTGTTCGGGGAAAGCTATGAAAGACGGCGAGGGACGAAACGGTAAGTTTATCGCAGTGGCAAATATGAAAGGCGGAGTGGGGAAGACTACGACGGTCGTGAGTTTGGCGGAAGCATTATCCGCCAACGATGAATCCGCCAAGGTTCTCGTTATTGATCTGGACCCCCAGGCAAGCGCTTCCGTTGCAATAGCCAGCGATCCAATCCTCGCCCAATTGATAGAACAAGATCGCACGTTTGAAGCCTTTCTCGAGGAAAGACTTATCAAGGACAACAAAAAAATAAATATTTTGGACCTTGTGCATCGTCGCGTATCAGGAACTTGGCATCAAGGGCGACAACTCGATATGGGACTTTTACCCTGCGGGCCCCACCTCCGTGTTGTAGAAAAAGAACTAATCTACGAACTCGCAAACACAAACCACAGCATTACGTCTATAGATGGGTTGATAACAAAACTTTTCCAGAGGGATATTATTCCTCTTGGTAGCATCTACGACTTCATACTTTTTGACTGCGCGCCAGGAATTTCGCCCGTAACGGAAATCGCAATTAGGTTGAGCGATCTCGTCATCATTCCAACCATTCCCGATTACCTCTCAGTGTATGGTTTAAACGCATTCTACGATAGCATCTGGAAATTTAAGGCCAAGGGCCTTCCTTCCCCGAAAAACCCACCAAGTGTCCTGGTTACAAGGATGCAACGGAATGTAAGACAACACCGAGAGGTACTCGAAGGACTTCAACAGGGCGCCGCCGCATTAAATTCGCCATATCGCCTATTTTTATCTCAAATACCAACATCGGCGGCGCTTGTTGAAGCTATCATGAAAGACGACGGGCTTACTTTTACACAAAAATATACGAAAGAAGTAATCAGCAGCATCTTAATCCCCCTCGTAAAAGAAGTTATAGGAGCAATAGGATGACAATGGAAGTCAACGGAAAAGCCATTCTGCAAGCTTTAGCAAGCGATCCGTCATCCTTTGCCATGACACAAACCGCCATAAACGAAATAGCCGCGAGTTTAATTCTATCAAAACTGAGAGAAAAGAACCTCAACCTCGCCGCACTTCGCTCTATTGCTGAAGCTTTAAGCGATCAGGACTTTCGCTTTTTAATCGGCTCGATGTCGGCTAAAGACGCCAAAACATTAGCAAAACTTGACGAAAAGCACCCAGAATACAAGAACGCGGATGAACACTGGCATAGAATTCAAATTATCAAACTCGCGCAAGGTGAGATCGAACCCACCGTGAATGCAGTAAAGCCCGCGCGCGCCACGAAATCACCTGCGGTTTCAAAAGCACCCGCAACACCAAAACCGCCCAAGATCGGCAAGATCATGGACTCTGAAGTTCCAAAGGCGGCTGCGCGCGGACGAGCAAAAAAAGCCAAGGGCTAATCGCGATGATTTAATGCTAACACGTCGTGTACTCATTAAACCGAAGGTCGTAGAAGAAAACATGTTTGCTCGACGCAGCCCAATCCTTGAAAGGATTACCGTGATTAGCCGCAAGTTAAATAGCCCCATCCCATGACCACCGATGACCCCCTCCGCCACCAGCAGAAAATGGCGCATCGCAAGGCGGTGCAGGATGCCGAGGTGGCGTCGAAGACCATTTTGGAGAAAGGGCTTCTCATCGTCCATACCGGACCCGGCAAGGGCAAGACCTCGGCGGCGATGGGGCTCGTGCTGCGGGCGCTCGGCTACGGCTGGCCGGTCGCGATCGTCCAATTCATCAAGGGCGCCTGGGACACCGGCGAGAAGCGGGCGCTCGCCCGGTTCGACGATCTCGTCCAGTGGCACACGATGGGCGAAGGCTTCACCTGGGAAACGCAAGACCGCGCGCGCGACATCGCCGCGGCCGAGCGCGCCTGGGACAAGGCGCAAGCCTTGATGGAGGATCCGACCATCCGGCTGTTGGTTCTCGATGAACTCAACATTGCCTTGCGCTACGATTATCTCGATCTCGACACCGTCGTGAGCGCGCTCGCGGCGCGCCGGCCCGATCTCCACATCGTCGTCACCGGCCGCAATGCCAAGCCCGCCTTGATCGAGGCGGCCGATCTCGTGACCGACATGGGTCAGGTCAAGCATCATTTCGCGGCCGGGGTCAAAGCCCAGCAAGGGATCGAATTTTAGCGCCGCCTCTTGATTTAGCCCAGCGGCAAGACAATCCGAACCAGCGTCCCAGGCGACGCCGGAAGCCATTCGATCCGGGCTTCCAATTGCTGGATCAGGGTTTCGATCAAGGTCTTTCCAAAGCTGCTCTTTTGCATGCCTTGCGGCATTCCCGGCCCATCGTCCCGGATCAAGATTTCGCAACTTCCCGGTAGCGGCTTGACGCCGACCTCCAAATGCCCCACGCGCCCGGCGGGAAAGGCATATTTGAGCGCATTGGTGATCACTTCATTGATCACGAGCGCGATCGAAGAGGCTTGATCCGCGCTGATCCGCACGCTTTCCGTCTCGATGGACAAACGAATATTGTCGCGGCCCGCCGCGGTGACCAGATTCCCCGCGATTTCGCGCGTGAATCCGGCAATGTCCAAATCCTCGATTTTATCGGATTGATAAAGACGCATATGGACGAGCGCCATGGCATCGACACGCTCGAGCATTTCGCCCAAGGCGACTTTGATGCGGACATCGGAATTACTCATCGATTGTAGCATCAGCATCGCGCTAATCAGCTGCAAATTATTTTTGAGCCGATGATCAGCTTCATCCAGAAGAAGTGTCGTGCGAATTAAGGCGTCTTCGAGATCCTTGGTCCGTCCCTTGACCAGACGGTCCAGATCCTGCTGAACGTTGAGAGCCGACAACTCGCGTTTCTTGCGGTCCGTGACATCGATCTGCGACGCGAAGAAATATTGCACGGCGCCCGCCGCGTCCAACACGGGACTGAGATGGAGCGCGATCCAGAACGGCGTTCCGTCTTTTTTGTAATTGAGAAGATCGACGACAATAGTCCGGCGTTGCGAAATCGCGTTCCGGATCGCCGATATTGCCGCGGGATCGGTCTCCGGCCCCTGCAAAAAGCGGCAATTGCGCCCCGTGACCTCTTCCCGCGCATAGCCCGTCAAAGCAAGAAAGGCGTCGTTGGCAAATATTATCGGATTGTCCGGAAGCACGGGATTTGTCACCACCATCGCCATGCACGACGAATATATGGCGGCCGGAAATGGATCGGACTGTCCTCGATCGATCCGAAGACTTTCCGTTAAACGCCACGTGTGCGCTTGTTCCAAAATAGGCTCCAGATAAAAAATATCTGAGAATCACGTTGTGTAACTGTAACACAAAATTCATATTGCAAAAAAGAGAATCGGGTAAGCAGACGTCATCCACATGGAATCTTGGCGCGGTTTCCCGCATCCGCGTTCGCGTCTCTTCGTCATGTGACTCTTAAGCAAAGCACGGGCTTGGGAGCCGTGCATCGCAACATTTTGCCTCCGCGTTTTGTCTAAACCGAGATCTTCGCCGACCGCCTTCCGTCTTGGCTTGAATGCTCGGCCAACAAAGACTTGAGCCCAGCCGCCCGCCGATTTCGCGCGACAGCGTGCATCGAATCGGTAAAATCCATCCGATGACCGCGAAAACCATCATGTTGCAAGGGACGGGCTCGGACGTAGGGAAGTCCCTCATCGTCGCGGGTCTGTGCCGGGCGTTCGTCAATCGCGGTCTCGTGGTGCGCCCGTTCAAGCCGCAAAACATGTCGAATAATGCGGCCGTGACGATGGATGGCGGCGAAATCGGCCGCGCGCAGGCCGTCCAAGCGCAGGCCTGCAAAGCCGCGCCCAGCGTTCACATGAACCCGGTTCTGCTGAAACCTCAGAGCGGAACCGGCTCCCAGATCGTCGTGCAGGGCAAAATCGCGGGACAGGCCGAAGCCCTGGCCTATCAGAGCTGGAAGCCGCGACTGATGTCCGCCGTGCTCGAAAGCTTTGCGATCTTACGCGCCCAGGCGGATCTCGTGATCGTCGAGGGCGCGGGCAGCGCGTCCGAGATCAACCTGCGCGCCAACGATATCGCCAATATGGGATTCGCGCGGGCCGCCGATGTGCCCGTCGTCGTCATCGGCGATATCGACCGGGGTGGCGTCATCGCCCAAATCGCCGGCACGAAGCACGTGATCGCCCCTGACGACGCGAAGCTCGTCGCGGGGTTCCTGATCAACAAATTCCGCGGCGACCCGGCTCTGTTCATGGACGGCATGACCCTGATCTCCGCCCATACCGGATGGCCCGCGCTCGGCCTCGTGCCGTTTTTCCCCGGCGCGGCGAAATTGCCGGCGGAGGATTCGCTCGCGCTGCGTTCGTGGACGCCCGGGGACGGCCCGTTCACTATCGCCGTGCCGCTCCTTCCCGGGATCTCGAATTTCGACGATCTCGACCCGCTGCGTCTCGAACCCGCCGTGCGTCTGGTCCTCGTGCGTCCCGGCGAGGCTCTGCCTGGCGACGCCAAGCTCGTGATTCTGCCGGGCTCGAAGTCGACCATCGCGGACTTGGCTGCGTTCCGGCACGAAGGATGGGACATCGATCTCGCCGCCCATGTCCGGCGCGGCGGCCATGTTCTTGGCCTTTGCGGCGGCTATCAAATGCTCGGCCTTTGGATCGGCGATCCGCTCGGCATCGAGGGGCCGCCCGGCAGCGTCGAAGGCCTCGCCTATCTCGCGATCGAGACGACCTTGACGGGCGACAAGCGTCTCGCGGCCGTGACCGGCGAGAGCCTGGTCGATGGCGTGCCCTTCGAGGGCTATGAAATGCACGTCGGCGAAACCCATGGCGCGGGATGCCGCCACCACCCCATGCTGCGGTTTTCAGACGGGCGCGTGGACGGCGCGGTTTCGGCAAGCGGCCGGATTTATGGGTGCTACGTCCACGGCCTGTTCGCCGACGACCGGCAGCGCGCCGCGCTTCTCGCGCGCTTTGGCGCGGCCGGACCCGAGCATTGCTACCGGGACAGCCAGGAAGAGGCGCTCGACGCTCTGGCGGACCATATGGAAAAGCACGTGGATCTCGACCTGCTTCTTACGCTCGCGCGATGATCCAGAAGGCAATCAGGACGAAGCCCGCATTGAGGCCGCAAGCCAGGCGGTAGAGGCGGAGCGCCCGCGCGATATCCTCCGCGACGGCCTCCGCGCCATCCCCCATCGCGGCATCCTCGACGAGACGGCCGCCGTAGCTGCGCGCGCCCCCCAGGCGGATCCCCAACGCCCCCGCCATCGCCGCCTCGGGCCAGCCCGCGTTGGGCGAGGGATGGCCGCGCGCGTCGCGCCACATGATCCGCCAAGCTTGGATCGCCGAGGCGCCCGGCGTCAGCGCCGCCGCCAGAATGATCGCCAGCGCCGCGAGCCGAGCGGCGGGCCAGTTCACGACATCGTCGAGCTTGGCCGCCGCGAACCCGAAGGCCGCATAGCGCGGCGTCCGGTGGCCGATCATACTGTCGGCCGTATTCACCGCCTTGTAGAAAAGACCGCCCGGCAAGCCCCCGAGCGCGAGATAGAGCGAAGGCGCCACGATCCCGTCGGAAAAATTCTCCGCGAGGCTCTCGATGGCGGCGCGCGCGACGCCGGCCTCGTCGAGCCCGGCCGTGTCGCGCCCGACGATCATCGCGACCGCGCGCCGTCCCGCCTCCAGACCAGATCGGCGCAGAGCCTCGCCCGTTGCGCGCACGTGATCATCGAGGCTGCGCTGGGCGAGACAGCTCGAGGCCAAGATCGCGAGAACGAAGACGGCCAAGGCGTGCGGCAAGGCCAAAAGCGCCAGGCCCTGAACGAAAACGCCAACGCCCACCGACGCGAGCAGAACCGCCGCCAGTGCCACGGCGCCCAAAAGCCGGCGGCGCTCGAAAGAGCCGGTCTCCCGGTTGAGCGCGCGGTCCAGCGCCGCGATCAAGGCGCCGAGCCATGTCACGGGGTGACCGATCCACCGGAACAGAAACGCGGGATAGCCGGCCATCGCCTCGATCGCGAGCCCGCCAAGCGCAATGGCGAGATTTCCGAGCGGGGTCATCGCGCGCTTCCCTTCGCCTCCCGGCCTAGCGAGCTAAAGACGCTTCTGGCACCTTTTCCGTGACCATGGCCTTGGCGGCCGAAACCGCCGCCTCGATGTCGAGCTGGCTCGTATCCAAGATCACGGCATCGTCCGCGCGTTTGAGCGGCGCGGTGCCGCGCCCGAAATCGCGCTCGTCGCGGCGGTGGATATCGGCGAGCACCTCGGCATAGTCGACGCTCTCGCCGCTTTTGGCGAGTTCGAGAGCGCGCCGATGGGCGCGGATTTCGGCGCTGGCGACAACGAAAATTTTGACCTCGGCGTTCGGACAAATCACAGTGCCGATATCGCGCCCATCCAGAACAGCCCCGGAGGGTAACGCCGCAAAGGACCGCTGCGCCTCCAACAAAGCAGCGCGAACCGGCGGCATGGCGGCGACGATCGAGGCCGCCTCGCCCATATCCTTGCCGCGCAGCCGCGCCTCGTCGAAATCGGTCAGGCCCAACCCCCGCGCCGCCGAAATCGCCGCGTCGACATTGGTGATCGCCGCGCCGTGATCGAGCATCGCCCGCGCCGTGGCCCGGTAGAGCAGCCCGGTGTCGAGATGGGGGAGCCCGAACGCCTCGGCCAAGCGCCGCGCGATCGTGCCCTTGCCGGACGCCGCCGGACCGTCGATGGCAATGATCATG
>JARLIW010000023.1 GCA_031291515.1 Beijerinckiaceae bacterium | reverse complement strand
TTGATGATCGAGATCGTGCTGATTCTCAGCGCGATTACTCTCATCTGGGCGAACCACGACTATCGTTGGCACGAGAGATGGATTTTCTATCGCCTGTTAGCCGAGCTTTGCCGCAAGCAAATGATGTTGTCGCCGGTCGGACGGACGTTGCCCGCGTTCGAACTCGATATTTTTGCCCTCGGCGAGGCCGCGGACGCCGGACGGCCACGCGCCGCCTGGGTCGGCTGGTATTTGCAGGCCGTCCAAAGGCAAGAATATCATCAAGGGTCGATCGCGGAGGCAAAGCAAAATGCCCTTGAACTCGGACGGCGCTTGGCGCGGACGCAGGTCGATTACCACCACGCCCGCAAGACGGGGGCTGAAACGGCCGATCGCCGCCTGACGGGATGGATCGAATTTTTCTTCGTTCTGACGACGCTGAGCTTGGTTCTGCGCCTTTTTGGCTACCTTGACATGCACCAATCCCAGTTTAGCGAATGGGTGGAAAGCACAGCCACTTTATTCTCCTCGGCCTCGGCGGCCTTGGTTGGTCTTCGCACATATGGCGAGTTCTCGCTCCTCGAGCAACAATCGTCGTCGATGGAGCGTTTGATCCGGAACGCGGCGGCGGAATTGGACTCGTTCGACACGGACATTCCCTTGTCGTCTCAGGATATCGCCTCGGCGCTGCAAAGGCTCGCGGTGCTGATGATGCAAGAGGTCCAAGGCTGGGTTCAGTTGTTTAGCCTCAAATCCATTGACTCGTTTTGACGTGTCGATCCGCGGGCTTGCTTGCGGGCGAATGGGCGATTTAGGCTTTGCGATATTGGCGGGTCGGGACCTATTGATCCATCCGGAGGCTGCGCGCGATGAAGCGGTTCTCGATCACGGCTTTGATCACGGCAAGCCTTCTGTTCGCTGATTGCTGGACGCTTGCCGGCCATGCCCAGACAGCGGGGGGCGATGAAATCGCCGCTCTGCAACATCGCCTCAAGGACGCGGGGTGCTTGACCGGCGCGGAGGATGGAAAGCCTGGCGCTGCTCTCGATATCGCCGTTCGCGCGTGCCCGAGCCAAGACCCGATGCTACGGATCGAGACGGGCATGCATGTCGCTGCGATCAATCAGATCGACGCCGATGCGTCCTGCCGTCTGTTCGTGACGGGTTCGGATGATAAGACGGCCCGGCTCTGGTCGGCGGCCGACGCGCATTTGCTGCGGACGTTTCGGCCTCCGATCGGGCCAGGCGCGGAAGGCAAAATCCGGGGCGCGGCGCTTTCGCCCGACGGCCGCTTCGCGGCGGTCGGCGGCTGGGACCCTCTGGCGAGCCGCGCGCAGAAAGATTTCATCTATGTCTTCGATACGGCGAATGGGACCATCGTCGCGCGGCTGGGCGGGTTCGGCGATGTGATTCTGCGGCTTGCCTTTTCTCCCGACGGGCGGTGGCTTGCCGCGTCGGGCGCGGTGCGCCAGGGCGTGCGCATGTATGAGACCGCGACCTGGACCCTCGTCGCCTCGGACACGAATTACGGGGCCGATACCTACGGGTTGGCGTTTGGACCCGACGGCCGTCTTTATACCGCCGCCTTCGATGGATTTCTGCGCGGCTACAGAGCCGGTCCGTCCTTCGCCAAAACACAGCAGGCCGCGATCAAGGGGGGACGGCTGCCTCAAAGCCTCGCGGTCGATCCGCAAGGCGCGTTGATTGCCGTCGGTTTTATCGATGCGGGACGCGTCTCTCTTTTCGACACGGAAAGGCTGCGCTTCCGCTATGCGACGGCGCAGGTCGAGAACGGCGCTCTTTGGGCCCTGGCCTGGAACGCCGACGGGAGCCGGCTGAGCGCCGGGGGCAGCTATCAATATCCGGCCGTTCCAGAGCGGCCGATGGCCGTCGTGACCTTCGATCGCGCCGGACACCGCTTACAGACTCTCAATGTCGCGGACAATTCGATCACGAGTTTGCGAACCTGCGGGACGGGAACCCTCGTCGCCGCCGAGGAACGCGGACTTGGGTTCATTGACGGATCTGGCGCGATGGGGTGGCGCCCAAGCACCATGGCCGATCTCCGCAACAAGATTGGCGAGGCCTTGACCATTTCTCCCGACGCGACCCAGGTCCGTTTTGGACTGGCCTATGGCGCGGGTCGTCCCGTTCTCTTCGATCTCGGCGCCGGCACGGTTCTCGATTCGCCTAGCCCCGCCGCCAGTTTCGCCGCTCCTATCGTCAACGGACCCGTCACCGGGTGGTTTAACGGATGGCAACCGGCCTATGCTGGGCGGCCGCTGCCGCTCAACCACCTTGAAGTCGGGCGCTCGCTCGCGCTTTTCCCCAATCGCCAGGGATTTGTCCTTGGGAGTAACTTCCGGCTCCGCGCGTATGACAGCGGCGGCAACCCACTTTGGGATCTGTCGGGGCCTGGCGACGCCTGGGGCGTCGATGTGACGCCAGACAGCCGGGTCATTGTCGCGGCCTATGGCGATGGAACGATCCGATGGCATCGTGCCGCCGACGGAAAGGAATTGCTCGCACTTTTCGTCGAAGTTCCCGGCAAGCGGTGGATTGCCTGGACGCCCGCCGGCTACTTTATGGCGTCTCCTGGCGGCGAGGATCTCATCGGCTGGCACGTCAATCGCGGGTGGGATCAGGCGGCGGACTTTTTCCCGGTAGCGCGCTTTCGCGACCGTTTCAATCGTCCCGATATCGTTCGTCTCGTCCTCGCGACGTTGGATGAGGAGGCCGCGGTGAAGCAAGCGAACGAAACGGCGCGCCGCCGGGACCGACCAGTGCCGCTCATTTCCGCGCTGCCGCCAATTTTACGAATTCTGGCCCCCGCGGCAGGCGTTCATAGCGCGGAGTCGGCCGTCACGATCAACTACGCGTGGCGCGTGCCTTCGGGGCAGGCGGTCGACCGTATCGCAATTTCCATCGATGGGCGGCCCGTCAAAGAGGTCGGACTGGCGCTCCGGCCCGACACGCAATCGGAGATCACGGGATCGGTGAAAGTCGATCTCCGGAACCGGAACAATGAGGTTGGGCTCATCGCCTGGTCGGGGGAGCGATCGAGCGCGGTCGCGAGCGTCAACCTCGTTTGGGACAATGCGCCTTCGGCCGCGAGCGAGACTCGCAAGCTCTATGCGCTGATCGTCGGCGTAAGCGCTTATGCCGATAAAGATATGGCGCTCGCTTTCGCCGCTAAGGATGCCCACGATTTCGGCGCAACGCTCGAACAGCAAAAAGGCGCTTACTATCAGGACGTCGAGACCCGCGTTTTGACGGATGGCGCGGTGACGCGTTCGAGCATGATCAGCGGGCTCGAATGGCTCGAAAAGGCGGTGGCCACCCCTGGCGACGTCGGGGTTCTCTTTCTCGCGGGCCACGGCATGACGGACGATCGGCAGATGTATTGGTTTTTGCCATCGGATGCCGGCATCGACGATGTCCGCGCCAAGGGTGTTTCGCAAGACGAGATGCGGCGGTCGCTGCAAACCTTGCCCGGAAAAGTCTTGTGGTTTCTCGACACATGTCATGCCGGAAACGCCGCGAGCCGGCCCGCCGATATCAATGTTCTCGTCAATACCGTCACCGCGCCCGAGAATGGCGGCATCGTGACCTTCGCATCGTCGACCGGCAAGGAGCTGTCTGAAGAGCGGACGAGCTGGAACAACGGCGCTTT
The DNA here is from genome assembly GCA_031291515.1 of Beijerinckiaceae bacterium. Classification (GTDB taxonomy): domain Bacteria; phylum Pseudomonadota; class Alphaproteobacteria; order Rhizobiales; family Beijerinckiaceae; genus RH-AL1. The sequence goes on along the minus strand of JARLIW010000023.1, from coordinate 20,617 downwards.
CACCAAAGCGATCCGCGAAGGGATCGATCAGGGCCAAGCGGATTTATTCCACGAAGGCAAAATCACGACGTCGCAGCTCGATGCCTTTTTGGAAAAACGCGTGCAGGAGTTGACAGATGGCAAACAACATCCCGTCATGGCGCGTCCGCCGCAGGAGCCGGATTTTACAATCGCGCAGACCAAATCGCATTAGATCCATCCGGGAAGGAAGGGACCAGCGCCAATGACGAAACGATGGCTCAATCTCGCGGCCGCGGCCAGCTTCATTTTTGTGACGACGCCTTTGCGGGCCGCGGTGCTCATCACCCCACGCGAAGCCAAATTGCCCAGCGACGAAACCGCGACGCGCGGCGTGTTTTCGGGTCCGAAAATTGTCGTGATTGCTCCCGTGAAAGGGACCAATGCCGTCAAGTCGCCGCTCGATCTCGTGATCGAATTCCAACCGCGCGGTGGTGTTTTGGTGGATGCGAATTCGTTGTCGGTCACGTACAAGAAAAACCCGCCCGTCGATTTGACGGAGCGCGTGAAGGAATTCTTGACGCCGTCGGGCATTACGATGCCCGCGGCCGAGATCCCGCCCGGTCATCACACGATCGAGATCGAGGTGAAGGACGCGGATGGTCGCGTCGGCGGCCGGGAGTTTAGTCTCGATATTGCGCCTTGATCCTGGCCTCGATGTCATTGCCACGAAATCGCTCTCTTTTTAAGGAGCGAGAGCATGTCCTCGATGGGAAAAGTCTTCAACTTTTTCGGGACATGCGCTAACGGCAGATGTCGCCCGCGCGTGGCACGGCGAGGGCCAGCAGCGGCCCCGCCAATGTGTGAAAACGCGCGCGCCAATCGGGCTTTGTTTCTCCGAGGAAAAAGCGGTCGCGTTCCGCGCTCGTCAGGTCTCTAGGCAACGAATTCCGCGCGGCATCGATCAGATCTTGGCACAATGGCGGAAGGGTCCAAAGGCGAACGGTCCCGTCCGTCGATGCGGAAAGCGCAAGCGTTCCATCGGGAGCGAAGCCGGACCACACCACGGCGGCCTCATGTCCCGCGAGGATGGCGATCGGTTGACCGGTCGCCGCGTCCCAAAAGCGGGTCGTGAGATCGTCGGACGAGGTGATCAGACGGCGACCGTCGCGAGAGTAGGCGACCGAACGGACGGCGAGGGCATGGCCAGTCAGAGATCGAAGGAATCTGCCGTCCCTCGCATCCCAAAGGCGCGCGATGCGATCGACCGAAGCCACCGCTAGGGTGTTGCCATCCGGCGAAAATGCAGCCCCAAGGGCGGTGACGCCGGCAGGGGGCAGGGTGGCGACAGGCGCCCCCGTTTCGCCGTCCCAAAGCTCCGCGCCTTGTCCCCCTCCGGTCACGATCCTTTTGCCGTCCGGCGAGAACGCGACGAGGGTCACGAAACTCTTGTGATCCGTCAATGCCGCCAAGCGCGTCATGGTCTTTGCGTTCCACAGCGTTGCGGCCCGATCCGCCGAGGCCGTCACGATCCGCGCGCCATCGGGGCTAAAGACGGCATCGACGACAGCGCCGTCATGGGGGAGAACGCCAAGGGGCCGCCCTGTTTTAGCGGCCCAAATGCGCGCCGTCTTGTCATCGGACGCGGTGACGATGCGTTCGCCGTCGGACGAAAAGCGCGCCATGTTCACCGACGCGCCATGCCCCGCCAACGGCCGCAAGGCGTTCGTTTCGAGATCCCAAATCCGGATCACTCCATCCGGCGCGGTCGCAACGATGGACTTGCCGTCGGGCGAGAAGGCAAGCGAGCGAACCGGGCCCGGTTGGTCTTGTGTGAAAGCCAGAGTCTCGCCGGTTCGGCCGTCCCACAGGCGAAGATGTCCGTCGCGCGATCCCGTCGCGATCCGCGTGCCGTCTGGCGAAAACGCGACAGCGGCTGGCATTGCATTGGCCCGCAGAACGCCGCGCGCCGCGCTTGCGTCGGTATTCCAAAGATGGGCTTTTGGTTCGTGGGCCGCTGTCGCCACGCCGCGCCCATCCGGCGCGAAAAGAGCCGAAAAGACGAAACCTTCATGACCTCCGAGGACGGCCGAAACAAAGCCGCTCCGGGCATCCCAAATCCGGGCGGTCCGGTCGGCCGAGGCCGTGACGACTTGGTTGCCATTGGCGGAAAAAGCGCCGGAATAGACAATGTCGTCATGACCGATCAGCGAGAGAACCGACGCGCCGGTGTCCGCATCCCAGATTCTGGCGGTCCGGTCATCGGACGCCGTAATGATCTTGCGCCCATCCGGGGAAAATGCCGCGGTATTGATCTGGGCAAGGTGACCTCTAAGCGTTGCGATCAAACCATATGACGCGGCGTCCCAGACACGGGCGGTCCCGTCATTGGCCGCCGTGAGAATCCGCGAACCGTCCGGCGAAAAGGCGGCCACGGTCGTTTCGGCGCCGGGGTTTTTGAGTTCGTGAAGGAGCTGGCCGCTCGTCGTCCAAATTCGTGCGGCGTCATCATCGGACGCGGTCGCGATTTTCGATCCGTCCGGTGAGAACAGAGACGATATGACGTGGGTATCGGGAATATGCAGCGCCGCAAGCCGCGCGCCCGAAGCCGTGTCGAAAACGGCGGCCGTGCCGTCCCAGGACGCGGTGACGACATGGGTGCCATCGGGCGAGAAGGACGCCGCCGCGACGGGCGCCGTATGACCGCCAAAAATGGCGAGGCTCTTGCCGCTCGCGGTATCCCATAAGCGCGCGGAGCCGTCGTCCGATGCCGTGACGGCCCGCCTGTCGTCACGCGAAAACTCGACCGAGTTGACATGGCCCTTGTGTCCCGTGAGCGTCCAGAGCCGGCGCCCGGAGATCGCATCCCAAATCACCGCCGTTCCATCGTTGGAGGCTGTCGCAAACAGAGTTCCATCCGGAGAAAACGCGATTGAATTGACGAGATCAGAGTGCGCGAGGACGGCGCGCTCCCGGCGATTGGCAAAGGCGTTCGCAAGCGGATAGGCGGCGTCGAGAATGAAAGGCCGGTCCGGTTCGCGCAACGAGCGTGGCAGAGCATTCAGGGCCAGCAAGGCCGCCAATGTCGCATTTCCTTGCGAATTGATGGTCACGGAGTCGCGCGCCAAAGCCCTGGATTGCGCGATGAGCGCGGCGTCTCGCTGTGTTTCCGCGATTGTCAAAGCACTGATTGAGAGCCCCGTTAGCATGATGAGCACGGCCATGGCGGCGATGACCGCGGTCCATCGTCGGCGCGCGGCCCTTTGCGCGGCCGAAACGGAGCGCGCGATGAAGTCGCGATGCTCGCTTTGCAGATCCTCGCCCCAGCGCTTGTCGAGATCGCGGGCATTGGTCAGATCGGGATCGCGAAGGAGGATGAAAGGCTGATCCCTTGGAGACGCTTTGCGCCAGCGGTCGTATTGGCGTTCGATCAACTTCCGTGTTTCGAGATCGCGGCGATCGAGCTCGACCTGTTGTTCCGCGCGCCGCCAATGTCTGATCAGCGCTTCGTGGGCCACGCGCACCGTCGCTTTTTCATTTTCGCCCGATGCGACGAGCAGACGTCCCGTGACAAGCGCATCCACGACGAGGCGCGCGCCGCTTCCTGGTGGGAACGCGTCGAGCGGAGCCGCGCGGGCCGCCGCGATCGATTCGACGCCGTCGGCGACGGTGGTGAGGGCGCGCAACACGCGGGGGATGGCGTCGAGCGCCGGTTCCGAAAAACCTTTGACGATCTCTTCGGCGCGCGTCGCAATCGCCCCTTCGAGACCACCCAAGGATTCGTAAGTCTCATAGGTTAGGACAAGGCCATGCTTCTTGGCGGCATCTTCGGCAAAAAGGGCATCGAGGGTGAAGGAAAGGAGCGGCAAAACGCCCGGTTCCGCCGCGGCGCGCTTGGCGAGCTCCGCATCCAGGCCGACTCCGTCCCGGCGCTCGAAGGACAGGCCGGCTGCCTCGACGGGTTTGCGGATCATATCGGCGAATTCGAGCGGCACCGGCGGAGCGAGGTCGAGGCGGCGTTCGCCGGCCGCGAGCGCGAGGAGTTCTGGAACTTCCGCGATGCGATGCCAAAAGTCGGATCGCATCGTCGCGACGATCCAGACGAGTCCCGACGCGGCGAGGCCGGCCAAAAGTTTGACGAAGACGAGTCGGTCGCTGGCGGGGATGCCGCCGCTCGTGAAAAGCTCTTCCAACTGGTCGATGACGAGGATCATGCGGGCCTGTTCATGCGCCAGGATCACGCCTGCTCTTTGCGCCGCCTCGGTAATCCGGCCGAGGGCCGCTTCAAAGACGAAGGAGGGATCATCGGGAACCGTTCGCAAAAGAGCGGCGAGACTATCGGCCGTTTGCCCCGGCGCGAGCAATTCGGGGAGGCCGATCCCGGAACCATGATTTGCGGCAAGCGCCTGGACAAGACCGAGGACGAGGTCGCCTTGCGCGTCGGCGGGTCTGAACGCGGCCCGGCGTAAGAACGCCAATCCCTCGATGCGCTGCGGCTTCATAAGCTGGGGCACGATGCCCGCTTTGACCAATGAGGATTTGCCCGAGCCGCTCGCGCCGGCCACCAGCAGGAACGCATTGTCATGGCGGGCCGCCACCGCAAGATGACGCAGGGCCTGGGCAATGGCCGCTTCGCGTCCAAAAAACACGGGCGCATGTTCGTATTCGTAGGGCTCGAGGCCGCGAAATGGCGATCCGGTCCAGGAGATCGCCCGCGCGCCGGTGCCGCCCGCCGCCGCGGCGCCGATCCGCTGATCGAACAGCTTCCGGAGCTTCTGTTCCAGGAGCCGCGCGAATTCGTCGAGGGTTTGGTAACTCTCGTATGCGCTGATGAAAACGCCATGTTCGGCGAAATGCCGCCGCCAGAATTGGTCGAGCGCATCGAGCTGCGCGAGGCTTTTCGCACGATTTTCCGCGTTGTATGTGTCGATCGGAGCGGGCCTGACGTTGCGAAAGGCCAGGATGCCTGGCGATCCATGCGCGCGGGCTCCGGCCAGCGCGTCTTCATATTCCCATTCGGTGCCGGTCACGGGCGCGCGGCCGTCGATTCCCCGGTATTCACGCACGGCGGTCTTTTCGGGCAAAGGCGTGCCAAGCCTCGACCAGACGATCAGGATGACGATGTCCGTCGCGCTGGGAGGCTCGATCGCATCCTGAAAATGGCCGGAGGCAAGCATCGGCTCGTGCTCCCAGCGGTAGGATATCAGCTTGAAAAAGCGATCGTAGTCCTGGGCGAGCTTGTCGATGATGAGATCGGCTCGCAGCCGTTCGTCGGGAACGTCGCCGGGCGAAGAAATGAAGATCTTGAGATCCGGCATGTCTTGCATCCTGACCGCGAACCGGGTCGCCGGAGCCGCGGTCCGCGCCAAGGGATTGATCCACGGCGTACCATTGAAACGGGGGCTAGACAATGAACCGGCGGTCACGGGCGCCGCTGCGGATGCCGATTGCTCATCCCACCAAATTCATACAATTGCGGGCGTCCCAAAGTGGGGTGGACTCGACGGGATCGGTTCCTATCGACAGCCTGAAAGCCGCATGGCAACGTGAGGTCGTCCGGCTCGTCGAGGCGGGCTTCAAGGAGGAAATGCCTTGCGAAATCTTCTCCCGACTTGGTTTGCCTTTGCTCTTCTGCTGACTCCACCAGCGGCTGCGGCGCAGACGGCTCTCATCCCAGCCGGGGGGGCGAGCGATGTCGCCTCGCTTCAAAAGCGCTTGACGAGCGCTGGATGTTATTCTGGCCCAATCGACGGCGTTTCGAGCGCGCCGTTGGACGAGGCAATCCGCGTTTGTCCCCCGCAGGAGCCGCAGCTCCGGATCGAAACCGGAATGCATAGTTCAACGATCTGGAGAATCTCCACCGATGCCGCCTGTCGGATCGCGGTGACGGGTTCCGATGACAAAACCGTACGTCTCTGGTCGGTGCCCGAAGGCCGGTTGCTGCGGACACAACGCCTGCCCATTGGTCCGGAAAGGCTCGGACAATTCAACAGTGTCGCCATTTCGCGCGACGGCACGCTGGCCGCCGCCGGCGGCTATGACGCATTCTCGACCCTCAACGGAAAACACTCGATCTATGTGTTCGACGTCGCGACGGGGCAGAACGTGCGGCGTTTCGGCGTGCTTGATTACGCCATTCAAGAGATCGTTTTTTCGCCGGACGGAAAGCTGATCGCCGTCGGCGCTCTCGCGGGGGGTGTGCATGTGATCGATATCACGACCGGCCAGGACGAAGTCTTCGATAAAGGGCTTGCCGCGCCCGTCGAAGGCTTGGCCTTCGGTCCCGACGGGTCGCTCTACGCGGTGAGTGCCGACGGATTCGTGCGGCATTACACGGGGAATGCGCGTCCGCAAAAAACCGCGACGCGCAGCGGCAGGCAACCTATTTCCGTTTCCGTTGATCCCACGGGAAACCGCGTTGCTGTTGGGTTTAACGATAAGCCCGCCGTCGAAGAGTTTGACGCGCATACGCTGAGGCGGCTGGGCGCCGCCGACACGAGCGACCTGAGGAACGGTCACCTTCCAGCCGTGGCCTGGTCCGGCGATGGCCAAACTCTGTTCGCGGGCGGATTCACGGGGGAGGACGTGTCCGGCCATCCGGGAGAACGGTTCATCCGCCGTTTTAATCTCGATGGGACGCGAAACGGCGGCGATGTTCCCGTTTCCACCGGTTCGATTATGGGTCTTGCGTCTTGTGGCGACGGTGTCGCTTTTGCGTCCTCGGAACCCTCTTTCGGCCTCTTACACGCGCAAGGGGACGCAAGCATATTGGGACGCGGCCACATCGCCGATATGCGCGATAAATTGGGAGACGCGTTTCAGATCTCGCGGGATGGCACGCAAGTGCGCGCCGGTTTGGGCTTCGACGCGATCGATCCCATCTTGTTCGATCTTCTTGCCGGAGAGGTCAGGGAAGCTGGTCACGCTGTGCCGGGCCTCGTGTCCCCCGACGTCACGGCTTTGCCCGTCGATGGCTGGCTCAATTCAAATACGGTGAAGTTCGGGGGCCGTCTAATCATCCCGATTTCGGCCTATCGAGCCCGCTCGCTTGCGATAAGACCCGATCGTGCTGGTTTTGTTCTCGGCACCTCCGATCTCGTTTTGTCGTTCGACGCCCGTGGCCGAGAGCGCTGGCGGATACCAGCGTATACCGAGGCATGGGGCGTCAATCTCGCTCAAAATGGCGACTTGATTGTCTCGACCCTTGGCGATGGCACGATCCGTTGGTATCGCTGGTCGGACGGCAAGGAATTGCTCGCCCTTTTTGTCGACACGCGGAGCAAGCGCTGGGTGGCGTGGACCCCGACGGGTTACTATATGGCTTCGCCCGGCGGCGAAGATCTGATCGGCTGGCATGTGAACCGGGGCTGGAATCAGACCGCCGATTTCTTTCCAGCCTCGCGCTTCCGCGCTCGCTTCAGCCGCCCCGATATCGTTCGGCTCGTTTTGAAAACGCTCGACGAGGACGAGGCGGTCAAGCAAGCCAACGAGACGGCGCGGCGCAAGGAGGATACGAAGCCGCTGATCGCGCAATTGCCGCCGGTGATCCGTATCGCCGCCCCGGCGAACCTTTCGCATATCACGGCCGGCGAGGTGACGATCGCCTTTGCCTGGCGCTCGCCGTCGGGGCTGCCGGTCGATCAGATCGCGGTGCTCGTCAACGGGCACACGGTCAAGATCAAGGGATTGGCGCCCCATGAGCCGGGAAAGGACATGGAGACGGAAGGCTCCGTCGCCGTGGCCCTCACCGATCGCATGAGCGAGGTCGGGCTCATTGCGCAGTCGGGCGATTTGTCGAGCCAAGTGGCGAGCGTCAAAATCGAGTGGGACGGCGCGCCGGCCGCGAGCAGCCAGGACCGCAAGCTCTACGCGGTGATCGTGGGCATCAGCGATTACGCCGATGCCGCGATGTCACTCGGTTTCGCGGCCAAGGACGCCCGCGACTTCGCGAAAGCGCTTGGCGATCAGAAGGGTGGCTACTACGGCGATGTTAAAACGCATCTGATGACGGACCGCGCGGTGACACGCGAGAGCATCATCGAAGGTCTCGAATGGCTGGAAGCCAATGTCACCCGAAAAAACGATACCGGCGTCCTGTTTCTCGCCGGTCATGGCGTCACCGATGAAAAGCAGGCCTATTGGTTTCTGCCCTCCGATGCGACGGAGGATAATTTCCGCTTTAAGGGCGTCTCCCAGGACGAGATGCGCCGTTCCCTGGGAGCGCTGCCGGGCAAGATCATCTGGTTTCTCGACACGTGTCATGCCGGGGGCGCGGCCAAGCGACATGTCGATATGAATGTTTTGGTCAATGCGGTCACGGCGCCCGAGAACGGGAGCATCATCACCTTCGCCTCATCGACCGGGAGCGAGTTGTCCGAGGAACGGCCCGATTGGCAAAATGGGGCCTTCACCAAAGCTATTGTCGAGGGTATCGAGGATGGCAAAGCCGCGCGCGTCGGTGACGGCAGTATTATGACACTCGGCCTCGAGGCCTTCTTGGAAGACCGTGTTCAAGACCTGACGGGTGGCAAGCAGCATCCGGTGCTGGGCTGGCCGTTGGGCGAGACAAATTTCGCGATCGCCCAGAACGGCAAGCCGCATAAAAACTAAAATCCCGGCGTCGGTAAGTCACGCCAGGGTCCAAAAATCTGGGTCAAGGCATTAAGGAATTTGGCTCGGCGCGGCGACCCGGACGCGCGCGGCCAATGCTAGCTCGGGCGTTTCCTTGCCAGCCCGCGAAGGTGTTCCGTTGCTCGACGAGGCCCTTGCGAATGTACATTGATCGCGGACAAGCCAACTGGACTTGCCTCGGCCCGTCTTGTCCGTCATGTTTTGGTCGGCATTCGGGGGGCGGCGATGGTCGCGTTTTTTAGCCGTCTCATCGGTTTCGTCGCGCTTGTTTGGTGCTGCGGCGGCACGGCCTGGGCGGACGATCCGCCTGACATTTTTCCGCAGCTCGGTCATTCCCAAGCGGTCGCTGATGTCGCCTATGCACCCGACGGGTCGATGCTCGCGTCCGCGGGCGCCGATAACAATGTCATCCTTTGGGATGTGGCAAGCGGGCGCGAGTTTCGCACCCTGCCGCGAGCGATCACGCCAGGTGCCATCTCTGTTGCCTTTGCGCCGCAAGGGGGCGTGCTCGCGCTGGGCCGGTTCGACGGCACCGTCGAGCTTTGGGATGTCAAGAACTGGCATGAGATTCGGGCCTTGCGCACAAGCGGCGCTGTCTTTTCGGTCGCCTTTTCCCCCGACGGTCACACCTTGGCCGCGAAGGCCAGCGACGGCACCATTCGCTTGTGGAATTGGACGACCGGCGACGGTCTTGGCGTGCTCGCCCGGATTGACGGCTTTCTGAACAATGTCGTCTTCTCCCCGAACGGCGCGCTGCTGGCCGCGCGTGGCGCCGACTTTCTCTTGCGGGTTTGGGACGTGGCGAGCCTGCGCGAGGTCCGTCGTTTTCGCGGCCGTTCGGTCGGCCGGATTGCCTTTTCGCCGGATGGCGGAACCCTCGTCTCGGGGACGAGCGGGGATGCGATCGGCTTTTGGAATGTCGCGACTGGCCGGTCCTCGGGATCCCTTCGCGACGGTTCGGCTCAGCTTTCGACCGTCGCCGTCTCGCCCAACGGACACTTCCTGGCGTCGAACGGGCTTGACAATACGGTTAGGATCTTCGGCGCGAATGGGCAGCAGATTGGTATCCTGCAAGGGCAGACGCCTCCGGGAGGTGTGGTCTGGGCCTATAACATCAGCTTTTCGCCGGATAGTGGGACATTGGCGATCTGCCTCGAAGATGGCAGCATCCGGCTTTGGGACACGGCAGCGGGAAAGGAACGGACGCCTCTCGCCAGTCGCGCGGTCGGCGCGCAGCGCGCGGTTTTCTCGCCCGACGGCCGCACCTTCGCCTCCGCCAGTTTCGATCACACGGTGAAGCTTTGGGATGCGGCGACTGGGCACGCGCTTCGCACCTTTGCTGGGCTTGGCGACTGGGTTCCCTCCGTGGCCTTCTCTCCGGACGGTCGTTGGCTCGCTGCCGGCAGCAACGATTCGACCGCCAAGCTCTGGGATGTTGCCAGCGGTGCGACGTTGCAGACCTTCAGCCACCAAGGGATCGTTAACTCCTTAGCTTTCTCGCCGGATGGTCGAATCCTCGCGACGGGCAGCGGCGACCACACGATCAAGCTTTGGGATCCGACGACAGGCGCGCTGCTGCGCACGCTGACGGGGCATACGCAATGGGTGAATGCGCTCGCGTTCTCGCCAGACGGACATGTTCTGGCGTCCGGCAGCGGGACCAAAGTGCCCCCGGCCGACAATTCGATCCGGCTTTGGGACGTCGGGAGCGGGCGCGCGCTCCGCGTGCTGAATGGACACGCGGCCTGGGTGACGGGGCTTGCCTTCTCGCCCGACGGAACGCAGCTGGCGTCGAGCAGCGAGGACCGGACCATCAAGCTCTGGGATCCATCGACGGGATCCGAGGTCAAGACGGTCGGAACGTTCCAGGATCGCGCCACCGGCGTCGCTTTCTCACCCGATGGCCATACCCTGGGCGCCTCTGCCCAGGACAATTCGGTCAAGCTCTGGGACATGACGAGCGGACGTGAGCTGCACAGATTGGAAGGCCATGGCGATATGTTTGGTTCGGTCGCGTTTTCACCGGACGGGCGGGCGCTCATTGCCGCGAGTTGGAACGGGGCGTTGCGGCTTTGGGACGCGGCCTCGGGCACGGAGCGTGTCGCTCTGGCGGCCTTTAAGGATGGATCGTGGCTCGCGATCACGCCGGAGGGTTACTACGACACGTCGTCCGACGCCGCCGAGCAGAACCTCAATGTTCGCATCGGGGATGGCGTGTTTCCGATCGGAGCCTATCGCGAGAAGTTTTTTCGGCCCGATCTGGTGCGTCTCAGCCTCGCCGGGCGTTCGCTGGCTCAGCTCGGTTTCGCTGGCCTCGGCAGCGTCAAGGTCGCCCCGATCGTCAGCCTCGACGACGTCCCGCTCAGCGCCAATACGCCGACGCTGGCGATCAACGTGCAAATCACGGATGGCGGCGGAGGGGTCGGGCAGGTTCGCCTCTTCCTGAACGGCACGGCGGTGGTCGATGATACGAGCGTGCACCTTGCCGGGGCGAAGGGCAAGGTGACAACCCGCGGCTACGTGATCCATCTCGCCACCGGTTCGAATTCGCTGCGCGCCGTCGCCTTCAACGCCGACAACAGCATGCAGAGCAACGCGGCGGTTGCGAGCACCTATGCGACGCTCCCCGTGACGACTCGCGGCAATCTCCACGCCTTGGTTGTCGGAATCCAGGAGTTCAAGAACCAGGATTTTTCGCTCAAATATTCGAGTTCGGATGCGCGGTTCTTTGCCGACACGCTGCGGAAATACTCAGCCTCGCTGTTCGATAAGGTCGACGTCAAACTTCTGACGACGGCCGCGGAAACAACCCGGGACGCGCTGATGGCGGCGCTGAAGGCGATGCAGACGAACGTGGGCCCCGATGATCTCTTCGTCTTCTATGTCGCGAGCCACGGCCTGACGGACGATGGCGATTATTATCTCATCACCTCGAATGTCGGTTCGGTCTCGACCGAACATTTGAAGAGCGATGCCATCACCAAGGAAGAGCTGACGGCGCTCGTCGCCAATATCCCCGCGACCAAGAAGCTGATGGTCATCGACACCTGCCACGCCGCGGCGTTGGGCGACGCCTTGGGAAAAGGGCTGGCGACGCGCGGGCTCGACGAGGCGACGGCGCTCAAGATCTTGAGCCGGGCGGTCGGCACCACGGTGCTTGCGGCGAGCACGTCGACCCAGCAGGCGCTCGAGGGCTACGAGGGCCACGGCCTTTTTACCTATGTCGTCGCCGAGGGTCTCATGGGCAAAGGCGACGTCAACAAGGACGGGTTCGTCAGCACGTTTGGGCTCGCGCACTATGTCGACATCCAGGTGCCGGAACTCGCCGAGCAGCATTTTCACCGCGCGCAATATCCGACGATCGAGACAAGCGGCCAAGAATTCCCGCTTACGAAAGTTCAGTGAACCGCCGCGATCGCCAGCGGTCTCGTCCCGCCGGCCGGATCAAACTTCGCCTCCAGGTCAACGACAGCTGAACGTCGTTCCGCGCGGAGCCTGGTTTCGCCGTGGCCGCCGCGATCGACCCAAGCGGCGACAAACCCGTGAGAAAAACCGACAGATCATGTGATCATTGTGAGTCTAGTCGCCAAAAACTCACCTGTATAAGGTTGGATTAAGGAGAGCGACACGCGGAATGCAAAGTACGAGCACGGCGGATTTGTTACCTGTCCCGAAGGGACTCTGGTCGTCGCCGCGGCGACGCAATCTCGCGGGGGCGTGCCTCGCCCATGTTCTGCACGACGGCTACACGGATCAACTCTACGCGCTGCTGCCGGTCTGGCAGGCGGAGTTTGGCTTGTCCTATGCCGGTCTCGCGGTGGTTCGGGCGCTCTACTACGGCACGATGGGCGGTTTACAGGTTCCTGGCGACCGGTCGATCGCGAGGCTTGGCCCGCGCGCGGCCCTGGCATTGGCGACCTTCGTCGCGGCGGCGGGTTTTTTGGTGATGGCTCTTCCGCTCGGTTTTCCCGGCCTATGTGCTGGGCTGATCATTGCCGGCATCGGATCGAGCGTCCAGCATCCGCGCGCCTCGCTTCTCGTCACGAACACTTACGGAAAAGCGTCGCGCGGGCCCCTCGGCGTCTATAATTTTGCCGGCGATCTCGGCAAGGCGATATTTCCGGCCGTGGTCGCGCTGCTGTTGCCCATCGTCGCCTGGCGGCCCATCGTGGGGACCATGGCTTTCATTGGGGTGGGGGCGGCTCTCGCCTTGCTGGCTCTCGTGCCGCGACAGCCCTTCGTCGCGTCGGCGCAAACGAAAGTCACGGCAAAGCGGCAGGCTGGGCGAGGCTTTGGCCTGCTCCTCGCCATCGGCGCGCTCGATACGGCGACGCGGATGGGCTATTTGCTGTTCCTGCCGTTCTTGCTGCGGGCCCATGGCGGAACGCAGACGGCCGTCGGTCTTGGCTTGGCCCTGCTCTTCATTGGGGGAGCCCTCGGCAAGGCCGCCTGTGGTTGGCTTGGTCAGCACCTCGGTGTCGTCTGGAGCGTGATCGCGACCGAAGGCGCGACAGCGCTGCTGATGACGGCAACACTGCTGCTTTCGCTCGCGCCGACGCTTGCGGTTCTTCCGCTTCTTGGCATCGTCCTCAACGGCACCTCGTCGGTCTTGTATGGAACGGTCCCGGACTTGGCGCCCAAAGGCGACACCGGGCGTGGCTTTGCGCTATTCTACACCGGCGTCATTGGCGCTGGCGGCCTTGCGCCGATCGGATACGGCGCGATTGCCGATCATTCCAGTTGGACCGTCGGCATCCTGGCCGCGGCGGCGACAGCCGCCATGATCATCCCGCTGGTTCTCGCGCTGCGGCCTATCTTGGGGGAGGAGCGCGGAGCCTCGGCGGAGCGAGAGCCATGAGCCAGAAGAACCGGACGCGCCGATTTGGAAAGCGGATGCGCCGCGCCTCAAAATCGATATGCACGGTGATCGTGCCTCTCTCAAAATGACGCGCATGGCCGACAATGCACGGGGCGCCAAGGCCGGTCCATCACGAGCTGCCCATTCAGCGCGTCCTCGCTGGCGCACGCGTCTTTCCATTTTTGACTATGACGCGGACAGGCTCCACGAGGCTTTGAAGGCGCGGATACACCCGGTCAAATCGGGTCCGACCTCATTTGACCAGATCAGCGCCAACCTTGCAGACGAGAGCATCTTGATCACCTGTGCCGCCACTGCAACCGATCGCGCCGATGATCTTTCCGTCTTCGATAAGAGGATATCCGCCGGGGGACGCCGCCAATTGCGGATCGAGCGTGCCAACATAGGAATGGCCAGCTTCGTATAGATTATAGAAGACGCGGGTTTCGCGGCGCCAGCGCGCCGCCGTCCTAGCCTTGTTTTGCGAAACCATAATTGATGGCAGCATGGCGCCGTCCATTCGGACAAAGGCGATCAAATCGCCGTTTGGATCGACGACGCTAATATTAAACTTCCACCCGCGCTTCGTCGCTTCGTCTTGCACGGCCGAGATAAGCTGTTTGGCGTGATCAAGCGTAATGGGCGTTCCATAAGGGATATCGAACGGGATTTTTAGTGGCGTGCCGCCCGCCGGTGGGCCGCCCGCTGGCGCTGGCGCGATCGCCGCCGCCGACGGCGGGGTTTGCTGAGCCTTGGCCGAAACCGAGAGAGCAAAAACCGTGCAGAGAATCAAGAAAAACAGTCTCATCCGTCACCCATAAGCATAGAAAGGTATTGAACCTTATCTTACATGCATGACGATAGTAATGTACGCCTCCCCCTCGATCAAGAGATCGTCCGGACCATGCGACGAGGGCGTCACGTTTTGAGAAATCTAACGCGCGAAATGTCCGCTTTCGACAAATCGTCCCGCCGCTTGCACACGGTCTCTTCGGATCGCGCGCCAGCATATTTAAGCCGCCAAGCCAATTCACTCGGCGGCCGGATAGACGCGCGGCGGTGGAGTTAAGATCGAACCAGGCTTGATTTGGCCCAGTTCCGTTCTAGTCGCGATGTCTGATGATGACCTTTTTGTCATCGTGATGATAATGATGAAACACCTCGTGATGGCGATGGTCGTGTTTGATGATCACGGTGTCGGCGAAGACAGGTGAAACGACAAACGAGCCGACAATCATCGCGGCGGGAGCGAGGACGAAAAGTTTCTTGAGCATGGTATCTCCGATGGGTTGGCTCGGCCATAACCGGAGGGATCGATTTAAGTTCCCTAAATCTACGCCCGCGGCGGAAGAAGACAGCGGCCGAAAGGCGGATCATCGAGCCTCAACTCGCCCGCCGCGATCGACGATCTCGTGCCGACGAGTTCTGATTTCTGTCCATCGAACCGCAATGCTGGCATCGCGGTCCGGGTCATGGCACGACCGCGCAACCTGACAATCAAGTTCAGTTTGATACCGAACTGGATGCGCGGCGGGACATCGGTGGACGTCTTGGTCCGTTGAATGTTTGGATGCCCCGAAACGAATTGTCCGCTAGAACATGGCGATAAGCCGAGCGCCCTTCGGAGCCTTCATCGCCACATGCCGCGGATCCGCGCGCCGACATCGATCCTCGGACCCTGCGTGGCCACCCGCGCGACGGGAGCGGTAGCCGGTGGCCAGATCGTCCGTTCGAAAAGACCGATCAACGCGTTTGGAATGAAGCGCGTGCGCGAGGCATAGACATGGCGATCGCCCATCGCGTTTTGCTTGTGGGTGAAGAAACGGTGGGGCGTGATCAGATGGAGGTCGTCCTTGGCGCGTGTCATGGCGACATAGAGGAGGCGCCGTTCCTCGTCGATTTCGGCCGTGGTGCCCGTGCCCAAATCCGATGGAATGCATCCATCGACGACATTCAGCACGAAGACGGATTTCCATTCCTGGCCTTTGGCCGAGTGGATCGTCGATAGGATGAGATAGTCTTCGTCGAGCATCGGGACGCCCGCTTGATCGCTTGTCGCATCGGGCGGATCAAGCGTCAGTTCGGTGAGAAACCGCTCTCGTGACGGATATCCGCTGGCGATCTGCTCGAGTTGAACGAGGTCGGCTTGACGCGTGATCGCATCCTCATGGAGGCGATCAAGATGCGGTTCGTACCAAAGACGGGCGTATTCGATTTCGGCGGGCCAGCCAGGGCCGCCGGTCCGCAGCGCCTCGATCGTTTTGACGAAGTCTTGCCAGGCGCGCCCGGCGCGCGGCGGGCAGGGCGCGCCGGCGAGGGAAGCGATCGGGTCGGATGTCTCGGCCATATGGTCGAGAACGCGCTGTGCCGCGGTCGGACCGACGCCCTGCATGAGCTGCATCACGCGGAATCCCGCGACGCGATCGCGCGGATTTTGCACGAATCGCAGCAAAGCGAGCATGTCTTTGACATGCGCCGTGTCCAAGAATTTGAGGCCTCCGAATTTCACAAACGGAATATTGCGGCGGGTGAGCTCGACTTCGAGCGGGCCGCTGTGGCTCGAGGTCCGAAACAAGACCGCCTGCTGCTTGAGCGTCGACCCGCCTTCGCGATTTTCCAGCACGCGTTCGACAATGTAGCCCGCTTGATCCGTCTCATCGCGGACGCTGACCAATTGCGGAATCGCCGGTCCTTGCCGCTCTGTCCAAAGGTTTTTGGTAAAACGTTCCGGGGCTAGCGCGATCACACCATTGGCCGCCGCGAGGATGGCTTGGGTCGAGCGGTAGTTCCGATCGAGCGTAATGATTTCCGCGGCCGGAGTGAAGCTCGCGGGAAAATCGAGGATGTTGCGGACCGCCGCCGCGCGGAACGAATAGATCGATTGCGCGTCGTCGCCGACGACGGTGAGGCCTTGACCGTCCGGTTTCAAACCGAGCAGGATCGAAGCCTGGAGCCGGTTGGTATCCTGGTACTCGTCGACCAGCACATGATCGAAGCGGCTCCCCATGTCTTGCGCGAGAGCGGGATCGGTGATGGCCTGCGCCCAATAGAGCAACAGGTCGTCGTAATCGAGCACGTTCTGGCGCTGTTTCGCCTCGACATAGGCGTTAAAGAGCTCCTTCAGCTCGGGCGCCCAGGCTTGGCACCAGGGAAACCAACTCCCGAGGACGTCTTCAAGCGGAGCTTGTGCATTCACGCAGCGTGAATAAATCGTCACGCACGTTCCCTTGGCCGGAAAGCGGCTCTCGGTTTTTGAAAAGCCGAGGTCGTGTCGGGCCAGGTTCATAAGGTCGGCGGAATCTTCGCGGTCATGGATCGTAAAGGCTGCATCCAGACCGATTTGCTCCGCATAGGTGCGCAAAAGCCGGGCGCCGATCCCATGGAATGTGCCGGCCCACGCAAGCGCATCAGTCATGACACCCGCTTTCTCGCCGATGACTTTGCGCGCGATCCGCTCCACGCGTTTTTCCATCTCGCCGGCGGCGCGGCGCGAAAATGTCATCAGCAGAATGCGCCTGGGGTCCGCGCCGTTGACAATAAGATGCGCGACGCGATGAGCGAGCGTGTTCGTCTTGCCGGATCCGGCCCCGGCGATGACGAGGAGCGGCCGCCCCGGGGGCATGTCGGTCCCCGAAACGCCATGCTCCACGGCGCGTCTTTGCGCGGGATTAAGCGCATCGAGATAATGGACCTTTGCCGCCATTGGTTCGAATCATCCCCGCATGAGGCCGCCATAGTCCCTGATTCTTGTTTTGTTCGCAATGACAACAATTCTGAGCGGCGCGCGTCTCGCCGATCGCGGCGGATCTCCGGATTCCGCTCGCATCCGAGCAACGCGCTCGTCGCGCTATACATTGCCGCCGAGCGTTGCGCGAACGTATCGAACCGCTCGATGGCTCGAAGATATATTGGCCGTCCAGCCTCCGCTCGCATGTCATACGCTATCCGAAATCAACGTTTCGGAATTCGGGCGTCGTACCATCGGCAGGCTTATGGAAAAGCAGGATCCGCTATTTTCGCTGCTTTCGACTTTGATGCTTCCGCCGTGGAGATCGACGACCACTTTCACGAGATAGAGGCCGATGCCGCTGCCGACGATTCCCGATACGTTCGTCCCGCGATAATATCGCTCGAACAACCGGTCGATGTCGCTTTGCGGAATTCCGATTCCTTGATCCTGAACCGTCACGACCACATCGGCGCGTTCGGGACGCATGCGAACGAGGATTGGCTTCGCATCGAGAGAATATTTGAGCGCATTGGTGATCAGATTGCTGAAGGTGAGAAACAGAAGCTTTCGGTCGCCGAAGATCGTCACGACCTCCGGCTTGAGATCTTCGACCAGGAGGGCCTTTGGCGAGATTTCCCGGTGGACGGAACACACTTCGTGAACCAAGGCGCGCAAATCGAAATCGGAAGGATGAAAGTACAAGTTCGGATCGACGTCGATCATCTTGCTTGTTTCGAGCAGATTGTCGATCATGACTTTCATGCGCTTCACGGCAATGCGAATTTTCCAGGCGCGGTCGACAACGGCGTCGCGGGAAAGAGGTTCGATCGCATTGATCAGGCGTTGCGCGTGGCCATCGACCACGGTCATCGGCGTTCGAAATTCGTGCGACGCCATGGAAATGAAGTTGCGGTGCTGCTGGCTCAACCGTTGCTCATGCGCCAGTTTTTCCTCGAGCATCGTCGCCTGAAGAGCCAACCCGCGCTGATTTGCCTTGAGTTCGATCGCGTTGTTGCGAAAGACGATCACGGCCTGCGCCATCTTTCCGAGTTCATCCGAGCGGGATACGCTTTTGACCGAAATATCCATATCCCCCTGTGACAAACGCCGCATGCAATCCGCGAGTTCAACCAAGGGAACGGTCAGCGAGCGCGTGATGAAAGCAAGCGTCCCTAAAACGGCCGCGGCGGTAATGGCAATCGTCAACGCGCCGAAGAAGCGCGCCGCTCGGATCGTGTCGCTCGCACGATTGCTCGCCTCTTTCGCCCCTTGGTTGTTATGCGCCGTGAGCTCTTCGAGCAGGTTGCTCACGGTTAAAAAAGCTCTTTTGGACGACGTGAGATAGACCTCCGTCGCCTCGGCTTTTTGCGCAGTGGTCGTCGCTTCGAACACGGGAGACGATAAGCGTTTGTAAGCGGACCAATGATCTTGGAACGAACGATAGTGCTCGACCTCCCAGGGATCGTGCAAAATAGCCGCGTAATTGCGTTGGGCTTTCGAGATCTCGCCATCGAGATCCGCGACATCGCGTTTTAGGGTTTTGAGACCAGAGTCTGCCTGCGTCAGCAGATAGGCGCCTTCGGCGGCGCGAAGGTCGGATGTGTAATTGGCGAGATCGCCGAGATACCGGGTGTTCTGCAGCCATCGGTTACGGATGTCCGATGATTCCTTATTAAAATCACTGATCCAGGCAAAGCCGATGGCGCCGATGCCGATGACCACGACGAAAATAAAACTAAAAATCAACGTTGCGCGAAAGCGGATCGACTGGCTTCGTCTCATTGCGCGTTATGGTTTGATCAACCCGCCGACGGTCGCTTTGACCGCCGCTTGGATTCTGGTTGCCACGCCAAGCTTCGCGCGCGCGTTGTCAATGTGAAAGTCGACCGCGCGTTTGCCGATTCCGACAATTTCGGCAATTTCGTCCGATGATTTTCCTCGCGCCGCCCATGTCAGACTTTCAATTTCGCGTTCGTTGAGATTGCTCTGCGTCGGCCAAACGTTCATTCGCGCGACACCCGCGAGCCGTGCATTGATGATCGCATGCAAGAGATCAAAGTCGATCGGCTTAGCCACGAAATCGTCGGCGCCGAGATTGCGTCCTTTGAGCTCGGTGTCGCGGTCGGTGAGCGCCGTCAGAAACACAAAAGGAACGTTTCCGAAACTCGGCGCGGTCGCCGTCAGTCGTCCGAGAACCTCGAATCCCGACATCAAGGGCATATTGATGTCGCATAAGACGAGGTCTGGGTGCGACCGTTGAATCGTCGAAAATCCCTCTTGTCCATTCGTGGCCGTGATGACGTCGAACCCGCGATCCCGGAGTTCCTCCCCGATCAATGAGAGGGTCTCGAAGTCGTCCTCGATACAAAGGATTCGCGGTTGCTTTTTCGCCGGATCATTGGGCCCATTCGGATCAACCGCGCCCGCTCGTGGCGCCTGAGGAGACGAGATTGGGGCTCGCGGAGCCGCTGCTTCGATCATGAGGATCGCTTCCTTTTACGCCGTTGCTCGCTGTTCGATCGGAGCTGCTTGGCCGTCTCCGTCAGCCTAAGAGGGTCATAACAGCGTGTGCAACGACAATTCCATGGGATCCTCATCCTATCCGATGAAATCGGCGGATGCATCAGGAGTCGGGATAGGCACCCACGACATCCGAGAAAGCGCTGGTCTGAGGACGGCCGCGCAATAATGGGAGCCGGTATTCATGGTTGTTTTCGCGCCGCGGCGTCAAGTGTGATTTATCACACTTGACCCATGGCGCTAGAATAAATCACCGTCGAATGGCATAGGTGAAAGATATCTCGAAACACCGTTTTAGAAATCCACGCGGGGTTCCCCGATAATTGAGTTGTTTTTGGGCAACTAGATTATGGAGTGCCTGGAGGTGTTCTCATTTTATGCAATCCTGCTTCAGAAAGCAGCGATCTATGGTGTATAAATCTTGTGGGTGTTTAATTTCGTGTGGGTGAACGATGATGCGTCTTTCGGTGTCAAGGAAAGTTTTGACCGGGGTTGTCTGCGCGGCTGCATTGATCGCGGCGGGGCGTTACTCCTCGTTTCTCAATATTACGGTGTCGATTTCGGGTCAGAACGGCAATGCGGCGGCGGCTGAACCGGCGAAAGCGGCGTCGGAGGCGGTCGAGCCCGGCAAGACGGCTCCGGAGGCCGCGAAGCCGGCGGCGGCTGGCGAGCCGGCGACGGTGGAGTTGAACGAGAAGCAGCTCGGGCAGATCAAGATCGAGCCGGCGAGCCGTCAGACCTTCCTTGTGCAGAAATCGATGGTCGGCGGCATCGACTTCAACGAAGATCTTCTCGTGCAGGTGTTCACGCCGTATCAGGGCCGTCTCGTCACGGTCAATGGCAACATCGGCGACGCGGTGAAGGCCGGCCAGGTTCTGTTCACGATCGACAGCTACGATCTTCTGCAAGCGGAATCGACG
>JARLIW010000156.1 GCA_031291515.1 Beijerinckiaceae bacterium | reverse complement strand
GGCTTGCCATGCTTGAGCGTTCCGAACGGCGAGACGCCGAACAATTCGTTGAGCCACATGTCGACGCCGCCCAAGGCGACGCCGGGGAAGGTGCCAAGCTTCGACCACAACGGCTTGACGTTGCGGACTCGTTTCAAATCGCGCCCGATCGGCGAGGCTCGCCAGCCGGCGGCGTAGGCGTCCAAGACGTCATGCGAACGCCCAGCCGCGAGCGCCGCGGCGGCGGCCTCCGCCGCCTGAATGCCGGACCAGATCGCATTATGCGATCCCTTGATCCGCGGCACGTTCATGAAGCCCGCCGCGCAGCCGAGCAATGCCCCGCCGGGAAAGGCGAGCTTTGGCACCGATTGCCAGCCGCCCTCGGTGATGGCGCGCGCGCCATAGGACAGCCGCTCCGCCCCCGCGAATGTCGGGGCGATGGCGGGATGGGTCTTGAACCGCTGGAATTCGTCGAACGGCGACAGCGTCGGGTTGGAATAGTTGAGGTGAACGACAAACCCCACGGCGACGAGCCGGTCGTCGAAATGGTACAGAAACGAGCCGCCGCCGGTCGAATTGTCGAGCGGCCAGCCGAAGGAATGCTGGACGAGGCCGGGCCGGTGGTTGTCCGCCTTGACCTGCCATAGCTCCTTCAGACCAATGCCGAATTTCTGCGGTTCGGGCCCTTGATCCAGGCCGAACTTGGCAAGAATCTGCTTGGAAAGCGAGCCGCGCGCGCCTTCCGCGAACAAGGTGTAGCGCCCGCGCAATTCCATGCCGCGGGTAAAATTGCCGGTGGGCAGGCCGTCGCGGCCGATCCC
Organism: Beijerinckiaceae bacterium; assembly: GCA_031291515.1. Classification (GTDB taxonomy): domain Bacteria; phylum Pseudomonadota; class Alphaproteobacteria; order Rhizobiales; family Beijerinckiaceae; genus RH-AL1. The sequence goes on along the minus strand of JARLIW010000156.1, from coordinate 2,345 downwards.
CATGTCGCCGGTCGCGATCCCTTCCACCGCGCCGTCCTTGCCATACAGCACCTCGGAAGCCGCGAAGCCGGGATAGATATCGACGCCCAAGGCCTCGGCCTTGACCGCGAGATAGCGCGTCAACGTCCCGAGCGAGCCGATGAAATTGCCGTGGTTGCCCATCAGCTTCGGCATTAAAATGTTGGGCAGCCGCACGCCGCCGGCCGGGCCGAGATAATAGAATCGATCCGCTGTCACCTGTGTCTTGAAGGGGCGTTCGGGATCGCCGCGCCAGTCCGGCAGCAGCGCGTCGAGACCGGACGGATCGAACACGACGCCCGAGAGGATATGCGCCCCGACTTCGGATCCCTTCTCGACGATCACGATGGAGAGATCGGGCGAAACCTGCTTGAGCTTGATCGCCGCGGCGAGACCGGCGGGACCCGCGCCGACGATCACAACGTCGAAATCCATGCTTTCGCGCGGCTCTTGGGTCTGCTCCGCTTCACTCATCCGGCACTCTCTTTCGTGATCGCAAGGTCTTGACCCCGGCGGAGTAGCGGAAAGCCGGATTGATCGCAATCTGGCCGAACGCTTCCGGCAAAGCCATCTGGATGATAGTGTCGAACCATGAGTTCACCGGACCTGCCCGATCCCACAACCGTAGGCGCCCTGGAGGCGCTGCTGCAGTGGTATGTCGCGATGGGGGCCGATGCCGCGATCGACGAAGAGCCGCGCGATTGCTTCGCCGCGCGAGTCGCCCCAGAGGAACCCGTCAAGCGCCAAGCGCCCGTCCACCCCCCTTTACAGGACGGCGCGGCCTCCCATGGCGCGCCACCGCGCCTTGAAACCACGCCCGCCGCCGAGGCGCTGATTGATCAGGCCGAGGCGCTCGCGGCCGGCGCCGCGACGCTCGCGGAGCTGCGCCACGCCTGGGAAAATTTTCAAGGGTGCGGGCTCGCGGCCACGGCGTCGCAAATGATCTTTTCGGGCGGCACGCCCGGCGCCCGCGTCATGATCCTCGGCGCGGCGCCAGGCTCCGACGACGAGCGCCAAGGCGAGGCTTTCGCGGGCGCGGCGGGGCGGCTGATCGATGCCATGCTCAAGTCCATCGGCCTGTCGCGGAACGACGTCTATCTCTCGAACGTGATTCCGTGGCGTCCGCCCGGCAACCGGCCGCCAGCGCCGCTCGAAGCCGCGCTGTGCCTCCCCTTCACCCGGCGGCATATTACGCTCGCGGCTCCCGATTTGATCCTATGTCTCGGAGAGAGAACCGCTCACCTGCTGCTCGGCACCAAGGAGCCGTTGGCCCGGCTGCGCGGCCGTTGGCTCACCTATGAAGACGGACCCGCGCCGATCAAAACCGCCGTCACCTTCTCGCCCGACTACCTCCTGAGCCAGCCATTGCAAAAGAAACGCGCCTGGGTCGATCTGCTCGCGTTTTCGAAAATGCTCGAGAGCGCGACGGGTTCCTGAATCAGCGAAAGCGCGCGCCCGTCCGGTACGCTTTTTGATCAGGATGGCGGCGGCCCGTTCCGGGATATCGAAAATGTTTCGGAGGAAGCCGCCCCGAATCTTGATATAAGGACCACGGGATCTGACGTGGGACGGTGACGAAGATGCAAATAATAGTCGATTCTGCCACGCCGGACGTTTCCCCCACGATCCTCATTCCGCGCCGCACGCCGGTGCCCGAATTCGATTTCGTGATGTTCGGCGCGACGGGCGATCTCGCGGCGCGCAAGCTCCTGCCCGCGCTTTTGCAGCGCGAATCCGAAGGCGTTCTTCCGGCGAATGGCCGCATCATCTGCACCGGCCACCGGGCTCTTTCGACCGAAGACTTCCTCAAGCTCGCCCTCGGCGGTCCGCCCCGCGGCTTGCCTGACGAGATCGTCGCGCGGTTCCGCGAGCGCATCCAATATGTCGCGGTGGAGGCAACCGATCCGGCCAGCTATGCCGCGCTTGCCGCCATTTTGGGCGATCCGTCCAAAGTCCGCGTCTTTTATCTCGCCACCGCCCCCCGGCTCTTTGCCGCGATTTCGGCCTCGCTGGCGGCGGCGGGGCTCATCACGCCGCAATCGCGCGTCGTGCTCGAGAAGCCGATTGGGCATGATCTCGCCTCGTCGCGGGCGATCAACGACGCGGTCGGCAGCGTCTTCGCGGAAAAACAGATCTATCGCATCGATCATTATCTCGGGAAGGAAACGGTCCAGAACCTGATGGTTCTGCGCTTCGCGAACCCGCTGTTCGAACGGCCCTGGACCTCGGCCGATATCGACAATGTCCAGATCACCTGCGCCGAGACCATCGGCGTCGAGGGCCGCGGCGGCTATTACGATCAATCCGGCGCCTTGCGCGACATGGTG
>JARLIW010000155.1 GCA_031291515.1 Beijerinckiaceae bacterium | reverse complement strand
TTGCACGGAATCAACGCCGTATGCTTTGCCATTATCCGGATCGGAGGGCCAGTCTATAGTGAATTGGCAGGAAAAATGACGTTCCGTCTGTAGTGTCGGCTCTTAAATCTTGATATTTATCGGCGTTTTTGATTGCTCGGAGATAATGAAAAGCGTTCGTTCGAGGAAAGGCATGGCGTTTCCTAAAATTTCTAGCGTGAAACTTGGGTTCAACGTGTAAGGCGCGCCAGCCCCCTCCACCATGCTCCGCATGGTCCCCCTCCCCCGCTTCGCGGAGGAGGATTTTGCCGCGGCTCTATCCTCCCACGCGAAGCGGGGGAGGGGGACCGCCGGAGGCGGTGGAGGGGGCCCCGCCGCCGCTTCGATCTTTCCCGAGAAAACCCGGCCCCTACTTCTTCCCCAGCTTCAAATCGCGCTTCGCCAGCGTCCGCAGCCGCAGCGCGTTCAACTTGATGAAACCCGCCGCGTCGCGGTGGTCGTAGGCGACCGCGCCTTCCTCGAAGGTGACGAGATCCTGATCATAGAGCGAGTTCGGGCTGGAACGCCCCACCAGCACGGCCGAGCCCTTGTAGAGCTTGATCCGCACTTGGCCCGAAACGTAAGCTTGGCTCTTGTCGATCAAGGCTTGCAGCATTTCGCGCTCGGGGCTGAACCAGAAGCCGTTGTAGATCAGCTCGGCATATTTCGGCATCAGCTCGTCCTTGAGATGCGCCGCGCCGCGATCGAGCGTGATCGATTCGATGCCGCGATGCGCGACCGCCAGGATCGTGCCGCCGGGCGTCTCGTACATGCCGCGCGATTTCATGCCGACAAACCGGTTTTCGACGAGATCGAGCCGGCCGATGCCGTTCGCCCGGCCGAGTTCGTTGAGCTTGGCGAGCAGGGTGGCGGGCGAGAGCGGATCGCCATCGATCGCGACGGGGTCGCCGTGTTCGAAATCGATCGTGATATAGGTTGCCTTGTCGGGCGCCTCCTCGGCCGAGAGCGTGCGGCTATAGACGTAATCGGGCACTTCTTCCGCTGGGTCTTCGAGCACCTTGCCCTCGGACGAGGCGTGCAACAAATTGGCATCGACCGAAAACGGCGCCTCGCCGCGCTTGTCCTTGGCGATCGGGATTTGGTTCTTCTCGGCGAAATCGAGCAGGGCGGTGCGCGAGGTCAGGTCCCACTCGCGCCACGGCGCGATGACCTTGATGTCGGGCTCGAGCGCGTAATAGGCGAGTTCGAACCGCACCTGATCGTTGCCCTTGCCGGTCGCGCCATGCGAGACGGCATCGGCGCCGACCTTGCGGGCGATCTCGATCTGCTTTTTCGAGATCAGCGGCCGCGCGATCGAGGTGCCGAGCAGATAGAGCCCCTCGTATTGGGCATTGGCGCGGAACATCGGGAAGACGTAATCGCGCACGAATTCCTCGCGCAGATCCTCGACGAAGATATGTTCGGGCTTGATGCCGAGCAGCAAGGCCTTGTCGCGCGCCGGCCCCAGCTCCTCGCCCTGGCCGAGATCGGCGGTAAAGGTCACGACCTCGCAGCCATAGGTGGTTTGCAGCCATTTCAGGATGATCGACGTGTCGAGGCCGCCGGAATAAGCGAGCACGACGCGTTTGATTTGATCTTGGCTTGGAGCTGTCATCTTGGGCTCGCTTGTTGAAATGCTAGCCCCGGTCCTTAGTGGCGTGACGTCAAAATGACAAGCGGAAGGAGCGGCCGCCCATGGAAGGCGGGGGACAAGATCGCCCTCCCTTTATCCCTTTAGCCTTTTACCAGCCTCTCGATGGCCCGCCGATTTGAAACCGGCCGACCATGCCGGTCAGGTTCGCGGTTTCGCCCTTGAGCGCATGGGCGGCGGCGGTGGATTCCTCGACCATGGCGGCATTTTGCTGGACGACCTGATCCATCTGGTTCATCGCGGTGTTGATCTCGGCCAAGCCGGCCGCCTGTTCTTGCGAGGAGGCCGAGATCTTGCGCACCAGCGCATCCATTTCAGACACTTTTTCGATAATGTCCGTGAGCGCGGCCCCGGTTCGATCGACCAGCAGGACACCGCTTTCGACTTGGTTCGTCGATGTCGAAATGAGGGTCTTGATCTGTTTTGCGGCCTCGGCGGAGCGCTGCGCCAAAGCTCGCACTTCCGAGGCTACGACGGCAAAGCCGCGCCCCGCCTCGCCGGCACGAGCCGCCTCGACCCCGGCATTTAAGGCCAAGAGGTTGGTCTGGAAGGCGATTTCATCGATGACGCCGATAATATTGCCGATTTCTCGCGAGGATTCCTTGATTTTACTCATGGCGCCGACGGCTTGCTGGACGACGCCACCGGAGCTTTCGGCGGCGTTGCGCGTGCTGGCGACAATTTTCGCGGCTTCCGTGGCGCCGGCCGCCATGGATTTGACGGTATCCGTGATGAGATTCAATGCCGCCGCGGTTTCCTCTAAATTCGCGGCCTGTTGCTCGGTGCGCCGGGATAGATCATCCGAGGCAAGGGCGATCTGATCGGAGCCCGAGCTTATGCCATCCGTGGCCGAGGCTATGGTGCGCAGCGCGTCTTGCAGGCTATTGGCGGTGGCGTTGAAATCGGCTCGGAGTTTTTCATATTCGCCGGTAAAGGCTTGGGTCAAACGGTTGGTCAGGTCGCCTTTCGCGAGCCGTTCCAAGCCGGAGGCGACGGACGAAACGACCAAGGCTTGCTGGCGTTGGATTTCGGCGCGGATAGCTTCGTTGGCGGCGCGTTCTTGTTCGGCGGCTTGCCGCTGGCCCGCCGCTTCCGCCTCCGCCGCGCGGAGTTTGAGGCCATTGTCCTTGAAGACCTGGACAGCGGCCGCCATCGGCCCGATTTCGTCTTGGCGATCCGTGTTATCGACGGCCACCTGAAAATTGCCGGCGGCAAGCGCCTTCATCGTGACGGCAAGATTTTTGACCGGGTTCGACACCCAGGACGTGATGCAGAAATAGGCGCCGGCGGAAACCGCGGCGAGACCAACCAAGGCCGCAATAAAGCTAATCCAAATCGTGGCATTGGTTGAACGGGACAGTGTCTCTTGAATCGCGGCTTGGCTCGCCTCGGCGGCAATGCTCAAGGCTTTCACGTCTTTGATCAGGGGAACAAAGGCTGGACTACAAGATTTGAGATATTCTGCCTGGGACGCCATGATGTCGGCTGGCGCGGTTGCGGCAAGTCCCAATTTGATCGATTGATCGCAAGTCACGTCGATAACGGCCAAGCCGCGGACTTTTAACGCGCCGATTTGTTCAGCAATACTGGGATCGGCCGCTGCGGCGTTGGTGGTAAACGTAATGAATTGTGCCCGTGACTCTTTGATTTCGTCCATGGCCGCCTGGTTGCCGGCATCGGTCGTCGAAATCAGAATGTCGCCAATGGCGGCCCGTACACCATTGAAAAACCTTCCCGCCGCTTCGAGATCATTGGCGGCTTTGCCCTGATGCCGAGCCGCCGCGTTATATCCTTCATCGATGGTTCGCATGACCGAAGTCGCATAAACGATCGACGAAATGTACATGGCGCCGAATATGGCGATAAGCAGGATAAATTTTCCTGCAATCGGCAGGTTTTTAGCGAAAGCCATAAGTCCTCTCGAATAGGCGCTGGCGCGGCTCGTTTAATTATGCGGATAAAGGTTAAAGAACAGTCAGCTGCTGGAAATTCCGGTTTCATAGGCAGTGGAAAGCGACATTTGCCGGTCTGAAACCGTCAAAGTGGCAGAAATATAAATTTTTCTAATGATTTAATCTTATTCTGTTGTTCGCAGCCGGAAAAAATATAGGCGCTACGGAATGTATATTGCTTATATTTGAAAATCCTCGGCGCGCGGTTGGGAGGGTGTGCCTAGCCAAATATTTACGTCTAGAATATAAGAATTGAAAGCGGACTTTAAGTATTCATTTGTTGAAAGCGCGGCTCATGAGTCGGGTTTTGACGCAATTGTTTTTAAATCGGCTGACTTTGTCTTAAGTGATCTGTGTTGGCCTCATTGCTCCAAATCTTGCTTGATTCCCATCGAGCCGCCCGCGCCCCTTCCGGCGGCACGTGCAATGGTCTAACCTGCCCCGATGTTGAGTCCAGAAGAAATCGAACGTTACGCCAGGCACATCGTGTTGCATGGCGTCGGTGGCCCCGGTCAGACCAAGCTGCAAAAGGCGCGCGTGCTCGTGATCGGCGCGGGCGGTCTCGGCGCGCCGCTGCTGCAATATCTCGCCGCGGCGGGGGTTGGCGCGCTCGGCATTGCCGACGACGATATTGTCTCGCTGTCCAATCTTCAGCGCCAGATCATCCACGGCACGTCGGATGTCGGCCGGCCGAAAATCGAGAGCGCGGCCGCGGCCATTCGTCGCCTCAATCCGCATGTCGTGGTGGAGGCTCACGCGCTTCGCCTCACGCCGGACAACGCCCGCGAACTCGTGCGGTCCTACGACGTGATCGCCGACGGGTCGGATAATTTCGTCACCCGCTATGCCGTTTCCGATGCGTGTTTTCACGAACGCCGGCCCTTGGTCACGGCGGCCGTGGGGTCGTTCGACGCCTCGCTGACGACGTTGCGCCCCTACGAACGCGCCGAGAGCGGCACGCCCAATCCGACCTATCGTTGCTTGTTTCCGGCGCCGCCGCCCGAGGGCAGCGTCCCGGCCTGCGACGAGGCGGGCGTGCTCGGCGCGTTGACCGGCATCGTCGGTTCGATGATGGCCTTGGAAGTGCTCCGCGAAATCGTGGGCTTCGGCGAGGGGCTGGTCGGCCGGCTGCTGCTCATCGACGCCCTGTCGATGCGGTTTGAAACCCTGTCCTACGGCTGGGACCCCGACAATTCTTTGAGTGGGGCGCGGTTGACTCCGTGAGGCCAGACGCGTTCTCTCCCCCGAACGGCGGGCGGCCGGCGCCGGCCGCGACATCGAAGGCGATGATTTCCGCAGCCTGAAAGACCATATCGTCCCCATGACCGATATCACCCAACCCGACGCCACGCCGTTCGAGACGCCCGCCAAGCCACGCCCTAAGCTCCGGACGCTTCGGCCGATTTTGCCCTATGCGACGCGTTACAAGGGGCGGATTTTTGCCGCGCTGGCGGCGCTGACGGTCGCGTCGGCCGCCACGTTGGTGGTCCCGATGGCGATCCGCCGCATCGTCGATTTCGGATTTTCGCCCGCGGGCGCGGGCGTCATCAATAGCTATTTCCTGGGCATGGTCGCTGTCGTCGCGGTCTTGGCCCTGGCTTCGGGCGCGCGCTATTATATCGTCATGACGCTGGGCGAGCGGATCGTCGCGGATCTGCGCGCCGACGTGTTCCAACATCTCTGCCGTCTCGACGCGGTGTTTTACGACACGTCGCGCACCGGTGAATTGGTGTCGCGGCTCACCGCCGATACGACGCAGATGAAATCGGCTTTCGGGGCCTCCGCCTCGCTCGCGCTGCGCAATGTCTTCATGTTCATCGGCGCGATCGGCCTGATGATCTATACGAGCCCAAAACTCTCCGCCTTCGTGCTTCTCCTGATCCCGGTGATCGTCCTGCCGCTGGTCGCCTCGGGCCGCATGGTCAAGGCGAGGTCGCGGGCAGCCCAGGACACGTTGGCGGACGCCAGCGCCTATGCCGCCGAAAGCTTGGGCGCGGTTCGCACCATGCAATCCTACAATGCGCAGAACGCGACCGCCGCGCGTTATGCCGGCGCCGTCGAAGGCTCCTATGAGGCGGCGCGCAACGCCACGGCCGCGCGCAGCGTGCTGACGGCGGTGATCATCATGCTGATCTTTTCGAGCATCGTCGGCGTGCTCTGGCTCGGCGCGCAGGATGTGCTGCTCGGCCGGATGTCGGGCGGGTCTTTGTCGCAATTCGTGCTTTACGCCGTGCTCGGCGCGTCGTCGCTCGGCCAATTGAGCGAAGTCTGGAACGAAATCACCACCGCGGCCGGCGCCGCCGGGCGCATCGGCGAATTGCTCGCGGTGAAACCCTTGATCGTCGCGCCCGCCGTCGTCACCGCTCTGCCCGCGGCGCCGCGCGGCGCGCTCGCGTTCGAAAGCGTCAGCTTTGCCTATCCGACGCGCGGCGAGGAGCGCGCCTTGCACGAGCTCTCGTTCAAGGTCGAGCCCGGCGAGACGGTGGCGATCGTCGGCCCCTCGGGCGGCGGCAAGACC
>JARLIW010000154.1 GCA_031291515.1 Beijerinckiaceae bacterium | reverse complement strand
GCGGGCCGCATGCGGACGGCTCCACGACGCCGGATTCGTGCTCGTCAGCCAAAGCGTGCTGCTGAAGGGCGTCAACGACGATGTCGAGACCTTGAGCGATTTGATGCGCGCCTTCGTCGAGCTTCGCATCAAGCCCTATTATCTGCACCATCCCGATCTCGCGCGCGGAACCTCTCATTTCCGGGTGCCGCTCGCGCGCGGCCAGGAGCTGATGCGGCACCTGCGTGGCCGTCTCTCCGGCCTCTGCCAGCCCACCTATATGCTCGACATCCCCGGCGGCCACGGCAAGGCGCCAGTCGGGCCGGTGTTTCTCGAGTCGTTCGATGACGACCGCGCCACTGTCACCGATTTCAACGGGGTGACGCATGTTTATGCGCCGGATATCGGGAGCTGGGAACGACAGTCCGAATGACCGGGGCGGCCTTGCGACCCAACGACGGAGCCTTTGGTGCGCGGCACCACGAAAGTCCTTGTAACGCTTTGTGTCCCGAGTCCGTGCGTGTCATCGCAAGCGCAAGCGGCTTCTTTGTCGGACGGGCATCTTTGGACGGGTCGGGACGGCAAACGCCACTTCACGAAACCCCATCAGGGCGGCGACGGCGGATTGGGGCGGCGCGCATCGCGGATCGATCTTGAACCGCCTCGACAGCACTGTATGACGAACTTGAATTCCCGGCCGCGCCACGACAAAACCGCAGTGCTGCGGCTTTAACCGTGGTCCTAGCCATGGCCTCCTGGATCGCTTGCCCCATGATGAAAACGGCCCGTCTGCTTTTCGCCGCCTTCGCCCTCGTCGCCGTCACCCTCGGCGGTTTCGGCCTTGCTGGCCCCCTTGCTCCCGAGGCGATGGCGCAGACCACCGCGCTCGGCACGCCAGTCTCGGGCATAGGCACGCGGATCGATCAGCTCGCCGCCGCCTTGGCCAATGTCGAGAAAAATCTGAAGACGACGCAACCTGGCCGCGCCGCGCTCGATGAAATGCGCGAGACCGTGAAGCCGATCACCGGGGAAAGCCAGGCCCTGGTCGACCGTCTGACGCCGGTGATCGCGGCTCTCAAAGTCCGGCTCGATCAATTGGGGCCCCCGCCCGCCGCCAATGCCCCCGCCGAAGCTCCAGAAATCAGCAAGGAGCGCGCCGTGGCCCAAACCGCCTTCAACGATGCCGACGCGCTGCTGAAACGCGCCAAGCTTCTCGCGACCGAGGCGGAGCAGGACGATAGTTTTCTGAGCGCGCGCCAGCGCGCCGTCTTCAACCGGGATCTATTCCAGCGCGAGACGAGCTTGCTCAATCCCCCGCTCTGGTTTGATGTCGTCTCCGAGACGCCAGGGAATCTCCACCGGCTCGCGCAGGTCGTCGAGGATTGGGCTCGAGCATCCGGCCTCGGCCTGTTTGGCGTGCGGCCGTTCCTCCTTTGCGGCGGGGTGGTCGTCATCGTGCTGCTCTATTGGCCGCTGATGGCCCTCGCGCGGCGGATTTTCCCCAATGATGTCAATGCGAAACTCCCAATTTCGCGGTGGCGAAAAGTTCTGCTGGCCTGCTGCATCAGCCTGGCGTTGCCCGGCATTTTGATCGGATTGATGTATGCCGTCGTTTTCCTCGGCGCCTTTTTCGCCGGGTCCGATACGCATCTCCAGACGTTGTTCGCGGCGTTGCAGGGCGGGGTCGTCCGCGTCGCGGTCGCGGCGGGGCTCGCGCGGGGCATTCTCTCGCCCGGCCGCGAGGCCTGGCGGCTGCCGCGTCTCGATACCGAGACGTGCCGCAAGTTGATCCGCATCAGCATTGCCGTTGCCGCGATCGTGTCGGGAACGCGAATCATCGAAGCCCTGGACGAGGCCGTCGATGCATCCTTGTCCTTCTCCGTCGCGGCGCGCGGCGTTGGCGCGCTGCTCGTGGCCACCGCCATCGCGGCCGCTCTTTACAGCCTTGGCGGCGAACCTCGCGACGACCGGGACAAGGCCGACGAGCGCCTCGTGCCGCACGAATGGTCGGGGCTGATTCGCGGATTCGCCTGGACCGTGGTGATTGCGATCACGCTGGCGATTCTCACCGGCTATATCGCGCTCGGGAATTTCCTGGTCGAGCAGATCGTTCTGGTGGCCGCAACCGGCGCGATCCTGTTCCTCGCCGTTTCGTTCGTCGACGAGGCCTGCGCGACGGGCTTTCATCCCAACACCTTGCTCGGCCGCTCCCTCGTCTATTCGATCGGGATGCGGCGCGAGGGGCTCGATCAGCTCGCCATTCTGCTGTCGGGCGGCATCCGGCTCGTGCTGATCATCGTGGCGACGCTTGTCGTCATGGTGCCGTGGGGGCTGCAATCGACCGATATTCCGAGCAACCTCCATGCGATTTTCTTTGGCTTTAAAATTGGCGACTTCACCGTTTCGCTGGCGGGCATCGCCTTCGCGCTTCTGATCTTCCTGGCGGTCATTGCCGCCACGCGCGGCATCCAAGGCTGGCTCGAGAACCGGTACCTGCCGCTGACCCGGCTCGATTCGGGCCTTCGCAATTCGATCAAGACGAGTCTCGGCTATGCCGGCTTTCTCGTCGCGCTCGCGGCGGCGGCGGCCGATCTCGGGGTCGATTTCCAAAAACTCGCGATCGTCGCCGGCGCGCTCTCGGTCGGCATCGGCTTCGGCTTGCAGTCGATCGTCAACAATTTCGTCTCCGGCCTGATCCTGTTGTGGGAGCGGGCGGTGCGCGTCGGCGATTGGATCGTGGTGGGGGCCGATCAAGGCTACGTCCGCCGGATCAACGTGCGGTCGACCGAGATCGAGACCTTCGACCGCGCTTCGGTCATCATTCCCAACTCCAACCTTGTCAGCGGCGTCGTGAAGAATTTGATGCGCGTCGACAAGGTGGGGCGCTTGATGATCGAGGTCACGGTCGACCGATCCGCGAGTCCGGAGAGCGTGCGCGAGGTCTTGCTCGACATCGCCCGCAACCAGGACGGCGTGCTCGCCATTCCGTGCGCGCAGGTGCGCTTCATCAATCTGACGGCGACCGCGATGAGCTTCGACCTTTACTGCTTCGTGGCCGATGTCGATGCGATGCTGCGAATCAAGAGCGATCTCTATTTCGAGATCCACAAGCAATTTGGCGAGCGTGGCTTTTTCAACGCGCCCACGCCCGATCCGCTCGGCATCAGGGTCGAGGGTCTCGACAGGCTCGAGTCGATCCTGCATGACGCGCGCGGCAATTCGCG
>JARLIW010000153.1 GCA_031291515.1 Beijerinckiaceae bacterium | reverse complement strand
TCCGTCAGGGCCCCGAGCGCGCTGCGAAAGCCCGCCGGCCCCGCCATGACGCGCTCCATCATCAGGGCCCCTTCGAGCGTCGCGATGATCATCCTGGCATGGGCGGCCGGGTCGATGTCGGAGCGGACCGTCTCGTTCGCCAGGCCCTCGCGGAGGATCGCTTCGAGCCACAGGATGTGTTTGCCGAAAAAGCCGACGATCTCGATGCGCAGGCGATCTGGCAGGTTGTCGAGTTCCATCGCGAGTACGGCGCAAAGGCAGCCGAGGCCCTGTTCGACGCCTTGGAGATAGAGCTGGCCGTAAGCCGCGACGCGCTCGATCGCATCGCGGGTTTCAGACGTGATGCGATCGATTTCGGCATCGTAGCGCTCGTCATAGGCCGCGACGAGCGCCGTGGCCAAATTCTCCTTGGTCGGGAAATGATGGTGGATGCTGGCCTTGCGGATGCCGACCGCCTGCGCGAGATCGGCATAGCTGAAGCCCGAATAGCCGCGCCGCCGGATCAGCGCTTCCGCCTCCAGCAGCAATTCGCCGCGCGTGTCTCTCATCGTGTCACCATGATCGTCGCCCCCGCCGATTGGGGGGTGAGCATCGTCTTGACGCATTTATACCCTACCTACTAGATGGTAGCGGTAAAGCAATGGGTTGAAAATATGCGTTTGGACCGACGAAAGGCTCTTTTCGGCACTTTCTGCCTCTGCTGCCTTCCGACTATCGGCCGGACGGCCGCGTTCAAGGTGGAGGAGGTGGCGCCGGGCGTTTTCATCCGCCGCGGCGTCGACGAGGACGCGACGCCGCAAAACCGCGACGCCATCGCGAATATCGGCTTCATCGTCGGGCGTGACAGCGTTCTGGTCACCGATAGCGGCGGAAGCCTCGGCGATGGGCTCTGGCTGCGCGAGACGATCAAGGCGACGACGGCCAAGCCGATTAAATATGTGGTGTTGAGCCATATCCATCCCGATCACATTTTTGGCGCGGCGGCCTTCGTGCCCGACGATCCGGTTTTCATCGGTCACGCCAAACTGCGGGCCGCGCTCGAGACGCGTGGCGAATTTTACCGTGACAAATTGAGCGAGATCATCGGGGTCGACCAGGTCGGGCCGCTGGTCAGGCCGACTCTCGAGATCGCGGATGGCGGCGAGGTCGATCTCGGCGGCCGGATCATCGGCTTCAAGGCCCATGGGCCGGCCCATACGATGTGCGACCTGTCGATGCTGGACCGGCAGAGCGGCCTGTTGCTGCCCGCCGATCTGCTCTTTGTTTCGCGCATCCCCGCGCTCGACGGAAGTCTCTTGGGATGGCTCAAGGAGCTCGAGACTCTCAAAGCCATGGGCGCGGCCAAAGCCGTGCCAGGCCATGGCGCCGTTTGCGTCGATTTCGCGCGGGCGGCAAGCGATCTTACGCGCTATCTCACCGTCTTGCGGGACGGCGTCCGTACCCAAATCAAGCAGGATGGCTCGCTTCAGCAGGCGATCAAGACGGTCGGCGCGGCTGAGCGATCGAACTGGCTGCTGTTCGACGATTACAACGTCAGAAACGTCACCCAAGCCTATAAAGAGCTCGAGTGGGAATAAACGCCGGGAGGATAAAGCGATGAAGATTTTGGGCAAGGTAAGCGTGGTCGCGCTGGGCATTCTCGTATCCTCGGGTCCGCTGCGCGCGGACGATCAGTCCGAGCGCGAGGCGCGGTGGAAGGACATCGAGACCTCGCTGTTTGGGGCGCGCGTCGTGCAAAATGGCGACGGCGTGATTGCGCTGGATGCGCCGGTCCGGGCCGACGATGCCTCGCTGGTTCCGATGGGGATCACGCTGTCGGCCAAGCAACCGGTCAAGAGCCTTTATCTCGTGATCGATGACAATCCGGCGCCGGTCGCGGCTCATTACACCTTCGGGCCCGCCGCCGATCCCCGCGAAATCAAGATGCGCGTGCGGGTCAACACCTACACCAATGTTCATGTCGTCGCCGAGCTGGCGGACGGCACGTTGCTCGAGACCGAGAAATTCGTCAAAGCCTCGGGAGGGTGTTCCGCGCCGATGGGCATGAGCGACGAGGAAGCGATGAAAGGCATGGGCGAGATGCGCGTCAAATTCGCGGGCGACGCCACGCCGTCCAAGCCCGTCGATGCGACCTTGATGGTCCGCCATCCGAATTTCAACGGCATGCAGATGAACCAGCTGACCCGGATGTATACGCCCGCGCGCTATATTCAGACGATCGCCGTCAGCGACGGACCGCAAAAGGTCTTCGATCTCGAGACGGGTATTTCGTTGGCCTCGAACCCTGTCATCAATTTCGCCTTCGTCCCCACCGGTAAGGGCCAACTCAAGGTCGATGTGACGGACAGCGAAAACAGCCATTGGGAAAAGACCGTTCCCGTTCCCACGTTGAGCAATTGAGTGCATCGATGATCCGCATCGCGCCGTTTTTGGCTGTTCTGTTCTTAATGTCGGCCGGCGTGGCCCGCGCCGACTCGCCTGGCCACGTGCCCGAGCCCGCCGGGCTCTGGCAGGGCGCGCTGCATGGCTATACGCCCAATACGGTTGCGGGCGCCGTCGTCGTGGACACGGCCGCGCTCGAAAAGCTCGTGGCGGACAAGAAGCCCGTGCTGATCGACGTCGCCTCCGCCGACAAAAAGCCCGAAAACATGCCGGCGACCGCACTTTGGTTTCCCAACCATCGTTCGGTCCCGGGCGCCGTTTGGATGCCGGGCGCGGGGAGCGGGACAAGCGACAAGACCTTCGCCACGGCGTTCGAGCGTCGGATCGCCGACCTGACCGGCGGCGACAAGACGAAGGCGATCGTCGCCTTTTGCCACCCGGAATGCTGGGGCAGCTGGAATGCCGCCAAGCGCCTTGCCGGCCTTGGCTACACGGCGGTTTATTGGTACCCTGAAGGAATGGAACGCTGGCAGGCCGCGCATGAGACCGCGGTCGTCAAGGCGGATTCCGAGTGGACGGCGAGCATGAGCGGCGGGGGCGAGCGCTAGGTCGCGGATCCCTTGATTCGAAATTATTGGCTTCAATATCAGATGGATATTTGAGTTGTCTCGTGTTTCTGTTTAAGAGTTCGTGGGTTGTAGGTCCAGGTGAGCTGGACGGGTCGAGAGGATCGAGACATGTTGAGCCGTCGTGCCGCGCTCGTGTTTACCGCCGCCTCGCTCCTTGCCTGTCATCAACGGGCCCTCGCTGGCGCCGCGCCCGATCCGGTGCCGTTTGACGAGGCGGCTTTCACGGCCGCGCAGAAAGCCGGGAAACCGATTTTAGTCGAGGTGACGGCGCCTTGGTGCCCCGCGTGCAAGGCCCAGGCGCCCATTTTGACCAAACTGCGCCAAGACCCGCGCTTCCTCGAGCTTCGGACCTTCACGATCGATTTCGATACCGGCAAGGCTTTGATGCAGAAGTTCGGCGTACGGCTGCAAAGCACGCTGATCTGCTTCAAGGGGGCGGTGGAAACCGGCCGCGGCACGGGCGAGACGCAACCCGAGTGGATCGAAGCCCTGCTCGAAAAGACGCTATAGAAAAGCCGCCGGAGATCTGCGCTTCGGCGGCCTGTCGTTCGCGGCTTTGGCGGCCGGGTTTTAGAATTCGTCCCAGCTCTGCTCCTGCGTCGGTGCCGCTTTGCGGGCGGTGGCGGCGCCGCCGCGCGATCCACCCGCGCGCGCCGGGGGCGCGGCGCGTGGTGCTGCCGGCGGGGCGGCAC
>JARLIW010000152.1 GCA_031291515.1 Beijerinckiaceae bacterium | reverse complement strand
TCGCGCGGCGATGTCACGGACCCCGCCTTGGCGGGCAAGGTGATCACGGTGCCCGACGTCAAGATGAGCCCGGATCTCAAACTTGCCACCGCCTATGTCATGCCGCTCGGCGGCAAGGACGTCGACGTGGTGCTGCAAGCCTTGGAGCGCAACAAGAAATTCCTGCGCACCGAGGTGGCCCATCGCATCAGCATGAAATTCGCGCCCGATCTGCGGTTTCGCGCCGATACGAGTTTCGACTATAGCCAATCCGTGGACGCCATTTTGCGCTCGCCCAAGGTCGCCCAGGATCTCGCTGGCGAGGGCGAGGGCGAGGAATGAACGAAGGACGCATCATGTTGTGCGTCTTCGGCGTGGCGGCCCTGATCATGATCGGTCTGCCTGTCGGCACGATCTGGATGCGCGACAAGCCGGTGTCGCCAAGCGCGGCGCTGGACGGCGAACTGAGCCGGTTTTTTCTCCAGGCCGAACCCGGCGCCGCTCCGGCCATTCGAGACGTGCCCGGCGTCGAACGGGTGTTTCCAAAGGGCCTTCCGGATACGCTGGTTTTCGATAAAATCGCCGCCAGCGGCTTTACCTGCGCGACCGATGCCAATGCCGCGACCTGTTTTCGCGCATTCGATGCGGCCAAGGGCTGCGCGGCCGATTGGCGGGTGCGCTTGATTTTCAGCGAGAACGGCACGCTCTGGTCGAGCGCGGCGCGGCGCTCCGAGGCCTGCGCGACACAACAATGAGCGAGACATGACGGCGAAAAAAGAACAGCACCGCTCCAAGCGCGTCGAGGTCAACGGCTGGGTCGTGCTCGACAAGCCCACGGGCATTACCTCGACCCACGCCGTCTCGCGGCTGAAGCGCATCTATAACGGCAAGAAGGCCGGCCATGCCGGCACGCTCGACCCGCTCGCCTCGGGCATTTTGCCGATCGCGTTCGGCGAGGCGACGAAAACCGTGCCCTATGTCCAGGACGGCGAAAAGGCCTATCGCTTCACCGTGCTCTGGGGCGCCGAAACCAATACCGACGATTCCGATGGCGAAGTCGTCGCGCGTTCCGAGCTGCGGCCCGAGCGCGCGACCATCGAGGCGTTGCTGCCGCGGTTCCGCGGCACGATCTCGCAAAAGCCGCCCGCCTTTTCCGCGATCAAGGTCAATGGCGAGCGCGCCTACGATCTCGCGCGCGAAGGCGAGATCGTCGATTTGGCGGCGCGGATCGTGACGATCCACGAGCTCGAGATCGTGTCGATGGAGGGGGACGAGACGGTCTTCGAGACCCGCTGCGGCAAGGGGACCTATGTGCGCGCCATCGCGCGCGATCTCGGCCGCGAACTCGGCTGTTTCGGCCATGTCACGGCGCTGCGGCGCACGCGCGTCGGGCCGTTCGTCGAGGCCGATGCCGTGCCGCTCGCCGACTTGGAAGACCCCGCCACGGCCGAAAAGGCGCTGCTGCGCGTCGAGGCCGGCTTGGGCGAACTCACGCGCATTCTCGTCGATCGCACCGACGCCGCGCGGCTGCGCCGAGGCCAGGGCATGCTGTTGCGCGGCGCGGATGCGCCGTTTGAAGGCCAGGCCTATGCCGTCTGCGGCGGTGTCGTGATCGCGATCGGGATGATCGAGGGCGCGGAGCTGGTGCCGGCGCGGGTGTTTAATCTGCCGTTCTGACGCGCGACGCGTTGCGCCGGTTGGCCGGTAGCGCATTCTCACGCGCCGGCCCTATAAGGCAGGCCTCGTCCGCGTCGAAGGTCTTCGTCCATGAGTCAGCCGCCAGAAACGCACCGCATCGCGCGCATCGGCTGGCTTCGCGCCGCCGTTCTCGGCGCCAATGACGGGATCATTTCGACCGCCAGCCTGATTGCTGGCGTCGCCTCGGCCGGCGGTTCCTCCAAGGAAGTTCTGGTCACGGGCTTTGCGGGCCTCGTCGCCGGGGCAATGTCGATGGCGGCGGGCGAGTTCGTCTCCGTCAGTTCGCAGGCCGACACCGAGGCGGCGGAACTCGCGCGCGAATCCGTGGAACTGGCCGCCAACCCTGTCAGCGAGACACGGGAGCTGATGGCTATTTATGTCGCGCGCGGTGTCGAGCCCGATCTCGCCTATCAGGTCGCCGAACAATTAATGGCCAAGGACGCGATCGGCGCCCATGCCCGCGACGAGCTCGGAATTTCCGAAGTCAGCGGCGCCAATCCCGTCCAGGCCGCGTTCGCCTCCGCGATTTCGTTTTCCGCCGGCGCGTTTCTTCCGATTCTCGCCGTGTTCGTCGCGCCGCGCGGCGGCGTCGTTCCCGGCGTGTCCGGCGCGTCGATCGTCTTTCTCGCGCTGCTCGGCGCCTTGGGGGCCAAGGCGGGCGGCGCCAAAATGTTGAAACCAGCGATCCGCGTCGCCTTCTGGGGGGCGCTCGCGATGGCGATCACGGCGGGCGCCGGCGCGCTCATCGGCAAGGCGGTTTGAGGTGTGACGATCACACCCGCCGCAGCAAAATGAGATGGCCGGTCACGAACCCCGTGGTTTCGTAGCGAAGCTGAATTTCGTGCGTCGCGACCGTCGTGAAGTCGGCCTCGGTGGCCTGGGCCAGGACGTAATCCAGCGCATGGGCGAAACGGCCCGAGGGCATCAGCGCGATATCGGCGCCGGTGTTGGTCTCGATCGTGAAAGCAAAGAGACCGCCCGCGACCAGCGCTTGGGCGGCGTTTCGCAGCAGATCCCCGAGTTCGCCGACATAGATCAAGACATCGGCCGCGAAGATTAAATCGAAGCTCGCCGTTTGCGTGGCGAGATAGGCCACCGCCTCGGCATTGAGCAAGCTGTCGTAACAGCCGCCAGCGCGGGCCTTCTCCAACATGCGCGCGGAAAGATCGACGCCGATGACATGGCGCCCCGGCTTGGCCAGGAACGGTCCGGCGAGACCCGTGCCGCATCCGAGATCGAGCACCCGGGCGAGAGGCCCGGCGTGAGACTCGGCCAGCGCGGCGAGCGGCTTGAAGGCGCTGTACCCGAGCACGCCGGTGAGCTGCTTGTCGAACTGTTCGGCGAATTGGTCGAAATGCGAGGCGACATAGTGGTCGGGCGCGCGGGTGACGGGCTCGCCCCGGAGTATCGACAGGATATAGTTGAGTTCGGGGTCGTCGGGCTCGCTCGTCAGCCGCGCCTCGCCGAGCCCGAGCGCCGCCTGCGTGTGGCCGTAGGCGCTCAAGAGGTGGAACGCCTGGCGCGAAATCTTGGCGGCGTCCTTCCCGGTCATGCCGGGCCAGGCCAGACAGCCTAGGCTGGCGTCCTCCGGCGAAGCGCCCGCGATCAGATCGGCGATGAAGCGCGCCTGCGCGGCCTTTTCCATTACGACGCGATTTTCGGGATCGAGCCGCGCCGCGCGCAGCAGAGCCTCCGCGGCCTCGGCGAAATCGCCGGCATGGGCGAGTGCTTGGCCATAGCAGGCTTGAACCTGCGGATTGGGCGTCGCCGTTTCCGCGAGCGCGATCTTCAAATGCTGCGCGGCCTCGGGAAAGCGCTTGAGGCCGAAATAGAACAGGCCGAGGCTGAGCCGCGCGTCGGCGAGGTTTGCATCCAGGGCAAGCGCTGTCTTATAGGCTTGTTCGGCGCCCTCCACCTCCCCCAGAGTCGCGCGAAGGGTGCCGAGCCGCAGCCAGCTCAAGGCTTGCGCATGATCGCGCAGAAGCGATTCCGCCATGCAATAGGCGGCATCGGCCAAGCGGTCCCCCGCGTGCAAGGCGCCGGACAGATCGCTCCAGAGCGCGGCATCTTGCGGCGTCAGCGCGACGGCGCCGATCAAGACATTGGCCGCGTCTTGGGTCAGGCCCTTCTCCCACAGGAGCAAGCCGAAATGGCGCAGCGCCTGGGGAAGGTTGCCGTAGCGCTCGAGCAAGGCGCGAAACCGGGGCTGCGAGTCGCGCCAATTGGCGGCGGCCGCCTCAACTTCCGTCACATCGGGCAGTTCGATCGCCACGCCATTCCCCATTTAAGCCGATTGCAGGCCCGTTTAAAATCTTAATCTGTTTTTCAAGTAGAACACGCGGAGATTCGTCCGGGCGGCGGTCGTCCGGCGGTGCGATCCGCGCGCCGCCGGACAGTATTCGCCGCGGATGGGTTGCGGGTTTCGTCCAGCCGGCAAATATTTTCCGTAAAACGGATCTTCGAATACAGGCGGTTCATTAACCGGGATTCTCGGCCGCCGCGAAGGATTCAACCTAAATTAATGCGGCCTTCCAATAGTGATATTGCGCGCCGATCATAATGGTCAAGACGCTGAAAACCGGTGCCTTTCCTCGCGGACTCGCCTGGCCCAGGCTCGCTGTTCCAGACGCGGACGATCAACTCAAAGGTTTGAAGACAATGAAAACCCTGGCCCTCGACATCGAGAATCCCTCTCCCCGTTACACCATGCCGATTTTCTTTTTCTTGATGGTGGCCATGGCGGCGGCCTCGGTCCTGGTCAGTCCGCCCCAAGCCGACGCCGACTCGTTCGTATATGTCCATATCTACTAGAGCATGTCCCGAAAAAGTCGAAGACCTTTCGATCGGGGACATGCCCTAACTTCTTAAGAAGAGGCCGATTTCTTGTTACTTGGCGAGTCCGGCCAAGTCGAAAGCGTTCTCGGGTTGCCAGCACTTTTTAGGCGGGGCCGGGACTCGATCCCTCGTCTGGACGGACGCCGCCGCCCAGGCGAGGAAACGAATAGGCGAGGCGCACGCCAAAGTCGCCCTCGCCGCCCCGTGTCGGTCCGTCCGCCGAAGCGAAAGCACCTTAGTCTTTCGCGCGCTCGACATAGGTCCCGTCTTCGGTCTGCACGACGATCCGGGTGCCGGTGGCGATATGCGGTGGTACCATGACGCGCGCGCCATTCGACAATTTGGCCGGCTTGTAGGACGAGGACGCGGTCTGGCCCTTCATGGCCGGCTCGGTCTCGACGACTTCGAGCGTCACGCGGGGCGGCAATTGAATGCCGACGGCGACGCCGTTGAACACCGAAAGCACGCAAATCATGCCTTCCTGAAGATAGGCGGCCTGGTTGCCCAGAACTTCGTCCGGGACGATGATCTGGTCGTAGTTTTCCTGGTTCATGAAGGTGTAGCCGTCGGCGTCCTTGTAGAGATAGCTGAAATTGGAATCCTCGACGAAGGCGCGCTCGACCTGTTCGGTCGTCTTGTAGCGGTCGGTCGTCTTCACGCCATCCGACAAGCGGCGCATGTCGATTTGCGTCGTCGGGGTGCCCTTGCCGGGATGGAAGCTTTCCGCCGTCAAAACGACATAGAGCTGCCCATCGTCGCGCTCTATGATATTGCCCTTGCGGATCGAACTAGCGATGACTTTCACGAAAATATCCTTGTAATGGGAAGTGGAGTTTTCCACGCCGCCCCGCTCCGTGAGCAGGGAGGTCCGGCGCGAACTCCGATGTCCAGCCCTTCGCTAGCCATCTTCCCCGTGGAAATTCAAGTGAAATAAAGATGGAGCGTGCCTTGTCTTGGTGGCAACCCGGCGAATTTGCGCGCCGGCTGCCGGTTTTGCGGCAGCGCAACCGGGCCAAGGCGGCTGTGCGCGCGTTTTTCGACGCCGCCGGCTTTCTCGAGGTGGAGACCCCGATTCTCCAGGTATCGCCCGGCAACGAGACCCATATTTCGGCCTTTTCGACGGCTCTCACGGCCCCCGATGGCCGGACCTCGGTGATATATCTGCACAGCTCTCCCGAATTTGCGTGCAAAAAACTTCTCGCCGCGGGGGCGGGCAACATTTTCACCTTCGCCCCGGTGTTCCGCAACGGCGAGCGCGGGCGGCTGCATCATCCCGAATTCACGATGCTCGAATGGTACCGCGCGCGGGCGCCGCTGGACGCCCTGGAAAACGATTGCGCGGACATTTTGCGGCTCGCGGCCAAGGCGGTGGATTGCGTCGTCCTGCGTCATGGCCAGGCCGAGGCCGATCCCGGCGCCGCGCCGGAGGTGCTGAGCGTCGTCGAGGCGTTCGATCGATATGCCGGGATCGCGCTCGAGACCATGCTGCCGGAGGCGGCGGGCGGCTTCACGCGCCTGGCCGAGGCGACGGCCGCGCTTGGCCTGCGGGTCGCCGGCGACGACACCTGGTCCGATCTCTTCAGCAAGATCCTGAGCGCCCGCGACGAGCCGCGGCTCGGCCTTGGCCCCGCGACGATCCTGTCCCGTTATCGCGCGAGCGAGGCGGCCCTGGCCCGGCTCTGCCCCGACGACAACCGATTCGCGGAGCGATTCGAGCTTTATGCCTGCGGCGTCGAGCTCGCCAATGCCTTCGGCGAATTGCGCGACGTCGCGGAACAGCGGCGGCGTTTCGAGGCGGCCGAGGCCGAACGCCAGCGCATCTATGGCCTGCGTTACCCGCTCGACGAGGACTTCCTCGATGCGCTTGCGCTCATGCCGGAATGCGCGGGCATCGCGCTCGGCTTCGACCGGCTCGTGATGTTGATGTCGGGCGCGCGGCGGATCGAGGATGTGCTGTTTGCGCCCGTCGCGGAGCGCGGCGCGTGAGCAAAGCGGTGTTGCGGGATGCCGAGGCCTTGGCGGGAGCGGGGTTGATTCGCGAAGACGCGGTGCCCGCCGCGCGCGACGTCGCCCGGCATTATGCGATCGCGGTGACGCCCGACGTGGCCGCGCTGATCGATCCCGCCGATCCCGCCGACCCGATCGCCTTGCAATTCCTGCCTGATCTTCGCGAGCTGACGACGACGGCCGCCGAGCTGTTCGATCCGATCGGCGACGACGCGCATAGTCCGTGCGAGGGGATTGTCCACCGCTATCCCGACCGGGTTCTGCTCAAGCTAGTCCAGGTCTGCGCGGTTTATTGCCGGTTTTGCTTCCGCCGCGAGACGGTCGGGCCGGGGCAGGCCAATGCGCTCTCGCCGCCAGCGCTCGACAAAGCGATGGCCTATGTCGCGGCGAATCCCGCGATCTGGGAGGTGATCCTGACCGGCGGCGACCCGTTGGCGGCCTCGCCGCGAAGGCTTGGCGACGTCGCGGCGCGGCTCGCGGAGATCGCCCATGTCAAGATTTTACGCGTGCACACGCGCCTTCCCGTGGCCGATCCCGCCGCGATCACCCCGGCTTTGATCGAGGCGCTGCGCGGCGCCGGCAAAACCGTCTATGTCGCGATCCACGCCAATCATGCCCGCGAGTTGACGCCCGCGGCGCGGGCCGCATGCGGACGGCTCCACGACGCCGGATTCGTGCTCGTCAGCCAAAGCGTGCTGCTGAAGGGCGTCAACGACGATGTCGAGACCTTGAGCGATTTGATGCGCGCCTTCGTCGAGCTTCGCATCAAGCCCTATTA
>JARLIW010000151.1 GCA_031291515.1 Beijerinckiaceae bacterium | reverse complement strand
TGCCCGCGCGGGTGAGGCTCCGCTCGCGCCCGAAGCCGTCGCGGCGCCGCTCGGGGCGGCCCGCGCGCAAGTCCACGATACTTATATACTCGCGCAGACGCGCGATGGCGTCGTCATCGTCGATCAGCATGCCGCCCACGAACGGCTCGTCTATGAGCGCCTAAAGGCCGCGCGCGCCGCCACCGGGATCGAGCGCCAGGCGTTGCTGATCCCCGCCGTGGTCGAAATGGACGATCGCGACGTCGAGCGTCTCGTTGAGGCCGCGCCCTTGCTCATGACCCTGGGTCTCGTGGTCGAGAGTTTCGGCCCCGGCGCGGTGATGTTGCGCGAGACGCCGTCGAGCCTGGCCAAGCTCGATGCCGGCACGCTGCTACGCGATCTCGCCTCGGGCCTGCGCGAGGACGAAGCCGGGACCGCGAGCCTGGAGCGCAAGCTCGACCATGTGCTCGCGACGCTCGCCTGCCATCACTCGGTCCGCGCGGGACGCCGCCTCAATGGCGACGAGATGAACGCGCTGCTGCGCGAGATGGAGCGCACGCCGGGGTCGGGCCAATGCAACCACGGCCGGCCGACTTATGTGGAACTGAAGCTCGCCGACATCGAAAAGCTGTTTGGCCGGCGATAGCTTGGAGGTATGAGGGGGGCAGGACTCCCCTTTGCCGCTCCGCTCAACGAAAAGGCCCCCCGTGAACGTACTTCTCCTCGGCTCCGGCGGACGCGAACATGCGATGGCCTTGGCGCTTGCCAAGAGCCCCTTGCTCGGGACTTTATTTGCCGCGCCCGGCAATCCCGGCATCGCGAGCGTGGCGCGGTTGCTGCCGCTCGATCCGGACGATCATGCCGCCGTGATCGCGGCGTGCCGGGCCGAAAAGATCGACTTTGTCGTCGTCGGCCCGGAAGCGCCGCTCGCTTCGGGGATTATCGACGCGCTCGACGCCGCGGGCATCAAGGCCTTTGGCCCCACGAAGGCCGCCGCGCGGCTCGAAGCCTCGAAGGGGTTCACCAAGGCGCTGTGCGCCAAACATAATATCCCGACCGCCGCCTATGGGATGTTTACGACGGCCGTCGAGGCGCGCGCCTATGTCGCGGCGCGGGGCGCGCCGATCGTCGTCAAGGCCGACGGGTTGGCGGCGGGCAAGGGCGTCACCGTTGCCGCGACCGTGGACGAGGCCTATGCCGCGATCGACAAAATTTTCGGCGGGGCCTTTGGCGCGGCGGGCGCCAGCGTCGTGATCGAGGCGGTGCTCGAAGGCGAGGAAGTCTCGTTTTTCGCGCTCTGCGACGGACGTCGCGCGGTGCCCTTCGCCTCGGCGCAGGACCATAAAAGATTGGGCGACGGCGATACCGGGCCGAATACCGGCGGCATGGGCGCCTATTCGCCCGCTCCGATCTTGGACGCGGCCGGCGAGGAGCGTGTGATGGCCGAGATCATCCAGCCCACGCTCGACGGCATGGCGGCGGCGGGCACGCCGTTCAAAGGGGTGCTGTTCGCGGGGCTGATGATCGGCCCGGATGGCCCCCAACTGATCGAATTCAACACCCGGTTTGGCGATCCCGAGACGCAGGTCATGCTGCCGCGCTTGCAAGACGATTTTCTCGCGCTTCTGCTCGCCTGCGCCGAGGGGCGGATGGGCACGGACAGGCCGCGCTTCTCGGACGAGGCCGCCTTGACCATCGTCCTTGCCGCGAAGGGCTATCCCGACGCGCCGCGCAAGGGCGGCCTCATCACCGGGCTCGAGGCCGCCGCGGGCGCGCATGTGATCGTGACCCATGCCGGGACGACACGCGTGGGCGCGGACCTCGCCGCGAACGGCGGGCGCGTGCTGAATGTGACGGGTCTCGGCGCGACGATCGCGCAAGCGCGGGACCGGGCTTATGCCGCCGCCGAAAAGATTATCTGGGACGACGCTTATTACCGCCGCGACATCGGGACGCGGGCGAAGGGGTAAACAAGACAAAACAAGTGAGATCACAAACTACTATTCAGGTGTGGATTTTTTTCGCCGCGCGTGATGCTCACTTTTCTGAAACCTTTGTTGCAAACCGTCCGTAAGTCCCCAGTGAAGAGGGCGATGACCCACTTTCACTGGAGGAAGCACATGACAATCAAGAATATCGTACTCGCGGGCGTGGCCTTGGCTGCTCTCACCGGCGTGGCGCGAGCCAATCCGATGGTCGGCGGCGCGCCGATGTATCAGAGCAAGAATATCGTCGAGAACGCGGTGCATTCGAAGGACCACACGACGCTCGTCGCCGCTGTGAAGGCCGCTGGCCTTGTTGATACGCTGGCGAGCCCCGGTCCGTTCACGGTTTTTGCACCAACCAATGCGGCGTTCAAGAAATTGCCGCCCGGCACGGTCGAAGGGCTGTTGAAGCCGGAGGAACTCGCGCAGCTCAAGGGCGTCTTGACCTATCATGTCGTGGCCGGCACGCTGACGGCTAAGGATCTCTCGCGGATGGTCAGGGAAGGCGGCGGCAAGGCGACGCTGACGACCGTCGAAGGCGAGCCGCTGACTGTTGAGGAGCGAGCCGGCCATATCGCGGTCATCGACACCAAGGGCGATGTCGCCACCGTGACGATTCCGAATGTCATGCAGTCCAACGGCGTGATCCACGTCGTCAATACGGTTCTGCTGCCATAATCGTTTTAGGGAAAACACATGATCAAGTGGCCTGGCTCGAACGAGCCGGGCCACCCGTAGGCGGCGTCTCATCCCAATTCGTATGATTTGCAACCTTTCGGGAGCCGTTCAGATGTGGCTTAGAAAGAAAATGGCGGTCTCGCCGAAATCGCGCCGCTCGGCCAAGGCGAATCCGTCCGGCGGTTCGAATCCTGAGCTGGCGGCTTCTTCCACGACGACGATCGCGCC
Organism: Beijerinckiaceae bacterium; assembly: GCA_031291515.1. Lineage (GTDB taxonomy): Bacteria > Pseudomonadota > Alphaproteobacteria > Rhizobiales > Beijerinckiaceae > RH-AL1. Next base: position 5,888 of record JARLIW010000151.1, on the reverse strand, counting down.
GGATGCGAGCCAGCCGCCGGCATGTAAAGAAACGAGCGCGGGCTCCGCCAAGCCCTTGCCATAGGGCGGATCGAGGAACGCGACAGCGAAAGGTTCGCCCGCTGGCGCGGCGCCCAATTTGCGCGCGTCGCGACGAAAGACGCGGGTTTCGCCGCCGGCGCCGAGAGCCTCGACATTGGCGCGGATGAGCGCGCGCGCCTCCGCGCCTTCATCGACCATCAGCGCGAAGACGGCGCCGCGCGACAAAGCTTCGAGCGCGAGCGCGCCAGTGCCCGCGAACAGATCAATCACCCGCGCGCCCGGAATTGGATCGGCGAACCCGTGTTCGAGAATGTTGAATAGCGATTCGCGCAGCCGGTCCGAGGTCGGACGAATCCGGTCCGAGGACGGGCCGCGCAAGGGTCTGCCGCCAAAGCGGCCACCGACGATCCGCATGGGCCTTTAGCCGCGCGGTCGGCGCGGTGGCCGTGCACCGCCATCCGGCTTGCCGCCGCGCGGTGGGCGTTTCGAAGTGCCGCTCGGCCCCGCGCCGCGTGGCGGTCGTCCCGGCGCGTCGCCGCGCGGCCGCGCGGGACGCTCGCCGAAGCTCTTGCCGCCGCCGCGTGCCGGCCGGTCTCCCGCTGACCGGCCGCTTGGTTTGCCGCCGAAGTTCTTGCCGTGGGACTCGCGCTTGGGCGCGCGACCCGTGGCGGGACGTCCCGTGGAGCGCTCGCCCGATCCTCGGCTCGACGATTCTTTTGCGGCGTAGGGTTTCGAGGACCGCGCGCGCGGCGCGTCGGCGCTGTCGCGGCGCGGGGCTCTCGTTTCGCTCCCCTCGGTGGCGTCCCGGCGCGTGGCGCGTTCTTCGGAACGGGCCGCGCGATTGTCGGAAAAGCTGCGTTCGGCCCGGTTGCGCGGCGCGCGAGGTTCGGCCAGCGCGCCACCGCTTCGCGCGATCCGCTCGCGTTTGCCGAGAGCGGATTGGCTCGCGCCGCCCGCCTTGACATAGGGCTTCTTGAATCCTGGGGTCGGTGCATCGCTGCGCTCGCGCCGCGCGGGCGCGTCGCTCCATTCGCGCCGCGCGGGGGATTCACCGCGCTCTCGCCGGGCGGGCGCTTCACTCCGTTCCCGCCGGGGAGGCGCGTCATTCCGCTCGCGCCGTGGGGCTGTGTCTGTCCGTTCCCGCCGCGGGGCGGATTCGCTCCGTTCACGTCGGGGAGCTGATTCTGTTCGCTCACGCCGCGGGGCTGATTCTGCTCGCTCACGCCGCGGGGCTGAGTCTGTCCGTTCCCGCCGCGGGGCGGATTCGCTCCGTTCCCGCCGCGGGGCGGATTCGCTCCGTTCGCGTCGGGGAGCTGATTCTGTTCGCTCGCGCCGTGGGGCTGATTCAGGCCGTTCCCGCCGCGTAAACGAAGGCGCCTCGCCTCGCTCGCGCCGCGCGGGTTCGCTCCGCTCCCGCCGGTCGGGCCGGCCTCTTGGCGCGCGCGCGGGCTCCGTGGAGACCAATCGTTCGACGGTCACGACGCGGCGCTTGCTGTCGGAGGTTTCGGTCCGCTCCGTTCGTTTGCGCGGACCGCGCGATGTCGCGGTTTCCGCGCGCAGCGTCGAGACATGTTTGCGCGGGCCACTCACCGGCCGTTCGCGGATTTGCGGCGCGGCCGCCGGTTCGACGTCCCGCTCCCGGTCGCGGAAATTGCGGCCGCGCGGCGCGGGTGCTTCTTTCGCCGGGGCGCGGCTTGGCCGTTCCGTGCGGTCCTTGCGGCCTTTGATCGTCTCGCGGACGGGTGCCGCGACGATCGGCGCGAGCGGCTCGGGCTCGCTAAAATCGACGCCGGCTTGCGCGGCGAGCGTCGGGCCAAGCTGGTCGCGCAGAATGCGGGTCTTCACCTCTTCGACCTGGCCCTCGGGAAGATCGAGCAGTTGGAACGGCCCGAACGAGAGACGGATCAGCCGGTTCACTTCGAGCCCGATATGTTCGAGCACGCGCTTGACCTCACGGTTCTTGCCTTCGCGCAGGCCCATGGTCAGCCAGCAATTGGCGCCTTGGACTCGGTCGAGCTTGGCTTCGATCCCGGCATATTCGATCCCCTCGATCGTCACGCCCTCGAGTAATCTGTCGAGGACAGCCTGGTCCGTTTCGCCCTTGGCCCGGACGCGATAGCGCCGGACCCAACCGGTCGCTGGCAATTCGAGCACGCGGGCGAGCCCGCCGTCGTTGGTCAGCAGCAACAGACCTTCGGTGTTGATGTCGAGCCGCCCGATGGTGACGACGCGCGGCCCGTCTGGCCAATGTTCGCGCAGATGGTCGAAGATCGTTTCGCGGCCCTCGGGGTCGTGATCGCTGGTGATCAGGCCCTTGGGCTTGTGGAACAGGAACAGCCGGGTTTTGTCCGCGGCGGGCAGCGGCTCGCCATCGACCAGGATCAGATCCGCGTCGCCGACGTCGATCGCGGGGCTGGTCAACACCTCGCCGTTCACGCTGACGCGGCCGTCGATGATCCAGGCCTCGGCGTCGCGGCGCGAGCACAGCCCGGCGCGGGCGATCAGTTTGGCAATGCGCTGGCGGCCGCCCTTGGCTTCATCCGTCTCGGCAACGGGGGCGGATTTCGCCGCGCGGGGTTTGGCGGCGGATTTGGCCGTGGAAGTGCGGCGCGGGCTGGTGCCGCCGCGTTTTTGCCCGTCATGCTCGTTTCTTGTCATAGCTCCTGATATCAGAGAGATCAGGGAAAAGGGACTATTCCGGCGCCGGGTCGAGCGATTTCATGAAAAACTTTTCGAACGAGGCGCCGATGGCTCTGGCGCTGCAGGAAGCCGAGGCCGCCTTCGCCCGTGGCGAAGTGCCGGTCGGGGCCGTCGTCACCCGCGATGGGCAGGTCGTCGCGGCGGCCGGAAATCGCACGTTGGAAGACCGCGATCCGACCGCCCATGCCGAAATTCTCGCGATTCGCGCCGCCTGCGAGGTCCTCGGTTCAGAGCGGCTGACCGGCTGCGATCTGCATGTGACGCTGGAACCCTGCGCCATGTGCGCGGGGGCGATTTCGTTCGCGCGCATCCGCCGGCTCTATTGGGGCTGCGGCGATCCGAAGGGCGGCGCGGTCGAGCATGGCCCGCGGTTTTTTAGCCAGCCGACCTGCCACCACGCGCCGGAAGCCTACGGCGGGTTTCGGGAGAGCGAGGCGAGCGCGCTGCTGCGGCGATTTTTCGCGGAGCGGCGGTGAGGGGAGGTTCCCAAAGAATGCCCGCAAACCTCAATTATTAGTTAAATCAACCAAGTAGCCCTCATGCTGAGGAGCGCGCCGGAGGCGCGGCGTCTCGAAGCACGAGGGCGGTCCCGCGATCTCTGGGCGCGCATGGATCTCTCGGCGAGCGTTCGGTAAGCTCCCGCTATCCATGTCTTTCATGGCTTTAATAAGCGGGACCTGGTTGACGAGATTGCGAAACGCCGTGGCGGCGAGGCGCGAAAGCGCACGAAAACCCATTGATGGCTTGGCTGACCCTCGCTCCCGGACTTTCGCCTGTCAAGGACGCCCCGAAGGGGCGCCAGCTCCGCTGGTCAATCCTTGACAGGCAAAAGTCCGGGAGCAGACTTGCCACCAAGCGATCAATGGGACGGACCGCGACCCGCGTCGCGAAGCCTCTGGCAGGCGTTCGAGTGAACATGGATGTTTCAGGTTCACGCCGCGAATTTTCCCGGGCAGCCCCGCGTTTCGCAAAGGAGGAGACCTGTCGGGATGGCCGTCCCCATTACCCCGCCATCTCGCGCCCCAGCGCCCGCGTCTTCGCGGCATTGAGCAAGCTCACCAGATCGGCGGCGGAAACGGTCCAGCCCGGCCCGAAGCCGCCATCGGCGGCCTTCTTGCCCGACAACAGCCCGCGCTTTCCGGCGGCGACCGGCGCGGTCCAGTTGAAGGCGGCCATCTCGGTCGTGCCCATGGCATAGCCCGCCGCTTGATTCACATTGCGGGCTTTATAGACGAAAAACTCCTCGACCTGATCCCAGCGCACGCTCCAGGTCTTGAAAATGGTTTTCACGCTCACGCCGTCCATCGTCAGGGTCATGACCGGCGGCCGAACAATTTGCAGGATGGCGATGAGCCCGCCCAAGCCAAAAATCAGCGCGGCGGGAAGCCCCATCGAAAGGACGTCATCCTCGCCTTTGACGATGGCCACCAGGCCAAGCATCACGAACCCCACGCAGGCGACGAGCAGCATCACCGCCTTGCCGCGCGATCCCGGAATCACGATCGGCTCACGGTCGAGGGTGGCGAGACCGTCCGCGAAGGGGAGGGCGGCGGTTGGCTTCGATCTTGTCATGGCGCCGGACTCGAGCCGCCTCGGCAAATCACGACGTTTGCCTTGGGAAACGGCTTGCGCCGCGTTGGGCCAGTCTAGATCGCGAGCCGTAATCCCACAACCGCCAGGGTTCCGGCGAGCAGCGGCCGGAGGATGTGGTCGGGGACGCGTGAGGCGAGATGGCTCGAGATCATGATGCCCGGCACGGATCCAATGATCAGCGAAAACAGAATTTCCCAATTCACCGTGCCGAGAAACCAATGGCCGGCGCCGGCGATCAGCGTAAGGGGCACCGCATGCGCGATGTCGGCGCCGACGATGCGCACCGCCGGCAGCGCCGGATAGAGCAAGATCAAAACCGTGACGCCGATCGCGCCCGCTCCGACCGAAGAGATCGAGACGAACACGCCGAGAACGAATCCGAGCACGATGGTGAGCGTGAGCCGGCTTTTGTCGCTGAGCCCGTCGACGAAAGGCGCGAGTTTGATCAAAATCTGCTTGCGGAAGACGATCGAGATGGCGGTCAGGACAAGCGCGACGCCAAGGGTCGTCGATATCAGGCTATGGCCCGAGTGGCCGCTGTCGACGCCAAGGCGGCTCAGCACGAAAATGGTCAAAATGGTCGCGGGCACGCTGCCAGTCGCGAGCCGCCGGACAATCCGCCAATCGATGGTCTTATGGAAGCCGTGAACCAGCACGCCGCTGCTTTTGGTAATGGCGGCATACAGCAGATCCGTGCCGACGGCCGTTCCCGGCGCGATGCCGAACAACAGAACCAGGAGAGGCGTCATCAGCGAGCCGCCCCCGACCCCCGTCAACCCCACGAGGATTCCGACGAAAAAGCCCGAAAGGGAGTAGAGCCAGTTAATATGGTGCCAATCCAACATGATGCCGTCTGTTCCAAGAATGAGCAAACATTAGCCGCAACCAATGCCCTTTAGTCAACCCATTGGATAGATTTGCTATATTTCTGAATATGACGGAATTTTAAAAGCGCGCCAGGCAGATTCTTAGAATTTTATTCTAAACGGGTTTATAAAAACGTCAGGAGGGCCTCGATTAGGGCTTGCGGGTTCTCTTCCGGCACGAAATGCCCGCTTTCGATGGCATGGCCCTCGACGTCGCGTGACCAGTTTTTCCAAATGTCCAGCGGCGACACGCCCGTCGCCGGGATGCCGAGAGAGCCCCAGAGCGCGAGCTGGGGCACCGCGATTTTGTGTTGGGCCTCGCGGTCGGCTTCGTCATCGGCCCGGTCGAGCGTCGCGCCGGCGCGGTAATCTTCGCAGGTCGCGTGAATCCGCGACGGTTCGTTAAAGGCGGCGCGGTAGTGATCGAGCGCGCGGGCGTCGAAGGCCGAGAGATCCTTCGTCGCGGTCCAGCTCGCCAAGGTATGTTCGAGGAAATAAAGCGCGGAATGGCCGATCATCGTCTCGGGGAACGGTGCGGCCTGGGCGAGAAACAGCCAGTGATATTTGTTGAGCGCGCTTTTGGCGTTCATCGAATCGAACATCGCGGCGGTCGGCACGACATCCACGGTGACGAGTTTCTCGAGGCGTCCCGGTTCGTCGAAGGCGAGCCGGTAGGCGACGCGCGCGCCGCGGTCATGACCGACGAGG
>JARLIW010000150.1 GCA_031291515.1 Beijerinckiaceae bacterium | reverse complement strand
GCCTACGAGCGCTTGCTCACCGACGTCATTCGCGGCGATCCCACGCTGTTCATGCGCCGCGACGAAGTCGAGGCCTCGTGGCGCTGGATCGAGCCGATCCACGCCGGCTGGCTCGAGCAGTCCCTGCGCCCGGTCCATTATGCCGCCGGAACCTGGGGCCCGTCGGCCGCGATCGCCTTGATGGAACGCGACGGGCGCTCATGGTTCGAGGATGGCTTGCTCGCGGGGGTTTGAGGGGCAAGAGCGCGAGGTTTATTGTTCTCGAAAATAATCCAGGAAGCGCTATTGTCGTTCGTTTATCAATTCATCGAGTTTCGATAAGGAGAGATGCGTGGGACAACTTGATCGCATCACCCAACAAGCGGAAGTGATGGGCGGCAAAGCCTGCATCCGAGGCATGCGAGTTACCGTTGGTATGATCGTCGGTCAGATCGGCGCAGGCCACGGGATCGATGAAATCCTCGCGGACTATCCCTATCTCGAGCGAGAGGACATCCTACAAGCATTGCGCTACGCAGCGGGCAGCTAATTAACTTCTATTCTTCCGCCAACAGCTCCGCCGCCGCCTTGACGCAGGCCTCGAAGACGTCGAGCGCGTCGAGGCCCCGTCGGTCGTCGTCCTGGGGCAGAAAGATGGGGTAGCCGCCGCTCCAGACCGCGCCCGCGATCATTAGATTATCGGGCAGACCAAAACTCTCGACGAGAAGCCCCTGCCCGGCCGTCCCGGTCAGAGCGAGATGCTCGCGCGTCCTCTCGCTAAAACCCGCGCGCGCGTTGGAATAGCCAAACACCGGTCTGTCGCGCCCGAGAAACCACCCCACCTCGATCAACGTGCCGGCATCGGCGGAGGCGCCGCCAAACGGCGTGAGATTGGCGATGATCACGTCGCTCGACTCCATCGCGGCGAGGTTCCGGTCATAGATCACCCGCCACGCCTCGAAGCTCGGCTCGGCGGCGAGGTCCCCGCCCTCTTCGCTGAGCGGTGGCCATCCGCGCAGGCCATATCTGGCGCAAATTTCCACCTTCCGCGCCGCATGCGCGCGCGCATCGGGCAAAAACACATCCGGACCCGCGAGATAAACGACCTTTGGCATGATCTTTACGCCTCCGAACAAGCCATTTGGAGCCTAGTCGTGCCACGGTGGTTTGCCCAGGGATTTTGCGCGTTGGACCCCGGCGCCGATCCCGCTTAAACTCGCCCCATGCCCCCTTCCCTAAAGCGATTCCTCGCCTATTACCGGCCCTACCGGCGCCTGTTCCTGCTCGATTTTTCCTGCGCGGTCCTCTCGGGCCTGCTGGAACTCGGCTTTCCCATCGCGGTCCGCCTGTTCATTGACACGCTCTTGCCCTCGGGCCAATGGACGTTGATCGCGGGCGCGTCGGGCGGACTTCTCGCGATCTATGTGCTCAACACCGGACTGATGGCCGTCGTGACCTATTGGGGGCACATGCTCGGCGTGAACATCGAGACGGAGATGCGGCGCAAAGCCTTCGATCATCTGCAAAAGCTCTCGTTCGGCTTTTTCGACAACCAGAAGACCGGCCATCTCGTCGCCCGGCTGACCAAGGATCTCGACGAGATCGGCGAGGTCGCGCATCACGGTCCCGAAGACGTCTTCATCGCGATCATGACCTTACTGGGCGCCTTCGCGCTGATGTTCGCGGTCAAGGCCGAGCTTGCCTGCATCGCGGCGGTGGTGGTGCCCGTGATCGCCTGGATCACCGTGCGCTACGGCAACCGAATGACCACGACGTGGCGCGGCATTTACGACCGAGTGGGCGATTTCAACGCCCGCATCGAGGAGAATGTCGGCGGCATCCGCGTCGTCCAGGCCTTCGCCAACGAAGACCACGAGCGGCGCCTGTTCGCCCACGACAACGAGAACTATCGCGGCGCCAAGATGCGCGCCTATCGCATCATGACGGCCTCGGCCTCGCTGAATTATCTCGGCATGCGGGTGATCCAGATGGTCGTTCTCGTCGCCGGCAGCTATTTCGTGCTCGAGGGCCAGTTGAGCGCGGGCGGCTTCGTCGCCTTTCTGCTGTTGGTCGGCGTGTTCTTCCGGCCGATCGAAAAGATCAATTCGGTGATGGAGACCTATCCCAAGGGGATCGCGGGCTTCAAACGCTACACCGCCTTTCTCGACACGCGGCCCGATATCGCGGACCGGCCCGGCGCCCGCGTCGCGCCGCCGCTCAAGGGCGCGATCCGCTATGCCAAGGTGACCTTCGGCTATAGTCGCGGCCGCGACGTGCTGCGCGATCTCGATCTCGCCATCGCGCCCGGCGAAACCGTCGCCTTCGTCGGGCCGTCGGGGGGCGGCAAGACCACGATCTGCTCGCTGTTGCCACGCTTCTACGAGATCGGCGCGGGCGCCATCAGCATCGATGGAATCGATATCCGCGACATGACCTTGCAGAGCCTGCGCGGCCAGATCGGCATCGTGCAGCAAGACGTGTTTCTGTTCGCGGGCTCGATCCGCGAAAACATCGCCTATGGACGGCTCGAGGCGAACGAAGCCGAGATTTGGGACGCGGCGCGGCGCGCCCGGCTCGACGACGTGATCGCGGGCCTGCCCGCCGGGCTCGACACGATCATCGGCGAGCGTGGCGTCAAACTCTCCGGCGGCCAGAAGCAACGCCTCGCGATCGCCCGAATGTTTCTCAAAAACCCGCCGATCCTGATCTTGGACGAAGCCACCTCGGCGCTCGACACCGAGACCGAACGCGCGATCCAGCTTGCGCTCGAGGAGCTCTCACAAGGCCGCACGACCTTGGTGATCGCGCACCGGCTCGCGACCATCGTCAATGCCGATCGGATCGTCGTGGTCGATCGCGGCGCCATCGTCGAACAGGGACGCCACGACGAACTGCTCGCGCGTCCCGGCGCCTACCGGCGTTTGAACGAAGCGCAATTCGGGAGCGTGACAAGCTGATGTCCGACGAGATCGAACCGTTTCACGCCATCGCCATCGGCCAGCTCGCGCATCGTTTGAAGGCGGAGGGGCGGTCGATCATCCACATGGAATTCGGCCAGCCCTCGACCGGCGCGCCGAGCGCCGCCATCGCGGCCGCGCATCGCGTGCTCGACCGCGAGCCCCTGGGCTATTGGGAGAGCGCGCCCCTCAAGGAGAAGATCGCCGCGCGTTATCTGCGCGACCACGGCGTCGCGATCGATCCGAGCCGAATCTTGATCACGGCCGGCGCCTCGCCCGCGCTCGTTCTCGCCCTGGCCGCCTCGTTCAAGCCCGGCGACACGATCGCCATGGCGCGGCCCAATTACGTCGCCTACCGCAATGTCGCGCGCGGCCTCCACATGACGCCGCTCGAAATTGACTGCGGAGCGGAGACGCGGTTTCAGTTGACGGCAAACCATCTGGCCCAGCTCGATCCAGCGCCGGCCGGCGTCATTGTCGCGAGCCCCGCCAATCCGACCGGCACGATCATTCCGGCCGGCGAGCTGCGCGCCATCGCGGAGGTCTGCCGCGCGCGCGACATCCGCCTTATCTCGGACGAGATCTATCACGGCATCAGCTATGGCGAGCCGACGCGCTCGATGCTCGAATTCGAGCCCAATGCTTTGGTGCTCAACAGTTTCTCCAAATATTATTCGATGGCGGGGTGGCGCTTGGGCTGGTTGATTTGCCCCGACGATCTCGTGAGCCGCGCCCGCGCCTATGCCGCGAATTTCTTCCTGACCGCGCCGTCACTGAGCCAGCACGCGGCGCTCGCGGCGTTCGACTGCGAGGCCGAATTGCGGCGTCACGTCGAGGTCTATAAGACCAACCGCGCGCTGATGCTCGACGCCCTGCCCGCCTTCGGCCTCGCCTCGATCGCCCCGCCCGACGGCGCCTTCTACGTCTATGCCGATATCGGCCATCTCACCGATGACAGCTTCGCTTTTTGCGAGCGGCTCCTGCGCGACACCGGCGTCGCGACCGCGCCGGGAATCGATTTCGATCCCGTCAACGGCCGTCGCTTCATGCGTTTCAGCTTCGCCGTCTCGACGGCGGAGGTGAACGACGCCTTGGCGCGGATGAGGCCCTGGTTCGCAAGGCTCATGGCGGTGAAGGCGGCTTTCCATGGGCCAGAACGGGCCGAGCGATAGCCCGCGGGCCGGACGTCAGAACCGCTCGCCCACCATTTCCTCGCTCTTGGCCCAGAGCGCCATGGCGCGCTCGGGATCGAGCGCATAGGCGCGAACGCCGGTGCGGATACTCTCGCCTTCGCTAAGCTCCGCGACATGGCAGTCCTCGCAATAAAGCCCGCCGACTTGATCGGGACTGGCAACGACGCCAGCCCAGACCGAGGTCGCCGCGCCTTGCGGGATGGTTTTCCAACTGAAGGCCGGCGCGCCGGCCGCCGCATTGGCCGCGTTGACCTGGTCGAGCATCCGCTGGACGGCGGCGGGCGTCATATGGCGACCCAACTCGGTACGAATGCCCCCAGGATGCACGGCCGTCGCGCGCACGCCATTCGCCTTGTGCCGTCTGTCGAACTCGACCGCGAACAGAATGTTGGCGGTCTTCGAGCGGCCATAGGCCCCGAATTCGGTATAGTCCGTGTGTTCGAAGTTCGGATCGTCGAGATCGACGTCGGAAAACCGGTGCCCCGCGGATGACAGATTGACCAGGCGCGCGCCGGGCTTCAGCAACGCGGCGATACGATTGACGAGAACGAAGTGACCGAGGTGATTGGTGCCAAACTGTGTTTCGAAACCATCGGAGGTCTTGCTCTTCGGGCACGCCATGACACCGGCATTCGCGATGACGAGATCGAAAGGCTTGCTTTCCCATACCAGCGCATCGGCGCAGTCGCGTACGCTGGCCAGCGACGCGAGATCGAGCTCGACCAGTTCCAGACCACCGCCGTTCCTCGCTTCGTCGCGAAGCTCGCGGGTCGCGGCCTCGGCCTTCTTCAAGTCCCGCGCGGCGCCGACAACCCGCGCTCCGTGAGCAATCAGGGCACGCACGGTTTCGACACCGAGCCCGGCCGACACGCCGGTGACGAGGATTCGCTTGCCGCTCAGGTCGACGCCCGCGAGCACGTCGTCCGTCGTCGACGTGGCCCCAAATGTTCCAGCCATGGTAGTCTCCGCGTCATGAAGTTACGTCGGACCGAATGGGTCCAGGCGCCTTT
>JARLIW010000149.1 GCA_031291515.1 Beijerinckiaceae bacterium | reverse complement strand
GGGCCGGCCGCAGCTGCAATCTTCCGGTCATAAAGTGGTAAGCTCATCGGGTTTGGAACACCCTCATCCGTCACGGCTCCGCCGCGACACCTTCTCCCGCTCGCGGGAGAAGGACGATGCCGCTCACACAGCCCCGGCCAGCTTCCAGGAGGCGTCGCCGCGGCAGAACCGCCCGCGGCCGGTCTTTTTAGCCTTGTACATCGCGGTATCGGCGGCATCGAGAAGAGGCTCGATCTCGAGGCCATCCTCCGGATACATCGCGATACCGATCGAGGCGCCGATTTCAGCCTGATGGTCGAGGAGTTTGTAGGGTTTCGATATTTCGCGGATCAGCCGGTTGGCCACCAGGGCGACGCTGTCGGGATGTTTGATTTCGGACAAGATGACGACGAATTCGTCGCCACCCTGGCGAAACAGCATATCGTCCAACCTGACCACATCGGCCATCCGCGACGCGGCCATGACCAAAAGACGATCCCCGACCTTGTGTCCGAAACGATCATTGACCTGTTTGAAGCCATCGAAATCGATGAACAGCACCGCGACATGGTGCTTCGATCGCCTGGCCGTCGCGATCGCCTGGTTCAGCCGGTCGCGCATGAGCAAGCGGTTGCCGAGCCCTGTCAGCGAATCGTAGTGGGCCATGCGCTGTATTTTCGCATGACCCTCTTTCTGTAGGCTGATGTCCGAGAAAAAAGCGACATGGTGCGTGACCGCGCCCTGCTCGTCATAGAGAAGGTTGATCGAAACCCATTCGGGATAAATCTCGCCCGACTTTCGCTTGTTCCAAATCTCGCCCTGCCAGCTTCCGCGTTCCCTCAGGGCGAACCACATGTCGTGGTAAAACGACAAGGGATGTTTGCCGGAACTGAGCAATTTGGGCGGCTGCCCGATCGCCTCGTCCACCGTATATCCGGTGATCGCCGTAAAGGCCGGATTGACGCGGACGATCCGATTGTCGCGATCCGTGACCATGATCGCCTCCGCGCTGCCATCGATGATGCGGTCGGCTAGCGGAAGTTGTGTCATCGTCGGCGACCATCAAGATTCGGTTAATCGATAGCGATAACTTAGCCGTTGAATCCAACGAAAGTCCTAATGACGCGCAAAATGCGTCGCTTGACGTTGGAAACAGGCCAGGTTGCTACCACCCGACCCCGGCCTCGCCCCGGTTGATCCGCTCCGCCAGATCCGTCCGCTTCTCACCCTCCTGCAACACCAGCCCCGGCATGATCGCGAGCGGCGCGCGGCTGCCGCGGACGGCGCGCACGAGGATGCGCCTGGCGGGCGCGCCGGCTTTGGTATGGATCGGCAGGATCGTCACCGCGCCGAGGCCGCGTTCGAGCGAGCGCAGCAGCAGCGGCAGGGCCTCGACCGTGTGGATCACAATCAGCGCGCCCTTGGGGCCGAGCAGCGAGACGCAGGCCGAGATCCAGGCGGCAAGGCCACCTTCGCCGCCGACATGGGCGGCGCGGCGGCGCGGGTCGGGGGATTCGCGCACGGTGCCGGGCTCGTGGAAGGGCGGATTGGTCATGACGAGATCGGCGCGGCCCAAGATCCCCGCCGCCTGCCGGCTTGCGCCGTCAAGGAGATCGCAAGCATGGAGCACGACCCGCTCGCTCAACCGATTCAACACAATGTTTTGGGCCGCGATTTCGGCGCTGAGCAGATCGTTCTCGACCAGGCCGACGCGCGCCGCGGGGCATGCCCCAGCGACGCCGAGCCCCGCCGTGCCGACGCCCGCCCCGGCATCGTAGACGAGCCCTGAAAATCCCGCCGGCACGGAGGCGGCGAGCAAAACCGCGTCGGTTCCGGCGCGGTGGCCCTTGGCGGGCTGGAGCAGCACCAACCGTCCTCCAAAGAACGCATCCCGCGTCAGCGGCCCCGCATCCTCGAGCGCTTCACCCATTGCTCAATTCGTCGAGCAAGCCCGCGCTATGCAGCGCCATTCTGACGCGGCCGAGGTCGTCGCGTCCGATCAGGATCCGGCGCGGCAAAAAGCCCAGCGATCCCTCCATAACACTCATATATTGATCGGCAACGAGCACGTCGATTTCGTGCTCGGCGAGCAGAGCCTCGATCCGCGAGATCAGGACGAGGTCGTTGGTCCGCAGAAGTTCAATCATCAGGAGTCCGTGGCCAGAATAATGTTATCCCGGGGCAGCGATCGTGGCGACAAAGATCAATCTCGTTGCAAATCGATGAACTTGTTCCTATCGCAATTGCGGAGCGTTTCGCTCGCCAAAGCCGATCCTTAGCGAGAAAGCGGGAGCGGCCTTCGCGCAAGCTGCTCGGCTCCATCTTGCATGGGGTCGCGCGTCCTGCAAGGGTGAGCCGAGATGCGGCGGTTGTCCCAAGCGGCTCCGGTCCTCGAATCAATGCATCGCGACGGAGATTTAATTTTGGGCGTCGTCATCCCCTTGGAAGACAAAGGCATCGAACCGGCTCTCTCGGGCCTGGTGGAACTTGTGGCCGCCGACATGGCGCGGGTGGATCAGACGATCCTCGGGCGCGCCGCGTCGCATGTCTCGATGATTCCCGATATTGCGCACCACCTGATCGCCTCGGGCGGCAAGCGGCTGCGGCCGATGCTGACGCTCGCCTCGGCGGGGCTGTGCGAATATCAAGGCAGCGGCCATGTCAAACTCGCGGCGTCGGTCGAATTCATGCACACCGCCACGCTGCTGCACGACGATGTCGTCGATGAGAGCGACATGCGGCGCGGCAAGCTCGCGGCGCGCATGCTCTGGGGCAACGAGGCCAGCGTCCTCGTCGGCGATTTCCTGCTCGGCCAAGCCTTTAAGATGATGGTGGAAGTCGGCTCCCTGCCCTGCCTCGACGTGCTGTCCTCGGCCGCCGTGATCATCGCCGAGGGCGAGGTCATGCAGCTCTCCGCCGCCAAGGACACGCAAACGAGCGAGGACGATTATCTCGCCGTGATCCGCGCCAAGACCGCCGCTCTGTTCGGCGCGGCCTGCGAGGTCGGCGCGATCCTCGGCAATCGCCCGAAGGCCGAAATCGCGGCCTGCCGCGGCTACGGCCTCAATCTCGGCATTGCCTTTCAGCTCATCGACGACGCGCTCGATTACGGCGGCACGACCGCGAAGCTCGGCAAGAATGCCGGCGACGATTTCCGCGAGGGCAAGATCACCTTGCCGGTCGTGCTCTCGTTCCGGCGCGGAACGGAAAAAGAGCGCGCCTTTTGGACCCGCACGCTCGAAAAGGGCGAGATCGCGGACGGCGACCTCGAGACCGCGGTCGCCACGATGAAGCGCCATCGCGCCTTGGAAGACACGATCGAACGGGCCCGCCACTACGGCGCCATGGCCCGCGACGCGCTCGAATTGTTTCAGGCCTCGCCCTGGAAGACCGCGCTCAACGACGTCGTGGATTTCTGCATCAGCCGCTCGCATTGAGACATGGTTCGCTTCATAAAATCAACCCATTAGCCCTCATCCTGAGGGCGCGAAGCGCGTCTCGAAGGACGAGGGCGGCCCCTCGATCTCGCAATCGAATCGATCCCCGAGGGAGCGTTTGGGTCGCTCCGGGCGAGCAAATCCCTCGCGTTTCGAGACGGCTTCGCCCCTTTTACTAGGGCTTGCCACACACCATCGTGGGCGGCGAAGCCTCCTCAACGTGAGGGCATTGAAGAACTTTGCTTGAAAGACATGCTCACAGGCGGTCTTCGTCGAAATCGTCGCACGAGAGACCCAGTTGGTCGAGGCCGTCCTCGAGCTCATCCGATATTTCGGGATTCTCGAGAAACGCTTTGACCGATCTCAGTTCCGGCCGAGACGCCGCCGCGGCCATGGCTTCGGTCCATTCGTCAGCCGTGAATTCGCCGCGTCCGACGAGACTCAAGGCGACCAATTCACGTTTTTCGTCGATGTCCATGGCGCGGATGAATTGCGCCACTTCCTTCTGGACGGACCCATCGGCTTCTTCATTGTAGACCGCCGCGAAACCGTCGTCGGTCGCATTCGATCCGCCGCCCTCGTTTTCTTCGGCCTGGATATCGAATTCCCGGATCTTGACGATCAGAAAGCAGACTTTGCTGGGATTGAGTTCGACGAGCATGGACACGGCTTTCGCCTGAGAGGGTTCATGCGGACAACGGCCGGCTCGCGGTTAAGTTTCATGACGGTGGCGGGCGCAAAGATCGGCACCTTTTTTAGCGCCGCTCTCATCCATCCAGTCGTCGAGGAACCACCTTCTCCCTTGAGCGGAAGAAGGAAATGGAACCTTTTTTCCTAAGCCCGCAGCCCCTCCTTGAGGGTCCCGGCATGCCCGAGCGTCTCCAGCACCTTTTTCACGATGCCCTTGGCGTCCAAGCCGGCTTGCGCATAGAGCTTCTCGGGCTTGTCGTGATCGATGAACACGTCGGGGAGCACCATCGAGCGGAATTTGAGCGGATGCTGCGAGGTGCCGTCGAACACGCCGTCTTCCGACAACGCTTGCTGAACGAAGGAGCCAAAGCCGCCGATCGAGCCTTCTTCGATCGTGATGAGAACTTCGTGTTCCGCCGCGAGCTTGCGCACAAGCTCGAGGTCGAGCGGCTTGGCGAAGCGCGCGTCGGCGACGGTGACCGACACGCCATAGGTCGCGAGGTCCTCGGCCGCCAATAGGGCTTCCGCGAGACGGGTGCCGAAGGACAGGATCGCGACCTGCTTGCCCTCGCGCACGATGCGGCCCTTGCCGATCTCGAGAATCTCGCCATGCTCGGGCATTTCGATGCCGATCCCCTCGCCGCGCGGATAGCGGAAGGCGATCGGGCCATCGTCATAGGCCACGGCCGTCGCGACCATATGAACGAGTTCGGCCTCGTTGGCGGCCGCCATCACGACCATGTTGGGGAGGATGCCGAGGAACGAAACGTCGAACGAGCCGGCATGGGTCGCCCCATCGGCCCCGACGAGACCGGCGCGGTCGATCGCGAAGCGCACGGGCAGGTTCTGGATCGCGACATCGTGCACGACCTGATCATAGGCGCGCTGCAGGAAGGTCGAGTAAATCGCGCAGAACGGCTTATAGCCCTCGGTCGCGAGACCGGCGGCGAAGGTCACGGCATGCTGTTCGGCGATGCCGACGTCGAAGGTCCGGTCGGGAAAGGTCTTCGCGAACAGGTCGAGCCCGGTGCCGTTGGGCATGGCGGCGGTGATCGCCACGATCTTGTCGTCGCGGGTCGCCTCGTCGATCAGGGCATCCGCGAACACCTTGGTATAGGACGGCGCATTGGCCTTGGGCTTGAACTGCGTGCCGGTGACGACGTCGAACGTCGACACGGCATGGTATTTCTCCGTCGACGCCTCGGCGGGCGCATAGCCCTTGCCCTTCTGCGTCACGACATGGACCAGAATCGGAGCTGAGCCCGCGTCGCGCACGTTCTTGAGGACGGGCAGCAAATGGTCGAGGTTATGGCCGTCGATCGGGCCGACGTAATAGAAGCCGAGCTCTTCGAACATCGTGCCGCCCGACCAGAAATTGCGCGCGAATTCCTCGGTCTTGCGGGCGCGGTCATAGACGAATTTGGGGAGGTGGCGGCCGAGCTGCTTGGCCGCTTCGCGCACGGAGCGATAGGCGCCGCCCGACACGAGGCGCGCGAGATAGGCCGACAGCGCGCCGGCCGGCGGCGCGATCGACATTTCATTGTCGTTCAGGATGACGACGAGGCGCGAATGCATCGCGCCGGCATTGTTCATGGCCTCATAGGCCATGCCGGCCGACATCGAGCCGTCGCCGATCACGGCGACGACATTCGAGGTCTTTTTGCCGGACAGGCTGTTGGCCACCGCCATGCCAAGACCAGCCGAAATCGAGGTCGAGGAATGCGCCGCGCCAAAAGGATCATATTCGCTCTCGGTACGCTTGGTGAACCCCGAAAGACCGCCAGCCTTGCGCAAGGTTCGGATGCGATCACGGCGGCCGGTCAGGATCTTATGGGGATAGGCCTGATGCCCGACATCCCAAATGATACGGTCGTCCGGTGTATCGAAGACATAATGCAGCGCGACCGTCAGCTCGACGACGCCCAGGCCGGCGCCGAGATGGCCGCCCGTCACCGAGACCGCATCAATCGTCTCCGTCCGCAGTTCCTTCGCCACTTGGGCCAGGCTCGACTCCGGAAGCTTCCGCAAATCGGCTGGAGTCAAGATGGTATCGAGAAGGGGGGTCGAGGATTTCGTCACGGGCCGCCTCTTGGTTGGTCTTATTCACGCATGCGAGGCTTGCCGGACCTCACACGAAACAGATCGTCGTGTCAGAACGTTCGAAACCAGGAAAAGACCCGGTCATGCCTCAAAAGACGCTCCAGCCTTTCGACGCTCGATTTAATTGCCCCCGAGGGAACACCCCAGATTTCGAGGCAATATCGGCTCCAGGACCGGGATCAACAGGGGCAAAACCCGGACCAAAGCGTTGAATATCGAGTTTTGCGGACTACGGCAACGCATTAGCAAACCGTTAGGAAAGATCTGCGGCATTCGCGCAACAGTCACCCTTGGCGCTTAGCGAGGGCAACGCGGGATCGTCGCGCCCGCCTGGACCGGAACGTGCTTGCCTCGCTGCGCCATGATTCCGTCGGTCTTTGTTGTGGACCTTTTCCCCGTCCGCATGGCAAGGATTCCGGCTGGATTTCGCATGCGGGCTTTACAAGTCCGCTTCAGACGGTATGACGGCCCCGCCGCTCACGACATACGGCTGCGGGCAATCAGCTGACCCCTGGGGACGACGATCGATGGCGAAGTGGGTTTACGAATTCGGCGACGGAACGGCCGAAGGCACGAGCGAAATGCGCAACCTTCTCGGTGGCAAGGGCGCAAACCTCGCGGAAATGGCGAATCTGGGTCTCCCCGTCCCGCCCGGCTTCACGATCACGACCGAAGTTTGCACCTATTTCTACGACCACGGCGAGACCTTCCCGCCCGATCTCGAAAGCGCGGTCGATGCCGCTCTCGAAAAGGCCGGCAAACTCGCGGGCCACGTTTTTGGCGACGAGGAAAACCCGCTCCTGGTCTCCGTGCGGTCGGGGTCGCGCGCCTCGATGCCCGGCATGATGGACACGGTGTTGAACCTCGGTCTCTCCGACAAGACCGTCGAGGCGCTGGCCCGCCAATCCGGCAACGCGCGGTTCGCCTACGATTCCTATCGCCGGTTCATCCAGATGTATTCGAACGTCGTTCTCGACGTCGACCACCACAATTTCGAGGACATTCTCGAGAGCTTCAAGGAGCGCAAGGGCTATTCGCTCGATACCGAACTGACCGCCGATGATTGGAAAGTGATCATCACGGCCTATAAAGCGAAAGTCCTCGAAGCGCTCGGCGCGCCGTTTCCGCAAGATCCCAAGGCGCAGCTCTGGGGCGCGATCGGCGCCGTCTTCGGCTCGTGGATGAACCCGCGCGCGATCACCTATCGCAAGCTGCAGAACATTCCGGCCGATTGGGGCACCGCGGTCAACGTCCAGGCCATGGTCTTCGGCAACATGGGGGAGACGTCGGCGACCGGCGTGGCCTTCACGCGCAACCCCTCGACTGGCGCGCGCGAACTCTACGGCGAATTCCTGATCAACGCCCAAGGCGAGGACGTGGTCGCCGGCATTCGCACGCCGCAAAACATCACCGAGGCGGCGCGGATCGAGGCTGGCTCCGACAAGCCGTCGATGGAAACGGCCTTGCCGGAAGTCTTCGCCGAATTCCGCCGCGCCACCGAATTGCTCGAAAAGCACTATCGCGACATGCAGGACATGGAGTTCACCGTCGAGAACGGCAAGCTCTGGATGCTGCAGACCCGCAACGGCAAGCGCACCACGCGCGCCTCGCTGCGCATCGCGGTCGAAATGGCCAATGACGGCCTGATCACCCGCGACGAGGCCGTGATGCGGATCGACCCCGCTTCGCTCGATCAATTGTTGCATCCCACGATCGATCCGAAAGCGGACCGCAAGATTATCGCGACCGGCCTGCCCGCCTCGCCCGGCGCGGCGAGCGGCGAGATCGTGTTCAATTCGAGCGACGCCGAAGCGGCCAAGGCGGCCGGACGCCCCTGCATTTTGGTGCGAATCGAGACGAGCCCCGAGGATATTCATGGCATGCATGCCTCGGAGGGCATTCTCACCACGCGCGGCGGCATGACTTCGCATGCGGCCGTGGTCGCGCGCGGCATGGGCAAGCCCTGCGTGTCCGGCGCGGGCGGCGTCAAAGTGGATTACAAGGCGGGCACGCTGACCTCGGGCGGCGTCACCTTCAAAAAGGGCGATCTCGTCACCGTCGACGGCACGGCGGGCCAGGTGATCGCGGGCGCCATCGCGATGCTGCAGCCCGAACTGTCCGGCGAATTCGCGGCCCTGATGGAATGGGCCGACAAAAAGCGCCGGATGGGCGTGCGCGCCAATGCCGAGACGCCGCAAGACGCGCGCGTCGCGCGCAAATTCGGCGCGGAAGGCATCGGTCTGTGCCGCACCGAACATATGTTCTTCGACGGCGACCGGATCGTCGCCGTGCGCGAAATGATCCTCGCGAGCGACGAAGCGGGCCGGCGCCACGCGCTCGCCAAGCTCCTGCCGATCCAGCGTGACGATTTCGCGGAATTGTTCGAGATCATGTCGGGCCTACCCGTCACGATCCGGCTGCTCGATCCCCCGCTTCACGAGTTCCTGCCGCATACGGACAAGGAAATCGCCGAGGTCGCGACCTCGCTCGGCGTCCCCGAGGACAAGCTGCGCCAGCGTGCCTCGGACCTGCATGAATTCAACCCGATGCTGGGCTTCCGCGGCTGCCGCCTGGCGATCGCCTTCCCGGAAATCGCGGAAATGCAGGCGCGCGCCATTTTTGAAGGCGCCATCGCCGCCAAGAAAAAGACCGGCGCGGTCGTGACGCCGGAAATCATGGTGCCGCTCGTCTTCGGCAAGAAGGAACTCGATCTCGTCAAGGCGTCGATCGACGCCATGGCCAAGGCGGTCGAGGCCGAGACCGGCGAGAGCGTCCCCTATTACGTCGGGACGATGATCGAATTGCCGCGCGCGTGCCTGCGCGCCGCCGAAATCGCCGAGACCGCCGAGTTTTTCTCGTTCGGCACCAATGACCTGACCCAGACCGGCCTCGGCATCTCTCGTGACGACGCCGCCTCGTTCCTCGGCCCCTATACCGCCAAGGGCATCCTGCCGTCCGATCCATTCGTGACCATCGACCTCGAGGGCGTCGGCGAACTCGTCCAAATCGGGGTCGAGCGCGGCCAACAAACGCGGCCCGATATCAAGCTCGGCATCTGTGGCGAACATGGCGGCGACCCCGCCTCGATCCACTTCTGCGAACAGGTGGGTCTGACCTATGTCTCGTGCTCGCCGTTCCGCGTGCCGATCGCGCGACTCGCGGCGGCGCAGGCGGCCTTGGGGAAGATGGTGGAGAACCAGGGGTAGGAGGTTTTCGGCTTCCACCGCCACGGTCGCGCGGCAACCCTTTTCGCAACCGCGCGCTCCGGTTTCCATGGTCTAACACCTTGGAAACAAGAGCGGTTTTGAACGGCCCGAGCATTGGCATTGTTGCCTGCTCCGGCCGCCAGGCGGCCTCGATAGGTTGGCTCGCCGAAATTGATGCCCCCCGCTCCGGCAAACTCGCGGAAGCGGCAGCTCGGCAAGACGAAAACCCGAGCGGCGCGCGCGGTTTATTACCGAGAAAATTGTTCACGATTTTATCTTAGTTTCACGCGGATGGTGATCGCGATGCCGTAAATCCAACTTCGCGGAGCTTTCGACATAAGGTCGCCATGACGAATCGAGACTTCGGCGAGCCTTCGTATGCCAACCTCAAACACTTTTACTTTCAATACTATAGCTCCAAAATTCAGCGTCTTTTTCATTGCCGTTGCATTTTATGGCCTGTCGCCCGTCGCGGCTGGATGGAGTCAAGGCGCTTCCGCCGTTTCCAGCCAGACCTTGTCCGCCAAAATCCACTCCGCTCCCGAATACGTGACCGAAGCTTATCGGGAAGCGGGCCAGCTGCTGACCGCGCGGGGCGCATCCGACGGCCGCGAGGCGCGCCTCGCCGGACTTCAGAAATTTTTCGACGAGCAAAAAGCCAACTGGGCCCCTTTGTCGGTTCCCGGAAATTTAAAACCCGGTGAAGCGCTGCGCTTCTGGACCGAGGTGGAAACGAAATTCCTGCCCGCCGTCGAACAAAATGACAAAGCGGCGGCGATCGAATCCTTCCAGCGGTTGAGCGCCATTTACGCGCCACATCGATCTCCCACCGACGACATCGTTACCAAATCCAACGAAGTAGCGCCGGGCGGCGTGGAAGCCACCAAAGCGGCGCAGGAATCGCCATTCGCCCTGCCTGTCTGGGCATTTGTGTTTCTATCTATCGTCCTTGGGTCCCTCTTGGCGACCTACCATTGGATCGTAATACCGCTCGTCGTGAGCGCGAAGGCCTCGCTCCGGCGCGAAGCGGAATCCGAGGCGCAAGAAAATCTGGAGACGGAGCTGATTATGCTCCGCGATAATCTTCACGCTCTCGGAAAGCCCCGGCGCGACAAGGAAAAACTCTTTTTCGGCGATCGTCTCATCAACGGAGACAACGAGATCGTCGATCAGATCAAGCAGCGTTTTGCCGGCGTCGCGACGATCTTCCTAGGCGACAAGAGAGTCGCGACCAACGTCCTACTCGCCGATGGAACGCGAGCGATCGGCACCCCCTTGGCGCATGGTCCCGCCTACGACGCCATTTTCGAATTCGCCGCGACGTATCGCGGGGAAGTGATGCTTTTCGGACGGCCTATTCTGGCGATTTACGAACCAATTCTTCAAGATCGCAAGGTGATCGGCATCATCTTCGCGGGCATCGAAGTTCGCTATTCGCATTTGACCCCCGCGGCTCTTTTTCGCGCCGCCACGAACCGGCGGGGCTGAAACCGCGCTCTCCGCTCCCCGTTCCGGATCACTGACGGCTTTGGCTTTAGGGATCACCCGCGCTTCCCCACAGAAAAATCCCTGCTCCCGCTTGCGCCGCCAAACGTTTCGCGCACGTTAGATCCCATGCAATTCAGCAAGCTGCGCTTGACCGGCTTCAAGAGCTTCGTCGAGCATACCGAATTTCATATTCAGCCGGGCTTGACCGGCGTGATCGGACCCAATGGGTGCGGCAAGTCGAATCTTGTCGAGGCTCTGCGCTGGGTCATGGGCGAAAACTCCTACAAGAGCATGCGCGCGTCGAGCATGGACGACGTGATTTTCGCGGGCGGCGGCGACCGCCCCGCTCGCAACATGGCCGAGGTTGGGCTCGTTCTC
>JARLIW010000148.1 GCA_031291515.1 Beijerinckiaceae bacterium | reverse complement strand
CTGGGCGAAGGCGTATCCGAGATCCGGACCTGGCTGAAGCTGGAAAGGATGGCGCAGACCTCGTCCCCGGCGGATATCGTCGCACTCGAACAGGCTGCGACTTCGATCACGCCCATTCTGCTGCTGGTCGCTCTCATCGATCGCCGGGGCGACGCATGGCCGGCCGACCTGCGCGACTATCTGGCATTGGTCGTCCGCGAGATGGCGGAGATCTTGCGTGCCGGTGGCTATCCCGTTGAAATCTCTCTTCGTGACGAAGCTTTCAGCCGGGATCTGACGTCCGACGGCGCAGCAATCCTGAGGGAGCTAAAAGAGACGCTGGTTCATTTTACCGAGCTGTCGCCGGCCTCTGTCGAAGCACCCACTCCGCCGAAGGCAAAGGGTGGGTTCTTCGCGCCCGATGCCTTCACAAATTCCGACCATGTCTACTTCGCGCTCAAGACGACCGCTGCGGCGATGGTCTGTTACATCACCTACACGCTGCTCGATTGGCCCGGCATTCATACCTGTCTCATCACCTGTTATGTCGCCTCGCTCGCAACAGCGGCTGAAACCATCGAAAAGCTGACCTTGCGGATTGTCGGCTGCCTTGCCGGCGCCGTTGCTGGCCTTGCGACGATGATCTGGCTGATCCCGGACTTAACGTCGATCGAAGCGTTGCTCACCGTCATCTTCATAGCGACAGTCATATCCGGCTATATCGTCGCCGGCGGTCCGCGCATCTCCTACGCCGGATTTCAGGTTGGTTTTGCCTTTTTTCTCTGCATCTTGCAGGGCGCAGGACCAGGCTTCGACATGGTCACGGCACGGGACAGGATCATCGGTATCCTGTTCGGCATTCTGGTCATGTATCTCGTTTTCACGGCGATCCGACCAACCAGCGTAACGCGCAGGGTCGCAGCGGCGGTTCCCACAGTGTTGCGGCGGCTGCGCGAGATGACGACGGCTGCGACCGGCGCGTCGCGTGGCGCGATGTCAACCGACGTGAATGCCGCGCTCTGCGAAGCCGTCCGGGACCTGGAAATTGCCGGCTATGAGCCGTCCTCGGTCCGTCCTCCGAAAGACTGGCTCGCAATCCGACGGCAGGCGCTCGGGGAGATGGCAGCTGTTCTGGGGCCATTGTTGTTGGTCGCCAACCAGAATTGCGCCCCGCTGGAAGCCTTTGCCTCCCGTTTTGATCGATTGGCCGATCATCTCGAACACGCATCAGGCACCGATGCTCCTCCTGACGCTTCAGATCAGGAATACGCGGAAAGAGCCTTCCCGACAGGGGAGCCGGAGGCGGCATCTGACCTCAATGCGATGATCGATGGCCATCTCGCCCGACTGGAGAGCCTGTTCGCTGACGTCGCGGACCCGAGGAGCTCGATGCATGCGCCGGCGTAACGCTCTGCTTTTCCTATTGCTGGCATCCACATGGCTGGCCGGTTGCGCGTCCTCGGCACTTGATATGGCGCCTGACCGACCCGATCGACCTTGGATGCCGGCCACGTCACATGACGGCGAGATCATCGCCGGCGAACAAGGAACCACCGCGTCGTCCTCGGGATATATATTGCCGTCCAATCCGGCCTTGGCGACGGTCTCGCAACCTCCTCCGATCGACAACGCCAAGATCTATACGTTGCCCGAATTGATCGATCTGGCGGAGTCATCGAACGCCACGACGCGGATCGCCTGGAACGACGCCCGGAAGGTCGCGCTTGCCGCCGGCATCGCCGAAAGTGCGTTTCTTCCAAGACTGTCTGCAACCGTCGTTGGCGCCTCTGACTCCAGCACGTCGCATGCATCGGCCGCCGGCCTTGGCGCGGGCGCGAACAATCAGGCAAGCGGAACGATTTCCGCCGTTTCCGCCCAATGGCTGCTGTTCGACTTCGGTGAACGCGCCGCTGTCGTCGACGCCGCGAAGCAGGCGTCTGTGATCTCCAACATTGCTTTCACATCCGCGCATCAACAGATCATCTACGACGTCACAATCGCATTCTATGGCCATGTCGCGGCGCGGTCGCGCGCGGCGACCGCGAGCCAGTCCCTGAAAAATGCGCAAGCGGTTCAGACCGCCGCGGAGGATCGGCAAGCCCACGGCATCGGTACAGCGATGGAAGTCGCCCAGGCACGCCAGGCAACCGCGCAAGCGCGTCTGGCCGTCGTGCAGACGACCGGTTCTATTCAAAACGCCTATTTGGGACTGGTGTCGGCGATCGGCATTTCGCCCTTGACCAAGATCAGGATCGCCGACCTGTCGGGCCGCAAATTATCGCCGGCCATGGCGTTGCCGGTGGAAAACATCATTTCGACGTCCTTGGCACGCCGCCCCGACGTGCTCGGCGCCTATGCCGCACAAAAGGCAAGCCTTGGGAACGAACGCGCGGCCGTGGCTGAATTTATGCCGAAGGTCTTTGTGTCGGCCACCGGCAGCTATAATGCCAACAATCTTTCATCGACATTGCTGCCGTCGGTCGGACCGCAGGCGCCAACGATCAGTGTCAATGGAAATCGCCTTGGCGGGGCTGTCTTCGCCGGCGTGACAGTCCCACTCTACGACGGCGGAACCCGCGATGCGGCGCTTCAGCAAGCACACGCGGACGTCGACAACGCGGACCTTCGGCTGAAGAAGGTCCGCGAGGAGGCCGTGCGGCAAATTGCCGTCGCCGACAATGCCCTCCGCACGAGCCTCTCCACTTATGACGCAGCGCAGGCGCTGGCATCCGCTGGTCAAACGACATTCGACGCGGCGCTTGCTGCCTACCGTAGCGGGGTCGGCTCTATCACCGATTTGACGATAGCGGAAAGCCAGCTTTTGCAGGCAAGGGATGCCTGCAGCGACTCCTACAGCACGGCACTATCCGCTGCCGCGACGCTCGCGCTTTCAACGGGCGCGCTTGGCGGCGCACCACAATAATCCATAGAGCGGATTCGTCACTAACCGGCAGTCATCGATTGAAAAGCCGAAGACAATCTCACATCACATGGTCAGACTTTAGATAGGTATTTCAATGATATAAGCGTTCGCAGTTTTATTCGGAGTGGCGCGCCATCTCCTCATTGACGACGGTATAGCCGCCCGCAAATCTATGTTCGTCGCGCAGCCGCTCGAAAATCCGCTTGGCCGTATGATGCTGCTTCACCGGCGCTGTCCGGTCGGCTTCCGGGATCGCCTCGATCACTGGTATCAGCGGCCCCAGCTTCCGCTTTGCCGCAGATCGTTGCCGCACATAGCCCGGCGGCATTGAGAACCGGCACACCTTCGAGACCATCTCCTAGCTCAACCCAAAAGCCCGAGCCGCTTCGCGCCGGCTCTTGCCATCATTGAAAACAAATTGCCGAACCGCCGTGTAAACTTCCACGACAAAGATCCCTTCCGATTCCCTTCGTCCTTAGGACAAAGGTACGCCTTAACACTGGCTGGATTTTACTCCGCCGCGGCCGCAAATCGCCGCCGCTCCAGTGGAAGACTTTGTCAGCGCCGTGCACAGTCCCCCTTTCGCTTCGAAAGTTAGCCCCCTTGGCGCTGTCGATTGCAGTCGCCCGGCGGCGTAGCGCGGAGCCGGCGGGGGCACCCGAGGCGTGGGCCGACCAAGCTCTGTTTTTGAAGCGCCAGCTCGCGCTGCCGGCGCGGCGCATTCCGTTTCGATTCCGCGCGGCGGGGCTTAACGGAGTTCGATATTGGGTATTATAATAATCATGATTTTAATGACAGCAATGGCCGCGCCTTCGTCTTACAATGATCGCAATCTTGGAAGGAACCAACGCGGTTCTCTTTAATTGTTTTCGGGGGGTGTGAAACAAAAGGAGCAAGTCATGAAAGCTTCGATACCTTTGGCCGCGGCGTTCGTTGTGTCCCTCGTCGCCCCAGCCTTTGCCACCGACTATTACGTCGTGAAAGACAGCGGGTCGAACGGGTGCAAGGTCATCGACACGGCGCCAACGGCCAAGGATGACGTCCTCGGTTATCCCACGTTCTACCAAAGCAAGAGCGCCGCGGATTTGGACATGAAGGCCGATAAGGCCTGTAACGGCTAGTCTTTGTTCTAGACGGTCCAGACTGGTCGCTTTGCGCGAGCCGCGCGGCGTCGGAATTGTCTCCGCGCGGCCCGGGATCGGAAGATCGCCGTCGCCAAGTCCAAACCGCCAATCGCGATTGCGGCTCTCGCAGGAATTTCGACGCGAATGGCGCGCCTTATGATAAGGCATGGAAATCAGCGAAGTCACGCAAAGGACGATGCAATGACGGCCAAGATTTCCGAACAGGTCGAAGCGATCATGGGCAACCTCGTCAGCACGGCTGAATTGGCCGAGGAGGCGCCGGACTTTGTCGCGGCGGCCTTTCAGAAATTGTTCGACGAATATGCCGACACGAGGCTGGAGGCCGCCGCCGCCGCCGTGGAAGACATCGCCGGGGCGGCCGACCGCGTTCGGGCGCTCAAGCAGGCCTTTTCGACCCAGCAAGCCATCGAGACGATCAAGAAAAGCTTCAGGCGGAGTAAAGATCAGGACGCCGAACCCGCATAGATCGGCCCATGGCCATAGACCGGCGATCGGGCCTTTGAGGTTCCGGCCAAGCTGACGGCCAGGACGATCCGTTTGTTCGGAGGACAAGAAATCGCTTTCTTTTTAACGAGTTAGAGCATGTCTTCGATCGACAAAATGTTCAACTTTTCGGGACCTGCTCCAGGGTCGTTCGATGCTTTGACCTCAAACGGTATGATGGAATTCAGGGCTTCGTCGAGCTCCTTCTCGCCATAGGGCTTCCGCAAGACGACGGCGTCCGCGAGAGCCTCGGCCGTCGCCAGGCTCGGCAAGCTATCGTATCCAGACGCGAAAACGATGCGGAGATTGGGCTTACTCAAGAGTTCGAGGCCATCATCGAGACGCCCGCCATGGACAACGGCATTCTCGGTATAGCCCGAAGTGAACAGGACGGCTGTTTTCGGCAACCGTTCGCGAGCCTTGCGCGCGAGTTCGGGGCCGCGGCGCGCGCCTGGCATGACAAGGTCCGTAACCAAAAGATCGATCGGCACGCCGCTTTCGACGATCGCCAATCCGCCTTGCGCAGATCGCGAGATTTCAACAAGGCGTTCTCGACCCGCACGGTGTCGACGAACGTATTCCACAGCCCGCCGCTGATGATCGACCGCGACCGCTGCTCGGCGCGCCGCCGCCCGTCAGGTTGCCGACGGCTTCCATTTTCCGCGACTGGCGGAGTTGGGCCTCGGCTTCGGCGCGCTCCGCCATGGCGGCGGCGATGCGTCCTTCGAGAACGTCATGGTGGGCTTCGCGCGGAACTTCCTCGGCCGCCTTGCGATCTTCAATGTCGATGACCGAGCCGATATAGCCCATGAATTCGCGATCATCCGTGAAGCGTGGCGTCGCCGCTCAATCCTCGTCCGCGTAGGTTCTTGCGATCTGTTGAAAGTCTTCGGTGCAAAGCCGGAACGCGGCGACGACGGCGGGATCGAAATGGCGGCCGCTTCCGTCCTCGATAATTTGCCGCGCTCGCGCATGATCGAATGCCGCCTTGTAGACGCGGCGGCTGGTCAGCGCGTCATAGACGTCGGCGAGCGCCATCAACCGGGCCGCGAGCGGGATGTCCTCGCCCTTCAACCCTTCGGGATAGCCGGTGCCGTCCCATTTTTCATGGTGACTGCTGCAGATGTCGAGGGCATAGCGCAGAAACTCGGTCGGCTTCTCGTGATCGAGCGCTCGCATCAACGCGTCGCGTCCCAGCGCCGTATGCGTTTTCATGATCTCGAATTCGGCCTCGGTCAGCTTGCCGGGCTTGAGCAAAATCGCATCGGGAATTCCGACCTTGCCGACGTCGTGCAGAGGCGCGGATTTGAACATCAGCTCAATCGCCCGCCCGGTCAGCGCGGCGGCGAAGGGCGGATGGTTCCGCAGTTCCTCGGCGAGCCGTTTCACGTAGTATTGAGTGCGCTTGAGATGCGCGCCGGTCTCGTTGTCGCGCGTTTCCGCCAAGGAGGCCAGCGCGCGGATCGTGACGTCCTGCGTGAGCCCCAATTCCCGCGTTCGCGCCGCGATGACGTCCTCCAACGTACAATTTTGCCGCGCCAATTCCTGTCGCGCTTTCCGTAACGCCAGATGGGTGCGCACGCGGGCCAAGACGATCGGCGGCGAAATTGGTTTGGTGATATAGTCGACGCCGCCGACGTCGAAGCCCAGCATCTCGTCGTGGACTTGTCCAAGCGCCGAGATAAAGATGATCGGAATCTCGGCGGTGCGCGGATCGGCCTTCATTCGCCGGCAGAGTTCGAGTCCATCCATTTCGGGCATCACGACGTCCAGCAACGCGAGATCCGGCGGCGGACCGGCTTGGAGGCATTCGAGCGCCCGGACACCGTTCTTCGCGACAATGAGCTCGTAGGAGGGCCGTAAGAGATCCACGAGAACTCTGACGTTGATCGGCTCGTCGTCGACGAGCAAAATTCGCGGCGCCAGCTCCTTGATATTCATCTCAATCCCCGTTCGACAAATCGGATCGCAACGCGTTCAGCGCGGCCATGGCGTCCGCGAAATCAAAGCGGCCCGCCAGCGAGGCGACGTTCTCGGCGCGCGTTCCCGCATCCGTTCCCGCGAGCAAAGCCGCCAATTGTCCCGACGCTTGCTCGGCATCCGCATTCCCCTCGGCCAAGAGTCGCGCGAGCTCGTCCATCACGGGCATGAGCTTGGCCGCGCTCGGGTTCGGCCTTGTGATCGCTAGAGCTGGCGCGACGTCGTCCCTGGGAAGGATCGAAACAACGCCGCTGGCGACCTCGTCCAGGGCGGCGGAGAGCGCTTCGACGAGCCGTTCGATCGTTTGAGGCAAAACTACTTTGTCGATCGCGGTCAGGACTTCCAACTCGCCCGCGATCTTGGCCACGGCAACGGCCCCCAGCGTCGCGGCGGCCCCCTTGAGCTTATGCGCGCTCGCATGGAGCGCGCGCCAATCCCGATTCTCGACGGCATCGCGCGGGATGACGGACCGATTGAAATATTCGAGAGCCAGTTCGCGCAACAGACGAATGAGCAGGGCCCGGTTTCCGTTGAGATTCCGCAGCGCCAGATTGATGTCGATCCCCGGCAAGCTCATGGCCGATTCAAGCGGCGGCGGCGCGGCGGTGGCGCTCGTCCCGTGAATATTTCTAAACCGTTCGATGTGATCGAACCAATGGCTCAAGGTGAGCGCCAAGGTATCGGGGTCGATCGGCTTGGCGATATGATCGTTCATACCGGCTTCGAGACAGCGGGCGCGATCGCCGGCCATCGCATTCGCGGTCATGGCGAGGATTGGCATCGCGGTCAGATTGAGCTCCGAGCGGATCATCGCGGTCGCGGTAAACCCGTCCATGCCGGGCATTTGAATATCCATCAGAGCCAGGTCGAACGGCTGGGTCCGCAGCAACGCGACGGCGGCCTCGCCCGACTCCGCGACCGTCACCTGAATTCCAAGCCCTTCCAGAAGTTCGATCGCGACCTGCTGGTTGATGGCGTTGTCTTCGACGAGGAGAACCTTGGCGTTGGGCAAGACGACATCGGCCGCGCGGCGCTTCGTGTCCGCGCGGCGCGACGCCGAGGCGAAGGCGCGCGCCGTGACATTGCGCGGATCCGCGACACCCGTGGGAATCCCAAGGCTGAACGTGCTCCCTTCGCCCAACGTGCTGCGCACATCGATCCGTCCGCCAAGCAAACTGGCCAGTTGGCGGCAAATGGCGAGCCCCAGTCCGGTGCCGCCATAACGGCGAGAGGTCGATGCGTCGGCTTGCGCAAAAGGTTTGAACAGCGCGGCGACTTGGTCGTCCGACATGCCGATGCCGGTGTCCGTCACCGTGATCTCGAGCATGAATTGGCTGACGCCGGCCGGATAGCCGCCAATCGCCAACGTCACGCCGCCTCGCTTGGTAAACTTGGCCGAGTTGCTCAGCAGATTGATGATCACTTGCGAGAGCCGCAGCGGATCGCCGACGAGATGCCGCGGGACCTCGGGAGCGCGGGAGACGACGAATTCGAGACCCTTTTCGTGGAACCTCGGCGCGATGACCGTCGATGCGTCGGCGATGAGGTCGTCGATGTCGAAATCGATTTTTTCAATGATCAATTTGCCGGCCTCGATCTTCGAAAAGTCGAGAATATCGTTGATGATGTCGAGCAGGTTCTTCGACGCGGTCTGGACCTTTCCGGCATAATCTCGTTGCCGCGGGGTCATTTCGGTTTTGATCATCAAATGCGTGAGGCCGATGATCGCGTTCATCGGCGTGCGAATTTCATGGCTCATCGTCGCGAGGAAGTTGCTCTTGGCCTGGCTCGCGCGGATCGCCGCGTCCTTGGCCTCCGCGAGCTCCGTCTGAACCTGGTGAGCCGCGGAAACGTCGATATGGACCCCCGCGAGACGCGCCGGTTCGCCTTGCGCGTTTCGTTCGATGACCCGGCCCGTGCTGCGGATCCAAGCCCACCCGCCGTCTTGGCGGCGCATCCGGAATTCGACTTCCATCAAGGGGCGCTGGCCGCCGACATGCGCGGTCAACGCGGCTTGGTATATCGCGATGTCGTCGGGATGCATCAGCGTCGTGAACGTTTCGCCGCACGACGGCAGAACGCCGGGCGCGAAACCGAGCATGGTGAACCACGTATCGCTGAAAACCGATTGGCCCGTGAGCGGATAGAGATCCCACAGCCCCGTGTTCGAGGCATTGAGCGCGATGCTGAGCCGTTGTTCGCTGGTCTTGAGCGCGTCCTGGATCCGGCTGCGCTCGGTGATGTCTTGAAACACCGTGACCGAGCCGATGAATTCGCCCGCCTCCTCGAGCCGGACGGCGATCACCGAAACCGGGAAGACGCGCCCGTTGCGATGCGTGAAATATTGGTCCTCGGATTGATATTTGCCGCCAAGCTTCACCGATTGAACGATGGGACAATCGTCGACGTGGATATGCTTGCCGTCCTGATCCTGAAAATGAATGAGGTCATGCAACGGACGGTCTTTCATCTCCTCGGCTTTCCAGCCCGTCAAGCGCTCCGCCTCGGCGTTGAGGAATGTACACAAACCATTGGCGTCGAGCGTGTACATGCCCTCGCCCATGGAGTTGGTCACGCTTTCGAGAAAAGAACGGCTGCTTTCGAGATCATGTTCGAGACGTTTACTGGCGGTGACATCGGTGCAGATCGAAATGAACTGCGTGATCCGGCCCTTGCCGTCGGAGAGAGGCACGATCGTGGAATCCAGCCAATAAGACTTGCCGCTGGAATTGCGATTGCAGATTTCGCCATGCCAAACCTTGCCGTCCAGGATCGTCGCCCAGAGGTCCTCGAAAAACTCGGGCTCGTGGTGACCGGAATCGACAATATTGTGGTTGGCGCCCAGAAGCCGCTCGCGAGCGAAGCCGGTGATTTCGCAGAACCGGTCATTGGCATAGGTGATGATCCCGCGCGGATCCGTGATGCTGACGATGGCGTGCTGATCGAGGGCGAATTTTTGATCTTCCAGCGCCTTTTCGCGCGAGGCCACCAATTGATATTGGCGGTCGGTCATGACGAGCACATAGCCGCTCACGAGCGCCGTCAAGAGAAGGCCGCCGGTCAGGAGATAATAGGCGGCATTGTCGTCGTGCTTGGCGATATAGGCCGGCGTCGGGGCCATTTGAAACAACCAATGCCGTCCGCCGATTTGGAGCGGAATTCGCTCCCCGACGGACGCGACCGCGGCGAGCCATCCCGAGCTCGGCAATCGAAGGTCGGCCGGCGCTTCGGCGCTATTGGACACGAGAATGCTCGGCGCCGCGGGATCGGTGTCGTCGGCCAACCAATATTGGAGGTCCGACGTATCGCGCCCTTGAAGGGCAATGCCGAGAAGATCGGGAACCGAAAAGACGCCGAGCGCGAAGCCTTTGAGCGCTTCATGGCGCTCCGCCGCCGTTCGCGCGGGAAGTCCGTCGTCAAACACCGGCACGAACAGTAAAATTCCCATCTTGTCGTTCTGGACGAGTTTAAGGCCGGGCGTCGCGACGGCTTGACCGCTCGTTTCGGCGAGGATCAGCGACGCATTTCGCGTCGGATTGGAGGCGACGTCGAAGGCGACCGCGCCCTCGTTACCCCGCATGGGGACGACAAAGGTCACGGGAAAATAGACCGGCCGGTCGCCGGCCGGCATTTGCTTGCCGTCCGTCCGTTCGTAAATCGTGAAGTCGCGCCGCCATTGCGAGCTGTAATTGGCTTCAAAGGATTTGCGTTCCTCACGCGTGACTTTGGGAATCCATTCCATCGCTTGGATGCCTAGACCGAAGGCCGCGAGACGATCGGCGACATTGCGGAACTCCGTGAGATCGCGGTTTTGCGGTCCTTCGAACATCCCGGCCAAGCCACCGACCGCATGGGTGCCGAGCGCGATCGTCGTTTCGATATGGGTCCCGAAGTCCTGAGACAGATCGCTAAACTCCGACGCGAGATTGCGCCGCGCCGCGCCGATGTTCGTGGCGACGAGAACGACCGTGACGGCGAAGGCGGCCGAGGTGGCGGCGGCGATGGGGATGCCCCGCCGCCATTTTTGACCCGCTGGCGCGCAGGCAATGCCCAAGATGAGCGGCGCGAAAACAAAAACGCCGATCGTGTCGCCGCCCCACCACGTCAGCCAGCTTCGCGCCACTTCACTCGCGCTGATCCGCCCCAAGGCGAACAGCACGGCGTGCGCGATGGTGGAATTCAAGAGACACGCGATCATGCCGCCGAAGACGAACAAGCGCATGATCGCCGCGGGAGTCGCGGGGGCATAAGGAAAGGCGTTATACCGCTTGACCATCCATCCGCCCGCGAGAGCTTGCAAGGCGGCGCCGGCGGCGACCGCCGCGGGAACTGGAAGCGACATCAGGACCGCGTGGGCCGACGACGTGTCGAAATGCACGGTGAGATTGACGACAAACGAACCCAACAGGACGCCGGGCCAAATTCGACGTCCTTCGAGCACGGCGGCCGAAACGGCGATCCCGGCCGGAGGCCAAATGACCGTGGCGTAGCCAGGTGGGATCGCAAGCGCGAGTCCCAACCGTCCGGTCACGAAATAGGCCACCGCGATCAGCAGGATCAGCTGCCAACCGGCCAAACCGTTCCACGCCTCGGCGCCCGTCCGCAAACGAGTCCGCGATTGCGAGGTGGCCAATTCTCAGGCCTCCGCCGACGGTCGTGTTTGGCGACCGGTTCCGAGGAGCCTGTCGCCGTGGCTTACGCGCTGTCTCAACCGTTTCATCTTGAAAATTCCATGGTCGCAGCCGGTCAAGACGGCCCAAGCAACACGAGAATTTCGCGGCGCCGGCGGGACGAGGTCGACCGCGCGGAACACCGACTAGGTTTTGTCGCCCGACATTTCGCGCCGGCCGCCGCGCGCCTTCTTCGCTTGAAAGACCTTAAACAACAAAGTGATAAAAAACCTTTTACGGCCGTGCCGGTGACTTAACGGCAAGGTGCTCTTGGCGGGCCGCGGCGCGTCCGTCTCGATACCGATTGAGGCGAGAGGCCGATCGAACGGCTTTGCCGCCCGCGCCGCGATGCCGGCATGGGCGATGGCGAGACCGAGGCTATTCGTGTCGCGCCGAGGTCGCCCGCGCGCCGACCAGGAGCGGTCGCGCGGCGACAATCCATGACCGGATCAAGCCGGCTTTGCCGTCTTGGAACGATCAGATCGCCGCCGCGCCTCGCTCGCCCGTCCGCACGCGCACGGCGTCGAGCACGTCCAATACGAAGATTTTGCCGTCGCCGATTTTGCCGGTGTTCGCGGCCGCGATGATCGCGGAGACGACGGCATCGAGGTTCCGGTCCTCGATCACCACCTCGATTTTCACCTTGGGGAGGAAGGCGACCGTATATTCGGCGCCCCGGTAGATTTCCTTATGTCCCTTCTGACGGCCATAGCCCTTGACTTCGGCGACGGTCATGCCTTCGACGCCGAGGGTGGCCAGGGCCTCCCGGACTCCATCGAGCGCGAAAGGTTTAATCACGGCCATGACAAGTTTCATCTTATGCCTCGCTCTTTATGGATGAAGATAGATCATTTGTTCACTCACAAAAGTCCGCAACTTTTGTGATCAATGTTCTAGGGCGTGTAGGCGCGTTCGCCATGGTAGGTCAGATCAAGACCCTCTTCGAGGTCTTCCTCGCGCGCGCGAAGACCGGTCAGTTTCTTGGTCAGGGCGATGAGCCCCACGGTCGCGAAGGCCGACCAGGCGATCGTGGCCACAATGCCCACGAGTTGAATGGTCGCTTGTCCGGCCATGGTCCCGCCGCCATAGCCCACGCCACCGAACGCCGTGTCGGCCAGGAACGCGACGAGAAAGCTGCCGAGAATGCCGCCGACGCCATGGACCGCGAAGACGTCGAGCGCGTCGTCGACGCCGAGCCGGTGCTTGATGACATCGACGGCAAAAAAGCAGACCGTGGCGCCGCAAATGCCCAGCACGAGCGCGCCGAGCGGCCCGACATAGCCCGAGGCGGGCGTGATGGTCGCGAGCCCGGCCACGACGCCGGTCACGACGCCCACCATGCTCGCGCGGCCAAACCGCCGCCATTCCAAGAGTCCCCAAACAAGCCCGGCGATGGAGGCCGAAACATGCGTGGTCAGAAGCGCCATCGATGCGTTGGCGTCGGCCGCCAGCGCGCTGCCCGCGTTAAACCCATACCATCCGACCCAGAGCATCCCCGCTCCGATCATGGTCATGCCGGGATTGTGCGGCGGGCGAAGTTCTTTGGGAAAGCCATCCCGCTTGCCGACGGCATAGGCGATCAGCAAAGCCGAAGTCCCCGCCGTCGCATGCACGACCAGCCCGCCGGCAAAGTCCATCACGCCGCGCTGCATCAGCCAGCCGCCGCCCCACACCCAATGCGCGACGGGCGCATAGACGAGCAGCAGCCAGAGGCTGGAGAACAGCACCACGGCGCCAAACCTGATCCGTTCGGCATAGGCGCCGACGATCAAGGCCGGAGTGATCACCGCGAAGGTGGTCTGAAACATGAAAAATGTCGTTTCGGGGATCGAGCCGCGCAAGGACTCCCGGCGCACGCTCAAGAGGAAGACCTTGCCGAGCCCGCCGATCAGCGCGCCCTCGCCGTCGAACGCGAGGCTATAGCCCAAGGCGAGCCACAACACGGACGCCAAGCAAGCGATCACCGTGCAGTGCATCATGACCGATAGGACGTTCTTGGTCCGCACGAGCCCGGCATAGAACAGCGCCAGGCCGGGGAGCGTCATGAAGAGGACGAGGGCGGTCGCGGTCAGGATCCAGGCGGTGTCGGCATGATCGGGGCCCGCGGATTGCGCGCTGGCCGCCGCCGGTAAAAGACACGCTACAAGCGCCATGAGCCCGCCGACGCCTCGCCTCAATCCAGCCATTTGAAAACACCCCCCGTGCATGGTCCGGGGAAGCCTATAAGCGATTAATCTCTAGGCACAAGACGCCTATTTTCTAATCACCTGAAATAGCTGTGCATCGGCAAAGCGAGAGTCTGAAAGGCGTTCCGCCGAGATCGGCTTGCTCGCTCGGACGCTGCCGTGCCGCGCGACCTCGCCGATCGTTTTTGATGGGGAAGCGAGCGAAAGGGGGAGAGGGGGCGAGGATTGTCGGGGCTCGCGTTTCACCATAGTCTGTTTTCGGGACCAGGCGGTCGGCGGCACCTTGCTCCCCCCGGATTTTGCTGCGTTTGCGTCCGGCCCGACATCGAAATGGGATAGCCGGAATGGTCGATGATGAAGCGGCGGCGACCGTAACCGGCTCCGGGGAACACGTCGTCATTCGAAAGCTGACGACCGACGAT
>JARLIW010000147.1 GCA_031291515.1 Beijerinckiaceae bacterium | reverse complement strand
CTCGGGGCCTATGCGATCATCCAGAAATTGTCCGAGGCGCAAAACCGAATCGTGGCGCCGCCCACCGTCTACCGCACGTTGGATTTTCTGGTCGAGAACGGATTCGTCGTGAAGATCGAGAGCCGCCAGGCCTATATCGCCTGCGATCATCTCGGTCACGACCACGACCACCACCATCACGGCATTGTGCTCTCCTGCGTCAAATGCGGGCGAAGCTCGGAGGTCGAGAGCGCGGCGGTCGAAAAAGAGGTCGCCACCATCGCGGCCGGACGGTGCTTTAAGGTCGAGCGCAAGGTCTTCGAGATCGATGGGGTTTGCGCGGAATGTTCGGGCGCGTCCTAGCGCCGGCGAAGAGCGATTTTTCATCGTCCAAAAGCGTCCCACGGGACGCCCTGGCGCCCGCCCGAAACAAATGGCGCGCTGTCTTACGACTTTCTTTGATGTCCGCTAGCTCTGTGTTCGGCGCGTGTCCGGGATGGCACGCCCATCCCGCGAGCTGCAACGCAAAGGATCGATATTATGAGCATTTTTGGAACGATCATGGCTAAGGTTTTCGGTCAGGGCGCCGCGGCCCAGCCCGCCGCCGTCGCGGTGGAAGCTCCTGTCGCGAATGCCCCCGCGGCGGATGCGCCGGCAGCGGCGCCCGTGCCCAACGAAGCGCCAGCCGACGCGGCGGCAGCCCCAGCCACCGCGCCCGCCGAAGTCGACGTGGCCGCGATCCTCGACGGGATGGACGACCATGGCCAGGACCTCGATTGGCGCAAGTCGATCGTCGATCTCATGAAATTGCTCGGTCTCGATTCCAGCCTCGCCGCGCGCAAGCAGCTCGCCGAGGAACTTCATTTCGACGGCGACGAGCATGATTCCGCCGCGATGAACATTTGGCTGCATGAGCAAGTCATGACCAAATTCGCGGAAAACGGCGGCAAGCTTCCCGCCGATTTGCATTAATTCAAGCGCGGTCCTTCGTTGCCGAGCGGACGGCGGACCGCACCCTTCCACATTGTCTTATCTATCCGCGCGGCAACAGGCGGCCTTCCCTCCCGGCGTTCGGGGGGGTAGAAGAGGCGCGGCCGAGGCGGTTCGGCTCTTCCCAGGTGTTTGGACGGCCGGTAGGAATTTGTGATCACGATTTGGATAATTTTCGCGTTGTTGACCGGCGTGGCCGTGTTCAGCGTGCTCTGGCCGTTGTCGCGGACCCCCAGGGAACAAGATCCGCGCGAGCTGGACGTGGCGTTTTATAAGGCGCAGACGGCCGAAATCGATCGCGATGCCTCGCGCGGTCTGATCGGCGCGGAGGAGGCGGGCACCGCCAAGACCGAAGCCGCCCGCCGGCTGATGGCCGCCGCGCAGCGCGATTCCAGCGGCGCCAGTCAGTCCTCGCCGTGGGCCGCGCGGCTCGTCGCGATCGCCGCGCTTGTTTTCGTTCCGATCGTGGCGGTTGGACTCTACGGCAGGATCGGGCAGCCGGGCCTGCGTGATTTGCCGCTTGCCGCGCGGTTGAACGGGCCGGCCGAGAACATGGATCTCGCCACGGCCGTCGCGAAAATCGAGCGCCATCTCGCCGAGGCGCCTAATGACGGGCGCGGTTACGCGGTTCTGGCGCCGACATATATGCGGATGGGCCGGCCCGACGACGCGGTGCGCGCCTATGCCAAGGTCATCGAGCTGCTGGGCCCATCGGCGGAGCGCTATGCCGGGCTAGGCGAGGCGCAGGTCTATGCGGCCAGCGGCGTCGTGACGGCGGACGCCAAACGCTCGTTCGATCAAGCGCTGGCGCTCGACGCCAATTCGGCGCGCGGCCTGTTTTATCTCGGCCTCGCGGCCGAGCAGGATGGCGACAAGGCAAAGGCTCTCGACCAATGGCGAAAGCTCGTCGCGATCTCGCCGCCCGATGCGCCATGGTTGCCCACCGTCAAGACCAAGATCGCGAGCCTGTCGGGCGAAACGTCGCCTGAAGCGTCGGCGCCGCAGGCTCAAGGCGAAGGCGGCGGACAAGAAAAAATGGCCGCGGCCATCCAAGCCATGCCGGACGACCAGCGCCAAGCGGTGATTCACCGCATGGTCGACGGGCTCGCCGAGCGCTTGAAAGGCAATGGCGCCGATCTCGAGGGCTGGCTGCGCCTGGTGCGCGCCTATCAGGTCTTGAACGAACCGGACAAAGCGAAGGACGCCCTGGCCGGCGCGCGCCGTAATTTTGCCGCTGATGCGGATGCTAAGAAAAGGCTCGACGATTTGGCCCATGAACTCGGTCTCGAAGGGTGAGCGCGTCATGACCCGTAAAACGCGGCGGCTCACGCTGATCGGCGCGGCGCTTGCCGTCTTCGGCCTCGCGACCGGTCTCTCCCTGTTCGCGTTGCGCGATACGATCGTATTTTTCTACGGCCCGAGCGAATATGCCGAAAAGGCGCCGCAGCCGGGAACGCGTCTGCGCATCGGCGGCTTGGTCAAGGCTGGAACCTTCGTGAAGGAAGGCGGCCAGACTTATCGATTTGCCGTGACCGATACCAAGCATGATGTCGAGGTCAGCTACTCCGGCCTGCTGCCCGATCTGTTTCGCGAAGGGCAGGGCGCGGTGGTCGAGGGCGCGGTTGGAAGCGATGGGATTTTCCGCGCCGACAGTGTGCTCGCCAAGCACGACGAGCGCTATATGCCGCGCGAGGTCGCCGACGCCTTGAAGAAGCAAGGCGTCTGGAAAGAAGGGGAAGCCATGCCCGAAACGGCGGCCGGCGCGCAAAAAGGTGTCGTGAAATGATTGTCGAGACAGGCCATTTCGCTCTCGTCCTGGCGCTCGCCCTGGCTTTGGTCAACGCCGTCGTGCCGCTCTATGGCCATTACATCCGGGATAGCCGCCTGACCGGTGTCGCGCCGAGCGTGGCCTTGGCCGGCTTCGGCTTCGTCGCCTATGCCTTCGCGGCGCTGACCTATGCGCATGTCGTGTCCGATTTCTCGGTCGTCAACGTGATCGAGAATTCGGCCTCCAACAAACCGCTGATCTACAAAATCACCGGCGTGTGGGGCAATCACGAGGGCTCGATGCTGCTGTGGGTGCTCATCCTCGCGATTTTCGCGGCGGCCGTCGCCGTCGCCGCGCGCGGCATGCCGGCGGATTTGCGGTCGCTCGTGCTCTGCGTGCAATCCTGGATCGCCTCGGCGTTTTTGTTGTTCATTCTGCTGACCTCCGACCCGTTCGCGCGGATCGCGCAGGCGCCGATCGAGGGGCAGGATCTGAACCCGCTGTTGCAGGATCCCGGTCTCGCGATCCATCCGCCGCTGCTCTATTTGGGCTACGTCGGCTTCTCCATGACCTTCTCCTTCGCCGCCGCCGCCTTGATCGCGGGGCGGATCGACGCGGCCTGGGCGCGGTTCGTCCGGCCCTGGACCTTGATCGCCTGGATCTTTCTGACCCTCGGCATCGCGATGGGCTCCTATTGGGCCTATTATACGCTCGGCTGGGGCGGTTTCTGGTTCTGGGACCCGGTCGAAAACGCGTCGCTGATGCCCTGGCTCGCGGGCACCGCCTTGCTGCATTCGGCCGTCGTCATGGAGAAGCGCGAGGCGCTTAAAGTCTGGACAATCTTTCTCGCGATATTGGCGTTTTCGCTGTCGCTGGTTGGGACGTTCCTGGTGCGCTCGGGCGTCTTGACCTCGGTCCATGCTTTCGCGACCGATCCGATGCGCGGCGTCTTCATTCTGCTCATTCTGGTGCTGTTCATCGGCGGCTCGCTCGCGCTGTTCGCGTGGCGCGCGGGGTCGCTGACGCCGGGCGGTATTTTCGCGCCGGTCTCGCGCGAAGGCGCCTTGGTGCTCAACAATCTTCTGCTCACGACGAGCTGCGCGACGGTGTTTACCGGCACGCTCTATCCGCTCGCGCTCGAGGCGATCACGGGACAAAAAATCTCGGTCGGCGCGCCGTTTTTCAACGCGACCTTCGTGCCGCTCGCGATCCCGCTGTTTTTCGTCATGCCGTTTGGCCAGTCGCTGGCGTGGAAACGCGGCG
>JARLIW010000146.1 GCA_031291515.1 Beijerinckiaceae bacterium | reverse complement strand
GATATCAAATTCGTGAATGTCGGCGAGCGGACCAATGTGACCGGCTCCGCCAAGTTCCGGAAGCTGATCAAGGAGGGCGATCTATCGGCCGCGCTCGATGTCGCGCGCGACCAGGTCGCCAACGGCGCCCAGATCATCGACATCAACATGGACGAGGGTTTGCTCGACTCGCGCAAGGCCATGGTCGATTATCTCAATCTGATCGCGGCGGAGCCTGACATCGCGCGCATTCCCGTGATGATCGACAGTTCCAAATTCGAGATCATCGAAGCGGGTCTGAAATGCGTCCAAGGCAAATCCGTCGTCAATTCGATTTCGATGAAAGAGGGCGAGGCGAAATTCATCGCCGATGCGAAGGTCGTTCGCCGCTATGGCGCGGCCGTCGTCGTGATGGCCTTCGACGAGCAGGGGCAGGCGGATACCAAGGAGCGCAAGGTTTCGATTTGCGAGCGCGCGTATAAAATTCTGACCGAACAGGTCGGCTTTCCGCCACAGGACATCATTTTCGATCCTAATATTTTCGCGGTCGCGACGGGCATCGAAGAGCATAATAATTATGGCGTCGATTTTATCGAAGCCGCGCGCGAGATCCGCGCGCGCATGCCGCTCGTGCATATTTCCGGCGGCGTGTCGAACCTCTCGTTCTCGTTCCGTGGCAACGAGCGCGTGCGCGAAGCGATGCACTCGGTCTTCTTGTACCATGCGATCGCGGCGGGCATGGACATGGGCATCGTCAATGCCGGCCAGCTCGCGGTCTACGCGGAGATCGATCAAGAGCTTCGCGAGGCCTGCGAGGATGTCGTCCTCAACCGGCGCGCGGATTCGACCGAGCGTCTGCTGGCTCTTGCGGAAAGCTATAAGGGCAAGGGCGGCGAGAGGGCCGAGAAGGATCTCGCCTGGCGCGCGCTGCCCGTCAACAAGCGCCTCGAACATGCGCTGGTGAGCGGGATCACCGAATATATCGATGAGGATACGGAGGAGGCGCGCGCGCAAGCGACGCGTCCGCTCGACGTCATCGAGGGGCCGCTGATGTCGGGCATGAACGTGGTCGGCGACCTGTTCGGCTCGGGCAAGATGTTTCTGCCGCAGGTCGTCAAATCGGCGCGCGTGATGAAGAAGGCCGTCGCCTATCTCGAACCTTATATGGAAGAGGAAAAGCGGCGGACCGGCGCAACCGAGCGCGCCGGGGCCGGCAAGATCCTGATGGCGACGGTCAAGGGCGATGTCCACGATATAGGCAAGAACATCGTCGGCGTCGTGCTGGCGTGCAACAATTACGAAATCATCGATCTCGGCGTGATGGTGCCGGCCAAGAAAATCCTGGAGACCGCGCGGGCGGAAAAGGTCGATGCGATCGGCCTGTCCGGCTTGATTACGCCGTCGCTCGAGGAAATGTGCTTCGTCGCGGCGGAGATGGAACGCGAAGGGTTTTCGATTCCCTTGCTGATCGGCGGCGCGACGACGAGCCGCGTCCACACGGCGGTCAAGATTCATCCCAACTATCACGCGGGTCAAACGGTCTATGTCAACGATGCGAGCCGCGCCGTTGGCGTCGTGCAACAACTTCTCGCGCCGGAGACGCGCGACGCCTATGTCGAGGCGATCCGCGTCGAATATACGCGGGTGGCCGAAACCCATGCGCAGGGCGAGCGCGATAAATTGCGTCTGCCGCTGGCCAAGGCGCGAGCCAATGCGCCGAAACTCGACTGGGCCGCTTATGATCCGCCAAAGCCCGTGTTCACCGGCACGCGCGTGTTGTCCAATGCCGATGTCGCGGAACTCGTGCCCTATATCGATTGGACACCGTTCTTCCACAGCTGGGAAATCAAGGGCCGCTATCCCGCCGTGCTCGACGACCCTGAGCGTGGAGAGGCGGCGCGGGGCTTGTTCGCGGATGCGCAGGACATGCTCGACAAGATCGTTGCCGAGCGATGGTTCGCCCCCAAAGCGATCGTCGGCTTCTGGCCCGCCAATAGCGTTGGCGACGATATCAAGCTTTATACCGGCGAATCCCGGACGGGCGAACTCGCGACGTTGCATACGTTGCGTCAGCAACTCGTGAAGCGCGATGGGCGGCCGAACGTGGCGCTTTCCGACTATATCGCGCCGGCGTCGAGCGGAAAGGCCGATTATATCGGTGGTTTCGTCGTCACCGCGGGCGCGAACGAGGACAAGATCTCGAAGCGGTTCGCGCGGGCGAACGACGATTACTCCTCGATCATGGTAAAGGCGCTGGCCGACAGGATCGCGGAAGCCTTTGCCGAGCGCATGCACGAGCGCGTCCGGCGCGAATTCTGGGCCTATGAGACGGGGCCCGCCGAAGAGCCGCAATCGCTTCAACTCGAGCACTATCGCGGCATCCGGCCGGCCCCAGGCTATCCCGCGCAGCCCGATCACACGGAAAAGGCGACCCTGTTTAAATTGCTCGAGGCGGAGAAGCGCGTCGGCGTGACGCTGACGGAAAGCTACGCGATGTGGCCGGGATCGTCGGTCAGCGGGTTTTATTTCGCCCATCCCGAGGCGGCTTATTTTGGGGTCGCGAAGATCGAACGCGATCAGGTCGAGGATTATGCCAAGCGCAAGGGTTTTACCGTGGCGGAGACCGAGCGTTGGTTGGCGCCGGTGCTCAACTATGATCCCGCGGCGCTCCGGAACGCCAATGCGGCGGAATAGATCAGGCGCCCGACGCGGCCAGTGAATTCATTTGTCGCAAGGTCTCGGTTGTCGACACGTCCGCCGCGCCATCGACGAGGGCTTGCCGCCAATGGCGCTGAAACGCGGCGACGACGTCTTCGGTCGTCGCGGAATAGACGCCGTTTACGGGCAAGAAATAGCCCAGGGCCTGGAGATCGCGCTGTAACGCGTCGACCTCGAGGCCTTGATCGCCGCGATGGCTCACCGGTCCTGGTTGGATTGGCGCGGGTGGAACCCAGAGTCCGACGCCGGCCGCGGCGAGGTGGCCCCACGGAAACCATTCACCGGGGTCGATCTTGCGGCCGGGCGCAATGTCGGAGTGGGCGAGGACGCGTCGCCTAGGGATCGCGTTGCGCGCGCAAATATCCCGGCACAATTCCACCACGGCCGCGATTTGCGCGGGAGGGTAGGGCGGGCGACCGCCGTCATGGCCCGTGTTCACGATTTCGATTCCGATGGACACCGAGTTCATGTCGCTCTCGCCGGCCCAGGAGGATGTGCCGGCGTGCCAGGCGCGCAAGGCTTCCGGGACGAGTTGCGATATGCGGCCGTCTTCCCAGACGAGATAATGGCAGGAGACGCCGCTTTGCGGATCGCGGAGCTGCGCCAAGGCAGCCGCGCCCGTGCTCATGCCGGTGTAATGGAGAACGAGCGAATCCACCGCTTTCCCGCGCCTGTCGCCATGGTTGGGCGAGGGCGCGAGATCGTCAACGAGGGGACTATCCGGGTTCAATAGCCGTAATAAGCTATGCAGACGGGATGCCCGTAGGGGTCATATCCGTAACGCGCGCAATGAGGTGGTGGGGGCGGGGGTGGGGGCGGTGGATAGGCGCCGGGTGGCGGTGGGGGCGGCGGTGTCGTATTGGCGCCAATGATCGCGCCCGCGCCCGCGCCGAGGAGGCTGCCGGCGATGACCGCGCCGGGACGTCCGCCCGCTGCCGCCGCAACCGCGGCGCCGGTGCCCGCGCCGATGAGCGCGCCGCTCCCAGCTCTCTGCTCCGGCGTATAGCCGCAACCCGCCAGGCCGAGGCCGACGAAGACGACGGCCGAGGTCATAAGTTTTGTCATGGATGGTCTCAATTTGGCACCTTGCTCGACGAACTTTTCACTAACAAGCCGCTTGTGGCATCATAAAGATGGTGCCCTGGGGAAGGTGAGTATTTCCTGAACGCGCAGCATTTTGGTCACTAAATTTCTGGTCCGGAGCTCAAATCGACGCGTTTTCCGAGGCGGTTTGTCGTAAAAAGCCTAACGCTTGTCGTTGGAAATGGGCTAGACCGCGTGGCCAGCCGGCCGGACGGCCGCCGCCGCGAGGCGGAGGAAAGTCCGGGCTCCAGCGAGACACGGTGCCGGATAACGTCCGGCGGGGGCGACCCCAGGGAAAGCGCCACAGAAAATAAACCGCCCCGGCCCCGCGTGCGAACGCGTCAGGCCGGCGGTAAGGGTGAAACGGTGCGGTAAGAGCGCACCGCGCGACTGGTAACAGGAGCGGCACGGCAAGCCCCACCGGGAGCAAAACCGAATAGGGGCGACACGGCATGGTTCTCAGCGAGCGATCGCGTGGAATGCGTGCAGGGCTCGTCTTCCAGCCGTCGCCCGGGTTGGTTGCTCGAGGCGGCCGGTAACGGCCGTCCCAGAGGAATGGCCGTCACGCGCGTGGTCAACCACGCGCCGTACAGAACCCGGCTTAAAGGCCGGCTGGCACTTCGAACATCTTCTATCCCCTGGGTGAATTCACCTCGGGGGATAGGTTGCTGTCGCGGGACGATGCCGCAACCCGGATTATTCCAATCGAACTTCCACGGGATCCAAGCCGGGCAGTTCGATCCGAAGGATTTGTCCGGCGCGGGCCTGGAGGGCGGGCAGGCCCCAACCCGCCGAAACGAGATCGCCCGCGTTGAGTTGGTCGCCGCTCCCGGCAAGCGCCTCGGCGAGGAGACTTACGCAGTCCAGGCAATGCGTGAAAAATCTCGCCGAGGCGATCTTTTGCAGGGCATGGCCGTCGATGCTGAAGACGATGGGCGCTTCGGTTGCGAAAACATCCGCCCATCCGACCACCGGCGCGCCGCGAAATGTCGCGACATGCAGCGCGAAATCGGCCGTCGCAA
The DNA here is from genome assembly GCA_031291515.1 of Beijerinckiaceae bacterium. Lineage (GTDB taxonomy): Bacteria > Pseudomonadota > Alphaproteobacteria > Rhizobiales > Beijerinckiaceae > RH-AL1. The sequence goes on along the minus strand of JARLIW010000146.1, from coordinate 359 downwards.
TCTTGGTGGTCAAGGGGATCGAGCCCGGGACCCGGCGCCCCAATAGCTCGATCGCGAGATCGCATTTGAGAATGGCGCTGGTCGCGGTCGCCCGCGTTATCTCCTCCTCGTCTGGAAAAGCTCGCCCGAACGTGAAGAGCAGCGCGGCGCGGGCGCCCATCAATCCCTGGGGCGCGCGGAACGCCGACCCGGTGTCAAAAATGGTACCTGCCAATAGGAGGCCGTGAACGAAGCTCTCGGTCTGCGTTGAACCTTCCGCGTGCTCGGGAAACGTCAGCGTGGAGTAGCCCCTGGGCTGATCGTCCATCGCATCGGCGGCTTCGAGTTGGACTGCCTCGGCGTCTTCGTCCGACGCGATG
>JARLIW010000004.1 GCA_031291515.1 Beijerinckiaceae bacterium | reverse complement strand
TCGATATGCCAAAAGCCTGGTTCATGACTCTGGCGGCCTTGTCGAAATCGGCGACGCCGGAGCGCGTGCGCCGCAACGCCGAGGCCGACCGTGTCGTGAAAACCCCGAGGCGCGGCAAGTGAGCCGGATTATTGTTGGCCCCTTCAATCGCGTCGAAGGCGATCTCGAACTGACGCTCGATATCGCCGACGGCAGGGTCGAGGCGGCGCGCGTGACGACCCCGCTCTATCGCGGTTTCGAGCAGATTCTGGCCGGCCGCCCCGCCGCCGACGCGCTCGTGGTCGCGCCGCGCATTTGCGGTATTTGCTCGCTCTCGCAATCGATTGCCGCGGCGAGCGCGCTGCGCGCGCTCGAAGGGCTCGTGCCCGCGCCGAATGGCGAACTGGCCACCAATATCGCGCATGCGGCTGAAAATATTGCCGACCATCTGACGCATTTCTATTTGTTCTTCATGCCCGATTTCGCGCGGCGGGAATATGCCGACGCGCCCTGGTTCGCCGCGGTCGAGCCGCGTTTCAAAGCCGTCTCCGGCGCCGCCGCAAGCGCGGTTTTGCCGGCGCGGACGAGATTGTTGCATATCATGGGGCTAATCGCCGGCAAATGGCCGCATAGCCTGGCGATCCAGCCGGGCGGCGTGACGCGCACGCTCGACCTGGGCGAAAAAATGCGGCTGATCGCCATCATCGCCGAATTTCGCTCTTTCATCGAAACGACCTTGTTCGCGGCGCCGCTCGAGGCCGTGACAAGCATCGAGTCGATTGCCGCGCTCGACGATTTTGTCGAAGGCGCCGGCGCGGGCGGCGATTTCGCCACCTTCATGCGGCTGGCCCGGGCGCTGAAACTTGACGAACTCGGGCGCGGCTCCAATCCGTTGATGAGTTTCGGCGCCTATGCGAGCCAAGCGGGCGCCTTGTTCTCCGCGGGCGTCTATACCCCTCGGACCGGCGAGAACACGAGCTTGGCGCTGGGGCTGATCGAAGAGGATGTGGCCTGCGCTTACATGCGCGACAGTTCGCCCGATCCGGCCTTGGCGCAAACCATCCCCGATGCCGATCGCGAGGGCGCTTATTCCTGGGCCAAGGCCCCGCGGCTCGACAAATCCCCGGCCGAAGTCGGCGCGCTGGCGCGCCAAGCCGTCGATGGCAACAAGCTCGCGCGTGCCCTGCTCGCGCAAAAGGGCGCGTCCAGCGTGATGTCGCGCGTGGTCGCGCGCATGATCGAAATCGCGCGGCTGACGCAAGCCGCCGGGGATTGGGCGCGCGCGCTCCGCTTGCAAGACCCATTCTGTGTTGCCGCGGCGAAATTCGTCGAGGGACAGAGCGCCGGCATGATCGAGGCGGCGCGCGGTTCGCTTGGCCATTGGGTCACCGTCAAGAACGACGTGATCGAGCGCTATCAGATCATTGCGCCGACGACCTGGAATTTTTCGCCGCGCGACGGGCAAGGCGTCCCTGGCCCGCTCGAGCAGGCGCTGGTCGGCGTCGAGACCGGCGATCTTGGCGCCCGCGCGCCAGCCATCCAGCACGTGGTTCGTTCATTCGATCCTTGCATGGTCTGCACCGCGCATTGAGCCTCCGGCTTGTCGGAAATCAATAGGCAAGTGACTTTCCGCCCGATGACAAGTTCCCATCCACTGGATCCTTCCAAGTGGACGCGGCCGGGAGATTGTGAAATTATCTAATAGATTGATATAATGTTTCTTTTTCGATTTTCTCAATTCAATAAAAAATTGGCGCGCCTTTTGCCGTTCTAGAGGTAACCGGCCGGGTCTCGACCCGCGGCGCGGACTTTGGGGAAACGGCAAAAGGGAGGCGCGGCATGGCCGCCACCGAAACATTTTACGACGTCATTCGCCGCCAAGGCGTTACGCGCCGCAGCTTTGTCAAATTTTGCAGTTTGACCGCCGCGAGCATGGGGCTCGGCGCGACTGGCGCCGTCGACATGGCGCAAGCGCTCGAAACCAACGAGCGCGTGCCGGTGATCTGGATGCACGGGCTCGAATGCACCTGCTGTTCGGAAAGTTTCATTCGTTCGGCTCATCCCTTGGTCAAGGATGTCGTCTTGTCGATGATCTCGCTCGATTACGACGACACGTTGATGGCGGCGGCGGGCCATCAGGCCGAAGCCATTCTCGAAGAAACCAAGGCCAAATATAAGGGCAAATATATTCTGGCGGTCGAAGGCAATCCGCCGCTCAACGAGGGCGGGATGTTCTGCATCGACGGCGGCAAGCCTTTCGTCGAAAAGCTCAAATGGATGGCCGAGGACGCCATGGCCATCATCGCCTGGGGCGCCTGCGCCTCGTGGGGCTGCGTCCAGGCGGCCAAACCCAATCCGACCCAGGCCACGCCGATCGACAAGGTCATCACCAACAAGCCGATTATCAAAGTGCCCGGCTGTCCGCCGATCGCCGAAGTGATGACCGGGGTCGTGACCTTCATCACGACATTCGGGCGCCTGCCCGAACTCGACCGGCAGGGCCGGCCCAAAATGTTCTATTCGCAGCGCATCCACGACAAATGCTATCGCCGTCCGCATTTCGACGCCGGTCAGTTCGTCGAGGAATGGGACGACGAAGGCGCGCGCAAGGGCTATTGCCTCTATAAAATGGGTTGCAAGGGGCCAACCACCTATAACGCCTGCTCGACAGTGCGGTGGAACAATGGGGTGTCCTTCCCGATCCAATCCGGCCACGGCTGTATCGGGTGCTCCGAGGACGGGTTCTGGGACAAGGGTCCGTTCTACGAGCGGCTGTCCAATATCCACCCGTTCGGCGTCGAGGCGAATGCCGACAAGATCGGGTTCGCCGTCGCGGGAACGGTCGGCGTCGCGGTCGCCGCCCATGCCGGCATCACGGCGGTCAAACGCATTACCACCAAAGGCTCGGGATCCACGGACGGCGGCCCGCCCGCCTGAAGCAGCTCTTCGTCACCGCCGCCGCGTCATTTCTTCCTTTCGCCGAAAGCGGCCCGCCAAACGCCGTAGCGCCTTGCGCGCAAAGACAACAGATTGAGGATTCGCATCCATGGGCACTCAGACGCCGAACGGTTTCAATCTCGACAATTCCGGCACGCGCATCGTCGTCGATCCGGTGACACGCATCGAAGGCCACATGCGCGTCGAGGTGAACGTCGATTCCAATAATGTCATTCGCAACGCCGTCTCGACCGGCACGATGTGGCGCGGCATCGAGGTCATCCTGCGCAATCGCGATCCGCGCGATGCCTGGGCGTTCACCGAGCGGATCTGCGGTGTTTGCACGGGCACGCACGCCCTGACCTCGGTGCGCGCGGTCGAAGACGCGCTGCATATCGCCATTCCCGAAAACGCCAATTCCATCCGCAATCTAATGCAATTGGCGTTGCAGGTGCATGATCACATCGTGCATTTCTATCATCTGCACGCGCTCGACTGGGTCGATGTCGTTTCGGCTTTGAGCGCGGATCCGAAAGCCACCTCGACATTGGCTCAATCCATTTCGAGCTGGCCCTTGTCCTCGCCCGGTTATTTCAAGGATTTGCAGACCCGCCTGAAAAAATTTGTCGACTCCGGCCAGTTGGGCCCGTTCAAAAACGGCTATTGGGGCAGCAAGGCCTATCGCCTGCCGCCGGAAGCCAATCTGATGGCGGTCGCGCATTATCTCGAAGCGCTCGATTTTCAGAAGGACATCGTGAAGATCCATACGATCTTCGGCGGCAAGAATCCGCATCCGAACTGGCTGGTCGGCGGCGTGCCATGCCCGATCAATGTCGACGGCGTCGGCTCCGTCGGCGCGCTCAATATGGAGCGGCTCAATTATGTGACCGAAATCATCGACCGGCTGATCGAGTTCAACGACCTCGTCTATTTGCCCGATATCGCGGCGATCGGCTCCTTCTACAAGGACTGGCTCTATGGCGGCGGCCTCTCGGGCAAGTCGGTTCTGGCCTATGGCGACATTCCGGAAAATGCCAACGACTACACGCCCGGGAATCTCTCGTTGCCGCAAGGCGCGATCATCAACGGCAATCTGTCCGAAATCTTCCCCGTCGATCATCGCGACCCCACCGAAATTCAGGAGTTCGTCAGCCATTCCTGGTACAAATACGGCGACGAAAGCAAGGGCCTGCATCCTTGGGACGGCGTCACCGACCCGCATTACGAACTCGGTCCCAACGCCAAGGGCACCAAAACCAATATCGTCGAACTCGACGAGGGCGGCAAATATTCCTGGATCAAGGCGCCGCGCTGGAAGGGCCATGCGATGGAAGTCGGCCCGCTCGCGCGCTGGGTGGTCGGCTATGCCCAGAACAAGGCCGAATTCAAGGACCCGGTCGACAAGTTCCTCAAGGATTTGGGGCTTCCGCTGCCGGCATTGTTCTCGACACTCGGCCGCACCGCGGCGCGCGCGCTGGAAAGCCAATGGGCCGGCTATAAAATGCGCCATTTTCAACAAAAGCTGATCGCGCGCATCAAGGCGGGCGACAGTTCGACCGCCAATACCGAAAAGTGGGATCCCAAGACCTGGCCGTCCGAGGTCAAGGGCGTTGGCTTCACCGAAGCCCCGCGCGGCGCCTTGGCGCATTGGATCAAGATCAAGGACGGCAAGATCGACAATTATCAATGCGTCGTGCCGACGACCTGGAATGGGTCGCCGCGCGATCCGCAAGGCAATATCGGCGCCTTCGAGGCTTCGCTGATGGATACGCCGATGGCCGATCCCAATCAGCCGCTCGAAATTCTGCGCACGATCCATTCCTTCGATCCGTGCCTGGCCTGTTCGACCCATGTGATGGGTCCGGACGGACAGGAAATGGCCAAGGTCCAAGTGCGCTAGGACGTTTGATCCCATCCTATTGATCACACGTCTCAATCCTTCGTTTACTCGCGTTTCTTGGCTTTGCCCGGCTGTTGTCCGCCGGAACGTGCTTTTGGGAGGCCGTCATGACCGAACTGACGCAAATCGGCGATATCTCGGACTCGCATGGCGCGACCGCCATCGCCCGTCCGACCGTCTATGTCTACGAAGCGCCCGTGCGACTTTGGCACTGGGTCAATGCCGCGGCGATCCTCGTTCTGATCGTCACCGGCTATTTGATCGCTTCGCCTCTGCCCTCGCTTTCGGGCGAGGCCAGCGCCCATTTCCAGATGGGCTATATCCGCTTCATCCATTTCACCGCCGGTCAGATCATGGCGATCGGTTTCCTATTCCGGGTCTATTGGGGCTTTGTCGGCAATACGCATGCGCGTCAAATCTTCCACGTGCCAGTTTGGCGCCGGAGTTTCTGGCGCGGGGTGCTGCACGAAATTCGCTGGTATTCGTTTCTGGAAAAATCTCCGAAGCAATATGTCGGACATAATCCGTTGGCCCAGACGGCGATGTTCTTCCTCTATACACTGACGGCGCTGTTCATGATCGTGACCGGCTTCGCGCTTTATTCCGAGGGTGAAGGCGCCGCGAGCTGGCAGCACGCGCTGTTTGGGTGGGTCTTCTCGATCTGGCCGAACAGCCAGGAGGTGCATACGCTGCATCACCTCGGCATGTGGGTTCTCGTCACCTTCATCGTCGTTCATATCTACGCGGCCATCCGCGAGGACATCATGTCGCGCCAGAGCATCATTTCGTCGATGATTTCGGGCGAGCGTCAGTTTCGGGATGGAGACTAGACATGGCTGCTCGCGCAGAGCCTCCGCGCATCTTGGTCCTGGGGATCGGCAATATTCTTTGGGCCGACGAGGGGTTTGGCGTCCGCGCCGTGGAATTGTTCCATGCGCGCTACCGCATTCCCGAAAATGTCCAGATTCTCGATGGCGGGACGCAGGGCCTCTATCTCGTGCAATTCGTGCAGGAGGCCGATGATCTCCTGGTGTTCGATGCCATCGATTACGGCCTCGAGCCTGGCACGCTGAAAATCGTGCGGGATGACGAAGTGCCCAAATTCACCGGTTCGAAAAAAATGAGTCTCCATCAGACCGGTTTTCAGGAAGTGTTGAGCGCCGCCGATCTCTTGGGCTCGTATCCCGAACGGCTTGCCTTGGTCGGCTGTCAGCCGCTCGATCTCGAGGATTGGGGCGGGCCGCTGACGCAGCCGGTTCGCGACAAGCTGGATCGCGCCCTGGACATGGCGGTGGCGATCCTCGCGGAATGGGGCGCGATCTGCGTCCCGCGCGCCGCCGGTGACAATCCGCCATCCCTGCTGGGGAATGACATCGACTTTTCCAATTACGAACGGCTGCAAGCCGCCACGCGCCATCAAGGAGGATAAGATGAACAAGTCATCGTGGAATTTCGTCATCGCGCTCGTGCTCGCGGGTCTCGCGCCGTCGATCGCGGAAGCCCATCCGGGGCTGCACGCCAATGGGTTTGGGGACGGCTTCGCGCATCCCTTCACCGGCCTCGACCACCTTTGTGCCATGGTTGCCGTGGGCTATTGGGCGGCTTCGCTCGGCGGCGCGGCGCGCTGGATCGCACCTGCCGCGTTTGTCTCTCTGATGGCCGTGGGGGCTCTCCTGGGATTGAACGCGGTTGCGCTGCCCATGGTCGAATATGGCATTGCCGCGTCCGTCGTTGCCCTTGGATTGCTGGTGGCGTTCAACGTGCGCATGCCTGTCCCGGCCGCGGCGGCACTGGTGGGCGGCTTTGCGTTATTCCACGGCTATGCCCATGGATCGGAAATGCCCGTTTCCTCGAATGCTCTCGTTTACGGCGGCGGCTTTCTTCTCGCCACCGTCGTGCTCCACGTCATCGGCCTGACGCTGGGGTCTTTACGCGTGAACCCCGTCTTCACCCGGCTGGCGGGCGGCGCTATCGCGCTGTCCGGCTGCTATTTTGCATTCGCGGCGTGAATTCGAAGCGAACTTCGTCTTTGCCCTGGAGCGCCTTCCACGTGGGTGGGATCACCCAAGTGCCAAGAAATCGCTCTCTTTTTAAGTCGTGAGAGCATGTCCTCGATCGAAAAAGGCTTCAACTTTTTCGCGACAAGCTCGAGAGCCCGGAAGAGCGTCTCGCTCGTTTCTGGACTTTTCTCTGGCGGGCGGGCCGGGCGGCCTGCTCGCGGTTTTCAAAACAGGACGATCGATCCATGTGTCTTGGCATTCCGATGCGCGTGATCGAAGGCGGCGATATAAGCGCGCTTTGCGCGCGCGGCGATGAAACGCGCCGCGTGTCGCTCCTGCTGACCGGCGCGCAGCGGCCCGGAACTTACGTGCTGGTGCATATCGACACCGCCATCCGTGTCCTCGACGAAGACGAGGCGAGCTTGATCGAAAACGCGCTTCAGGGA
>JARLIW010000145.1 GCA_031291515.1 Beijerinckiaceae bacterium | reverse complement strand
TGCTGCGAGGTCGACGATGTCTTGCGCGCGTTGGCCGGGCGCGCGTCGCCCAAGCGACCGCAAGGCGATCTCTTCTCCGACCCCGCCGCGCGGGATGACGAGCCACTTTGGGACGAGCTCGATCTCTCGGCTCTCGCGCCGGCGGCTGGATCGGGCCTCGCGCCGGCGGCTGGATCTAGCCTCGCGCCGGCGGCTGGAAGAAAACCCGCCGGCAAAAACGCGAGAAACGCGAAAGAGACGCCCTCCGCCGTCTATGGGAATGGCGAGGAGTCCGAACGGGGCGGGATGGAAGAAGACAATCGCCGTCCGCTCGACCGCGTCGTCGAAATGCTCGGCCCCACGCCCATTTCCATCGACGAGCTGAGCCGGGCGGCGGAACTGACGATCCGGGATGTCCGCGCGGCGCTGCTCGAACTGGAACTCGGCGGCCGCCTCGAGCGCCATGGCGGCGGGCTCGTCTCGCTGATCATGACGCGATCCTAGCCATTCTTCGGGACGCCTGATGACAAAATGCGCCGCCGTATGAAAGCTGGGGTGGTATTGGCTATATTTTGTTGCCTCGCCATGTGGTTTGCCTGAAGAATAACCATCATTTTCGCGGCAAAACAGTTTAGCTTGGGGTTCAGCAGAAGCCCGGCGTCCGCATGCTGAATTTTCTTTCCCATCCCCTCCGAAATCTCTTCGCCGGCATCGTGTTCGTGCTGGTGGTCTGCTCCGTTGGGACCTGGGCCTACGTCTGGAGCGGTTGGCCGCTCGCCGACGCGTTCTACATGGTCGTCCTCACGGTTTACACGGTCGGCTATAACGAAGTCCGGCCGATCGACACGCCGGAGCTTCGCGCGATTACGATCACGCTGATCATCATGGGCTGCACCGGCATGATGTTCCTCACCGGTGCCTTGATCCAACTCATCACGGCCAGCCAATTCCGGCAAATATTTGGGGTCCGGCGCATGCAAAAGGATATCGACAAGCTTTCCGGCCACGTGATCATTTGTGGGTTCGGCCGCATCGGACAAATGCTCGCCCGCGAATTAAAGGCCGGCAAATCCGCCTTCGTCGTGCTCGAACGCGGCGGCGAACGGCGCTCCGCGTCGACCGATCTCGGCTATCTCACGCTTCAGGGCGACGCGACCGACGAGGAAGTTCTGAAACTCGCGGGGATCGCGCGGGCTCGCGCACTCGCGACAGTGCTGCCGGACGACGCCGCCAATGTCTTCATCACCCTCAGCGCGCGCAGCCTCAACAAGGACCTCACGATCATCGCGCGCGGCGAGGTTCCCACCACCGAAAGCAAATTGATCCAGGCCGGCGCCGACCGCGTGGTGCTGCCGACGCGGATCGGGGCCGAGCGGATGGCGGAAATGCTGCTCTACCAGGATGTCGCGCGGCTGTTGGACAATGTTCGCGCTGGCGATCTCGACCGGCTCGGCCGCGATCTGCGCCGCCTCGGTCTGCAGATCGAGGTGGTGGCGGCCGAGCAGGGCAGCCGGGCGATCGGGGCCACCATCGCCCAAATCGAGCTAATGGCCGCCGGAGCGTTTCTCATCGTGGCCTTGGAACGGTTGAACCATGAGACGTTCCTGCAGCCGCCGGGCAATGTCGCGATCCAGGAGGGCGATGGCGTCGCGATTGTCGGACGGCCGGGTCGCGCCCTGTCCGTCGAAGCGATCTTTGCCGCGGCAAGCAAGAATTAGTTGAATAAAACTAGACCCTTGGATTTCTTTTTTAATGCATTAATTGAAGTTTATATTTCGTTTACTGGCGCCGAAGCGGAGATCCCTGCTCCGCGCGGCAAATTAATAAATGGCACATCGATGGAACGAAGGGCGGACGAATCACCGCTTTTTACGTGTTGCGCCGATGTTCCCACGACATGTCGTGGCAAGGCTTGAGCGCAGGCACAAAATCAAAAGCAAATCTCTATCTTTAGACCAGAGCGGCCATCCGTCTCTTGATTATTCCGGCTTAAATTGGCACAGGTAACCCGCACAATTCGGAAAGACCTTAACGTATACGTCTGTCTTGGGATGCGAAGGTTAAACGAATGAATCGAATCGCTGGAAATGTGTTCGCGACAATTTCCATGAGCTTGCGTGAGCATTCCAATGTATCCTAAGCACACCTTTGAATGGACGTCGCGCACAAGAGGGCTGACCGAACCTTCGTTGCTTGGACAAAACCAGAGATAGTCAGCCTCGACGCGGAAAATTCGCCTTTTTGGTGGTATTGACACGAACTTTGACTTAACCAAAACTCAATGCCGCCGCCACAAGACGCGCGGCTCACCACGGGAGTTCATCAATGGCTCGAAATACAGGATATTCGTGGGCTGTCGCGCTAGGTTTGACCTTTCTCGCGGGATCGGCGCTTGCGGACAGCGCACAGGGCGTTTGGCTTCGCGCGGAAGGCACGTCCAAGGTCAAGATCGAGCCTTGCGGCGACGCGCTCTGCGGCGTCGTCGTGTGGCTCAAAGATCCCAACAGCCCCAGCAAAATCGGGGAGAAAGTGTTTTTCGGCATGAAGCCAAGCGGCTCGAATAGCTGGACCGGCTCGGCCTATAATCCAGAAGACGGCCGGACCTACGACGGGCAGATGAAAACCTCCGGCGATCACCTCGTCACGACCGGCTGCGCGCTGGGCGGCATGATCTGCCGCTCGGTGAGTTGGACGCGGTCGAAATAGGACGCCCCCGGCGAGGGCGGCTTATCGCGCCGCCACGCTCGGCTGACGCAGTTCGATCCGCACCGGAACATGATCGGAGGGTTTCTCCTCCGCGCGCCGCTCCTTATCGATCGTCACGCGCTCGAGGAGATCGGCGGCTTGCGGCGAAAGCAGCAGGTGATCGATGCGGATCCCCTTGTTCCTTTGCCAGGCGCCGGCCTGATAATCCCAAAAGGTATAAAGGCCGGAGGCGTCGGTCGTGGCGCGCAACGCATCGGTCAGGCCGAGATTCAGAAGCTCCTGGAATTTTGCCCGCGTGCGCGGCAGAAACAGAGCGTCGCCCGCCCAGGCTTCGGGTTCGGCCGCGTCGCGCGCCTGCGGAATGACATTGTAATCGCCCGCCAAAACCAGCGGCTCCTCGAGCGCCAGAAGCACCTTTGCGCGCGCGATGAGACGGTCCATCCAAGCGAGTTTATAGGGATATTTTTCCGTGTCGGGCGGATTGCCATTGGGCAGGTAGAGACAAACGACGCGCACCGGCCGCCCCGAGGTCGCGACGACGGCCTCGATATAGCGCGCATGCGCATCGTTCTCGTCACCCGGCAGGCCGTTTTCCGTTTCCATCGGCGTCTTCGACAGAATGGCGACGCCATTGAACCCCTTTTGCCCATGAACGGCGATATTGTAGCCGGCCGCC
>JARLIW010000144.1 GCA_031291515.1 Beijerinckiaceae bacterium | reverse complement strand
TACCAAGCGGTCATCCCGATCAAGGATGCGACGATTCTCGCGCGGATGGATGATGCCACGCTGCGTCGCATTTGGCGCCAACGCATTATCGATCACGATGGCGAATTCGAGGGCGATGGCGGCATCGAGCGTTGGCTGGTCTTGACCGATGGCCTCGGCTTCTCGCGCGATTACGTGAAATCGTTGAAGGGGCAACTGCCGGCGACACGCTTCGCCGTCGACGCCTATGTCCATTTCTGCGCGGAAAAACCGCTGCTCGAAGCGATCGCCTCGTCTTTGACCGAACTGTTCTCACCCGGCATCATTTCCGAACGTGTCTCCGGCATGCTCGCCAACTACGACTTCATTTCGGAAAAGACCCTATCCTATTTCGGGAAACGTTTGACCCAGGCCCCGCGCGATGCCGATTTCGCTCTCGCCTATGTCAAGGACCATGCGCGCACGCCGGAACAGCAGGCCGCCGTTCTCGCGGCGCTGCGCTTCAAATGCGATGTGCTCTGGGCGCAGCTCGATGCGCTTTACCATGCCTATGTCGGCGCCGGCCCCGTCGCGCCAGGCGCTTGGCGCCCGGGAGATGCTTTATCGTGACCCCTGATATTGATCATGAGTGACCTCACCGCTTCCGACGTCCCGCGCTTGCCTCGCGGCGTGCGGCTGCATTTTGACAAAGTGCGGCAAGCCCATGTCTTGCTGGCGCCCGAACGCGCCTTCAATATCGGCGACACCGCCGTGATGACCTTGAAACTCGTCGACGGATCGCGCACGATCGCGTCAATCGCGGCAACGCTTGCCGCGCAATTCAACGCCGATCCCACTGTGGTCGAACGCGATGTGATCGCGATGCTCGGCGAGCTCAAGGGAAAGAGAGTGGTGGAAACATGACCAGCTCCCGCGTGCCCGTTCCCAATCCCCTCGGCATCTTGCTCGAATTGACGCACCGTTGCCCGCTGCATTGCCCCTATTGTTCAAATCCGCTCGAACTCGACAAGCGTTCGGCCGAGATCGATACGGCAACCGTTCTGCGCGTGCTCGACGAAGCCGCGGAGCTCGGCATTTTGCACGTCCATCTCTCGGGCGGCGAGCCGACAGCGCGACGCGACATCGTCGAGATCACCGCCAAATGCGCGAGCACGGGGCTATACAGCAATCTCATCACATCGGGGGTCGGCCCAGCGGCCGCGCTTCTGCCGGCTTTGGCTGACGCGGGGCTCGATCACGTTCAGCTCTCGCTCCAGGGCACGACGCCGGTCTCGGCGGACAAGGTCTCGGGGCTCAAGGGCTCGCATGAGGCGAAGATGAAATTCGCGGCGGAAGTCGACAGGCTCGGCCTATCGCTCACCGTCAATGCGGTGATCCATCGCGGCAATATCGGCGAGGTCGAAGGCTTTATCGAAAAAGCCATCGAGCTCGGCGCGCGGCGCCTCGAGATTGCCCATACCCAATATTACGGCTGGGCCTATAAGAACCGCGCGGCTTTGATGCCGGCGCGGCCGGAGGTCGAACGTTCGATCCGAATCGTCGAAGCCGCGCGCGAAAGGCTCAGCGGAAAACTGGTCATCGACATGGTCGTGCCGGATTATTATGCGCTGCGGCCGAAGGCCTGCGCGGGCGGTTGGGGCCGCAAGTTCATGAACGTCTCCCCGAATGGCCGCGTGCTGCCGTGCCACGCGGCGGAATCGATCCCGGGCCTCGAATTTTGGCATGTCCAGGACCATTCGCTCGGCGATATCTGGCAAAATTCGCCGGCGTTCAATGCCTACCGCGGGACCGCCTGGATGCCCGAACCTTGCCAAAGTTGTGAGCGAAAAGAGCTGGACTGGGGCGGCTGTAGATGCCAAGCCTTGGCTCTGCTCGGCGATGCCTCGCTCACGGATCCGGCTTGCGGCAAATCGCCGTTTCATAGCCGAATCGAGGCCTTGGCGGCGTCCGAGGCCGCGGAGACGGCTCCGCCAGACTATATTTATCGCGGCCCTGGCCAAACGGTCGCCGCGCGCGAACACGAGGATGTGCTTCCGTGAAGTTTACGACCGCCGCTTTTGTTTCATCGCTCGCCGTTCTCTCCCTCGTATCCTTACGCCTCAATGCCGAAGAGCCGCCCAAGCGGGATACGGCAACGTTGCTGTTTGAGACGCCCGATTGGTCTAAGGCCCCTGTCGGCACGACGATCACATATGATTATTCGCGTCAGACCTACGGCTCTACCGAATACGGCGAGCATTTCGACGACACCGCGTCCGTGTCCGTCACCAAAGGGGAAACGGCCGAGAGCCGGAAGGTCGACATCCAACTTTTCACGGGCCCACACAGGCGTCCGACCGGAACGTTCGAGAGCACCACGACCAATCCGATCCTGCTTCTTATTTTCGAAAACAATATCCAGTACCTTGCGGGCCTGTTCCACGCGAACCCGCAACATTTCAAAAGCGCGATCCGCAAGGCTTGGCGCGAAGAGAGCGTGATCGAGGATGTCTCCGTGAACGTCGGTGGGAAAACCGTTCCGGGAACGCGCGTCACGATCCATCCCTATGTCAACGACGAGCATAAGGATCTCATGAAGGGGCTCGACGGGATGACCTATACGGTCGAGATTGCCGACAGCGTTCCCGGCGAGATTGCGACGATCGATATTCACGCGCCGGCCGACGGCGCCCCGAAATTCAGCGAAACCCTACGCTTCAAAGCAGCGGCCACACCATGAAATCCCTGATTCTATCCATTCTTCTTGTCGGCGCGGCGCTGCCAGCCGCATGGGCCGCCGACGATTCGGATTCAGCGAATGACTATCCGACCTCGGCGCGCGCGGACTACGTGCTTGGATGCATGGCCGCGAATAGTCAGACGCGTCAAGCGCTCGACAATTGTTCATGCTCGATCGATGTGATCGCCTCGATCTTGCCTTACGACAAATATGTCGAGGCCGAAACCGTCCTATCCGTTCGGCAGGGCGCTGGCGCGCAAGCTCGCGCGTTGAACGCCACCAAAGTCGTCGACGATATGGTCGCCAGTCTCCGACGTGCGCAGGCCGAGGCCGAAATCCGCTGCTTCCATTAAAGCGCGTTGCGCTTCAATGGCCTCGCCAAAGCGATCGGATGCGCTCCGCGCAAAAACAAATTAGGATTTGAATTCGCCGTCCGCTGTTTACGGCGTCGGCGCCTTTTGCGGCGAGGCCGGAGGCGATGGCGGAATGAGATGGCCGGCGTTGTCGAGCAGCGGCACATTATAGTCGCTCAGGATGGCGTTGATATCCGCCTGGCGCGCGCGAAGAATCGCTTCGAGCTTATGTTTCCAGTCTGGTTCGTTATGGCGGATGCCGAACGTCATGCGGAAACTATAATCCGGCTCGCCTCCCTCTTTGAGGAGTGGGGTCATGACCAGCGCGCCATCGGATTTTTTCACCGACAGTCCAATCAACGGTCCCCATACGACCGCGGCGTCGATCGTCTTGTTCTCCAGGTCGGAGATCACGACGGCAAGCGGAGATTCGAAGCGGTGATCGACAATCAGATCATAGAATTTCGCGTTGTCCACAAGGCCCTTGGCATTGAATTCATCGACCGGCGGCGTCCCGGCGAAGACACCGACGCGATGGCCCTTGAGTGCCGGATCGCTCAGCTGCTTGACCCCGGCAAGCGGGCTGTCCCGACGTGTCACGATCACATAGGTCGAGCGGTAGTAAGGATTGGTGTGTTGGACGATTTCCGCCCCGGCCGCATAGCCGATCACGAGATCGCACAAGTCGCTCTGGAGCGTGTTGCGAACGAATCCTGGGCCTGACGGCGCCCAGAAATAGCGCAACGGCAGCTTGACGTCGGCTGCCACGAGTTCGGCGATCTTGTTCTCGAAGCCTTCGCCGGCTCGATTGGAAAACGGCATATTCGCGGGATCTTCGCAAACGCGTAATGCCGTCCGCGAGACCATCTCGGGCACGATCTGCGCGGAAGCCGAAAATGGAACGGCCACGAGGAACGCGGCCGCTATTTGAAAACATCCGCGGCTCATATCAGAACCCAATGCAGGCCGTCTCCGCGTCCGCGTAGCTTTTGGGCTTGGGAAGATGCTTCTCCGGACGTGTGCGGTCGAGATCGCCATTCGAGCGGGCCCGCAGATAAACGTAAATGTCGTTGATGTAGCACATCACGTTCTTATTGTCGCCGAAGGAAGGCATCACATTGGTCTGCGATGTCGTCACGTTCTTGCGGCCCGCGGCGACCGTGCCCAAGAAATCCGCGTAGCTCAAGACTTTTACGGAGTCTTTCAACGCGGGCGCATAGCTGGACCCCATGCCATCCGGGCCATGGCAAACATGGCATTCGGAATGATACCGGCGGTAACCGGAAAAAGCGAAGAAATCGAGCGTGCCGTCATTGTTGATGTGATCGGTCGGATTGCCGTCCGCATCGACCCACATGCCGTTCTCTTGCATGCTGACTGCCTTGCCGCCCGGTTTGAAATCGGCGGGATTGCCCGCACCGTCCGCGAAGGCGAGAGACGCATATCCCGAGACAAATCCTGACACAAACAAAGTTGCGACAACACGAACAACTGACTTCGTTACATAGGCCACGGCGCTTCCTCTAAGCTTCTTTTGAGCATCGCACTCAAGAAACGGGCGATGATCTGTTTTTACGTTCGACGTCCTAACAAAAAAAAAACCAGCGCGCTAGATGCGCGCTGGCTCTTTGTACATCATGCCGCAGCAGAACTTAGTTGTTCGGCAGCGAGAAGACGGTGAGGGAGCCGCCGAGAGCGGTGTAGTTGTTGAGGGCGGCGTAGCCACCGACAGCACCCAGACCAGCGGTCGGATCGGTCAGACCAGCGGCGAGACCGATACCGGCCCAACCACCGACGCCCGAGAGCACTGCAACATATTGCTTGCCCTTGTGCTCGTAGGTCATGACGTTGCCGATGATGCCCGACGGGGTCTTGAACTTGAACAGTTCCTTGCCCGTCTTGGCGTCGACAGCCTTCAGATAGCCTTCGAGCGTGCCGTAGAACACGACGTCGCCAGCGGTCGCGAGAGCGCCGGACCAAACCGAGAATTGTTCGGGATCGGACCAGACGATCTTACCCTTGGTGGCGTCCCAAGCGATGAAGTTACCCATG
>JARLIW010000022.1 GCA_031291515.1 Beijerinckiaceae bacterium | reverse complement strand
TATGCCGCCGTCGGGGCGGATCTTTCGGGCCGCACCGGAATCGATTTCGGGGTGACCGGCGTGCCGGAAACCTATGTCGTGCGTGGCGACGGCGTGATTTCGGCGAAAATCGTCGGCCCCTTGAACGACCGGATCGTGCGCGACACGCTGCTGCCCGCCATCGCCAAGGCGAAGGGGTCGTAGGGCCGTCACAAGCCGCGCGTCATTCCGGGTTCGTCTTCGTCGCCCCGGAAAGACAGAGCGGGAAAGAACGTGATCCGCGAGAAGCAGCTTCCTTAAAAGTGATCCGGCGCCTTCTTCGCCGCGTCGTCGCTGAGTTCGTGTTTCATGATCATCGGGACCTGGCTAAACGTGAAGACGAAGATCAAGATCACCGTGCCGGGAAATTTGAACAACACCCAATGATCGTTGGACATATTCCGCCAGACGATTTCGTTGAGCACGGCCAAGGCCAAAAAGAACACGCCCCAGCGCAGCGTCAGAATGCGCCATCCCATCTCCGTCAAGCTCATGGCATTGTCGAGGATGACGGGAAGCAGCGGCCGGTTGAACACGAGCCCGCCGAGCAAGGCCGAGCCGAAACAGGTATAAAGAATCGTCGGCTTCATCTTAATGAAGCTTGGATCTTGGAAATAGAACGTCAATCCGCCAAATACGACCACGAGAACGGCGGTCACCACGGGCATGACGGGCAGCCGTCGGGTCAGGATATAGGACACGATCAGGGCCAGAATGACCGCTATCATCAGCACGCCGGTCGCGGTGAAGAGGCCCGCGCTTTCCCCCGCCAACAGCTTCGCCGGCAACAGCGGCGCCATCAACGGCGCGAACAGTTTTGGCCGGGAGTTTGCAAAGAAGAACAACAGCAAGGGGCCAAGCTCGAGCGTGAACTTGACCCATGGCGCCATGGCGCGAGTGTTGGCGGGCCGCGAAGGCGGGGTGGAAGATTGAAAATCTGGCATCTCGTCTGTGTTTCAGAAGCTCATGTCCGGGGCAAGGCTTCTATTCCAAAAGTTTTTCTCCGCGTTCATAGAGGTTCGTATCCGTCGTCATGATCAGCACCTTCGACCTCTTCAAGATCGGCATTGGCCCTTCGAGCTCCCACACGGTCGGGCCGATGACCGCGGGCCGGCGCTTCCGTGACGTGGTGGCCGCGCACCGTCCGCTCCCCGTGCGAATCACGGTGGAACTGTTCGGCTCGCTGGCCTGGACTGGCCGGGGTCACGGAACCGATCACGCGATCTGCCTGGGTCTGCTCGGCGAGACGCCCGCCAGCGTCGATCCCGATGCCGTCGCGGGACTGGTGGCGGGCCTGCGCGCGGCGCGGGAGATCACTCTGAGCGGGCAGGCGGTCGCGTTCGATCCCGCGAGCGATCTCGTCTTTAATTTTAAAGAGGTCATGCCGCTGCATACCAACGCCATGCGCTTTCGCGCCTTCGCGGCGGATGGCAGTGTGAGCCTCGAGCAAATCTATTATTCGATCGGCGGCGGGTTCGTCGTTCGCGAGGGCGAGACGCCCGAGGCCGGCCTCGTCCCGGCGCCGCTCGCGTATGACAGCGCGGTGGGCCTGTTGGAGCAGTGCCAGGCGCGCGGCCTCGGCATTGCCGACGTCCAGATGGAAAACGAGCTGGCCTGGCGCGCGCGGGAGGAGATCGAGGCCGGTCTCGATGCCCTGCGCGATGCCATGTTCGCCTGTATCGAACGCGGATTGCGGCATGACGGGATCTTGCCCGGGGGCCTCAAGGTGCGCCGCCGCGCCAAGGCTTTGCACGAAGCGCTGCTCGCCGACCGGCTCAGCAACAGCCGTCCACCCCACGATTTCGTGGAATGGGTCAGCCTTTATGCGCTGGCCGTCAACGAGGAAAACGCGGCGGGCGGCCGGGTCGTCACCGCGCCGACCAACGGCGCGGCGGGCATCGTGCCGGCCGTGCTGCTCTATTTCAAGGAGTTCTGCCCCGGCTGGTCGGTCGAGCGGGGCCGCGTGTTTTTGCTCACCGCGGCGGCGATCGGCGGCTTGATCAAGAACCGCGCCTCGATCTCGGGCGCCGAAGTCGGCTGCCAGGGCGAGGTCGGCTCGGCGGCCTCGATGGCGGCCGCGGGCCTTGCCGCGGCGCTCGGCGGGGATGCCGCGCAAATCGAAAACGCCGCCGAAATCGCCATGGAGCATCATCTCGGCATGACCTGCGATCCGATCGGCGGCTTGGTGCAAATCCCCTGTATCGAACGCAACGCCTTCGGCGCCAACAAGGCCATCGTCGCGGCCTCGCTCGCGCTGCGCGGCGACGGCGTGCATCACGTTTCGCTCGACGAGGTGATCGAGACGATGCGCCAGACCGGTCACGACATGCAGGACAAATACAAGGAAACGTCGAAAGGCGGCTTGGCGGTCAATGTCGCGGAATGTTGAGAGGGCTTTTGCGAGATCATCCTCGTGCCTTTTTGCTCCGATGACTCCGCCCCGTCATGCCCGGCCTTGTGCCGGGCATCCACGCCGGGACGTTTCGCGATCTTCCGGCATCGAGCCCGCAATGTCCCGGCGTGGATGGCCGGGACAAGCCCGGCCATGACGGTTGGGGGTAAAATGATAATTGTCGTCTTGCGTCCCACTCTCTCGCGATGCAAATTCGCCACATGCGCGGCGGCACCGTTTATATCGTCACCAACAGACCAAACGGGACGCTCTATCTTGGTGTGACGAACAACCTGGGACGCCGGATTTGGGAACACCGGAGTCAATTGGCGGATGGTTTTACCAAGCGCTATTGCTTGAATAGGCTCGTTTGGTACGAGCATTTCGCCGATATCCGCGACGCCATCCAGCGAGAGCGCACCATGAAACACTGGTCTCGCGCGTGGAAGGTTCGCCTCATCCTCGACATGAACTCGGATTGGCGTGATTTGTATGAAGAATTGAATGCATGAATGCCCCCACCGCGTCATGCCCGGCCTTG
>JARLIW010000143.1 GCA_031291515.1 Beijerinckiaceae bacterium | reverse complement strand
TGGGGCCAGAGCTCGTTCGATAATTTCCGCGTCGTGCCGCCCGGCACCGGCATCTGCCACCAGGTGAACCTCGAATATCTGGCCCAGACCGTCTGGACCAAGGAAGAAGAGCACGTCACGGACAGCGGCAAGGTCAAGACGGTCGAGATCGCTTATCCCGACTCGCTCGTCGGCACTGATTCGCACACGACCATGGTCAACGGCCTGTCGGTCCTGGGCTGGGGCGTCGGCGGCATCGAGGCGGAGGCCTGCATGCTCGGCCAGCCGCTCTCGATGTTGCTGCCCGAAGTCGTCGGCTTCCGGGTCACCGGCGAGTTGAACCCCGGCGTGACCGCGACCGACCTCGTGCTGACCGTGACTCAAATGCTGCGCAAGCTCGGCGTCGTCGGCAAGTTCGTCGAATTCTTCGGTCCCGGCCTATCCCATCTGACGCTCGCCGACCGCGCGACCATCGCCAATATGGCGCCCGAATATGGCGCGACCTGCGGCTTCTTCCCCGTGGACAAGGAGACGCTCGCCTATCTCACGACCTCGGCGCGGACGCCCGAGCGCGTCGCGCTCGTCGATGCCTATGCCAAGGCGCAAGGCCTTTACCGCAAGAAGGACACGCCCGATCCCGTCTTCACCGAAACGCTCGAACTGGACTTGTCGTCGGTCGTGCCCTCCATGGCCGGCCCGAAGCGTCCCGAAGGCCGGATCGCGCTTCCCGATGTCGGCGCGGGCTTTCGCACCGCGCTCGGCGCCGAATATAAAAAGACCGAAAACCCGACCCAACGCTTCAAGGTCGAGGGCAAGGGTTACGATCTCGGCCATGGCGATGTCGTGATCGCGGCGATCACTTCCTGCACCAACACGTCGAATCCGAACGTTTTGATCGGCGCCGGTCTCCTCGCGCGCAACGCCGCCGCCAAGGGCCTGACCGCCAAGCCATGGGTCAAGACCTCGCTGGCGCCTGGGAGCCAGGTCGTCGCGGAATATCTCGCCAATTCCGGCCTGCAAGACGATCTCGACAAGATCGGTTTCAACCTGGTCGGCTTCGGCTGCACCACCTGCATCGGCAATTCCGGCCCGCTCCCGGCCGAAATCTCGAAAACGATCAACGAGAACGGGATTGTCGCCGCCGCGGTGCTGTCGGGCAACCGCAACTTCGAAGGTCGCGTGTCGCCGGACGTCCAGGCCAATTATCTGGCCTCGCCGCCGCTCGTCGTCGCCCATGCGCTCGCCGGCACGGTCTCGATCGACCTCGACACCGATCCGCTCGGCTTCGACGACAAAGGCGAACCCGTCTATCTCCGCGACATCTGGCCGAGCAACGGCGAGATCGAGGACTACATTGAAAAATACGTGACCAAGAAGGTCTTCAAGTCGCGTTATGCCGACGTGTTCCATGGCGACAAGCATTGGCGCGAAGTCGATGCGCCGGAGGGCGAGACCTATAAATGGGACATCGGCTCGACCTATGTGCAGAACCCGCCCTATTTCGAGGGATTGACCCTGGAGCCGGTGCCGGTGAAAGACATTTTGAACGCGCGCATCCTCGCGCTGTTCGGCGATAAGATCACCACCGATCACATTTCGCCGGCCGGCTCGATCAAGGCCAACTCGCCCGCCGGCACCTATCTTTCAGAGCACCAAGTCGCGACGAAGGACTTCAACCAGTACGGCACGCGACGCGGCAATCACGAAGTGATGATGCGCGGCACCTTCGCCAATATTCGCATCAAGAACTTCGAACTGCAGAACGAGGACGGCAGCGTGCCGGAGGGCGGCTTGACCAAGCATTGGCCCGATGGCGAGACCATGCCGATTTTCGACGCCGCGATGAAATATCAGGCCGAGGGCACGCCTCTCGTGATCTTCGCCGGCGCCGAATATGGCAACGGATCGTCGCGCGACTGGGCGGCCAAGGGCACCAAGCTGCTCGGCGTGCGCGCGGTCGTCTCGGAAAGCTTCGAGCGCATCCATCGCTCGAATCTCGTCGGCATGGGCGTGCTGCCCCTGACCTTCGAGCCGGGCACGACATGGAAGACGTTGGGACTCAAGGGCAACGAGACCGTCACGATCTACGGGCTCGGCGAAACGCTGCGCCCGCGCCAAAAGATGGAAGCCATCGTCAATTACGCCGATGGCCGCACGGTCACGATCCCGCTGCTCTGCCGCATCGCGACGCTGGAAGAGCTCGAATATTTCAACAACGGCGGGATCTTGTCCTACGTGCTGCGACAGTTGGCGGCGGCGTAAGACGTCACGAACATCCTTCTCCCGCGAAAGCGGGAGGAGGCTCTCTAAATCTTCGTCCGCGCAATCACCCGGCGGCTGGATTTGCGCTCGACGATGACGGTGCGCGGCGCGTGATCCTTGTCGCGGGCGGGCGCGGTGATCGTGACGGTGCGGGTGAGGCGGCGATCCGGGGCAAGCTTCTGCATTTCGAGCTTGACCTCGTCCACGGGCACGCCGATCAGACCGGCGGCAATTTCGACCTGAGCGGCCGGATCATCCGTCAGATCCTGCGCGGCGGCGATGGCTTCGGACAGCGTCGGCGGATCATGGCGCACGCGGCGCGTTCCGTATTTGGTGTTCCAAGTCGTCGACATGCCGGTCTCCATCACCGGTTCTTTTATCACGCGATTGCTGCGGTGCAATATGCGAATGTGCCGTCGCCACAATGTGGTGAATCAAGACGGGACTTATTTGCGAAAAAAAGCCGCCTTCAATCCGAAAGACAGGCGCGGGCGAACGCCTGAAAAGCGCGGGCGCGATGGGAGAGCGCGCGAGATCCATCAGGCGGGATCCCGTGTTTCTCGATCGAGGAGATTTCGCCAAAGGTCCGGGTCATGCCCTCCGGCAAGAAGATCGGATCATAGCCAAAGCCGAGTTTTCCGCGCGGCGGAAACACCAACGTGCCTTCGATGGTGCCCTCAAACGTCAAGGTCTCCTCGCCGGGCCGAGACAATGCCAGGGCCGAGACAAAACGCGCGCGATAGGGAGGTTGGGCGCTCGCCGCGGTCAGACGCCGTTCGATCCCGTCCATGGCCAGGATGAAGCTCCCGGCTTCTTTGGCCCAGCGCGCGGAAAAAATTCCGGGCTCGCCGCCAAGCGCTTCGACGCAAAGCCCGGAATCGTCGGCGAAGGCCGGCAGGCCGGTCGCATCGGTCGCGGCTTCGGCCTTGATCGCGGCATTGGAGGTAAACGTCGAGCCGGTCTCGTCGGGTTCGACCAGGCCGAGTTCTCCGGCGGAGACTGGCTCGATCCCGTAAGGGGCGAGCAGCTCGCGCATCTCGACGAGCTTGCCCTCGTTATGGGTTGCGACGACCAGCCGGCCCTTCACCAACCGCGCCATCTCAGACCAACGCCTGCTTTTGCAGCGCGACGAGTTGCGCGATCCCCCCCTTGGCGAGCCCCAACATGGCGTTCAATTCCGCCTCGCTGAATACCGCGCCCTCGGCGCTCGCCTGGATTTCGACCAAGGCGCCGGCGCCGCTGATCACGAAATTGGCGTCCGTCTGCGCCTCGGAATCCTCGGCATAGTCCAGATCGAGCACGGGCTCGCCGCCGACAATGCCACAGGAAATCGCGGCGACATGATCGCGCAACGGATTATCCTTCAAGATCGACCGCGAGCGCATCCACTCGAGACAATCGTTGAGGGCGATCCAAGCGCCCGTGATCGCGGCCGTGCGCGTGCCGCCATCGGCCTGCAAGACATCGCAATCGAGGGTGATCTGGCGTTCGCCCATGGCCTGAAGATTGGTCACGGCGCGCAAGCTGCGGCCGATCAGGCGCTGGATTTCCTGGGTGCGGCCCGAGGGCTTGCCCGAGGTCGACTCGCGGCGCGAGCGCGTGTGCGTCGCGCGCGGCAACATCGCATATTCCGCCGTGACCCAGCCGCGCCCCTGCCCGCGCAACCATGACGGTGGCTTATCCTCGAGCGAGGCGGTGCAAAGCACATGCGTCGACCCGAACTTGATCAGGCAGGACCCTTCGGCGTAGCGCGCGACCTTACGCTCGATCGAGACAGACCGCAGTTCATCGGCAGCGCGTTTGGACGGTCGCATGGTGGCTCCAGACATCACAACTTTTCAAGGCGGGGGCAGACCCGGTACGGCGTGTCTAAGCAGACAGACGCGGCGGCGCAACCCACCAGTCGAGAGCAAGCGGACCGTTGCAAAATTTATTTGAAAACAACGGAATTTCACAACGCCGATAGCCCCCCGACACTTAAGAACAAAACCGCCTCGCGAATATTTCTCGCAAAAGTGGTAAAGAGTTACGATCATAAAAATGTTCTGAACTTTTTTAAAGTGACCGCGTTTGTCCCCGGCACGATCAAAGTCGCCGCGCGGCGGAACAGGCGCCAGCCGGGCCTCTATCCAAGGGCAGAGGGTCACAGGCTCTTATTCGGCAAGCCGTTTCCCCGGCGTTTACATTACTCGACGACACTCGAATCAAGGAGGAAGGTCATGACCCCACCCGGAGCCCATTTTGCCTTGATCGGACGCGCGTACCCGTGCGAAATGTTCGAACTCTGGGCGCAGGTGTCGCGCTCGGCACGTGAAAACCGCAAGATGGTTCGTACCACGCACGGTCCGCGCGAGCAGACCGTTTTCAAAAGCGCCAAGCCGGACGCGTCGCGCCACTGAGGCCGTCCTCAATCTCCGGCCGAAACCGTCAAGTGCCCCGCCGACGCGCCGGGCGGTCCCATCAGGGGCCGCTCTTCCAAAATGGCGATCGTCGCGAAAGCCGCGACACTGCCCAACGCGGCAAGACCGAACACGATCCGAAAACTCGCGAGAATGCCGGCCGGGTCGGCGATTGAGACATGTCCGGTCGCGTGGCCGCTCGCGCCGATGATAATGACCCCAAAAATCGCGACGGAAACGGCGCCCGCGAGCTGGCGGCATAGATTGGCCGTCGCGATCGCCGTGCCGAGCTGGTGCGCCGCGACCGCATTCTGAATCGAGAGCGTCGAAATCGGCAAAATTGTCCCGAACGCGACGCTCATGACCCCGAGCAACAGGCTCACGCCCCAGACTGGAAGACTCCCGGCCCACAGCATCAGGGCGATCGCGGAAAAACCCGCGAAAGGCAGAACGGCCAACGGCAGCCGTTTGTAATGGCGGTATCTCGCAAGTGTCTGCCCCGCCATCAGCGCGCCAGCGACCGTTCCCGCCATCAGCGGAATCAGCGCGATCCCGGTTTCACTCGCGCTCAGGCCGCGCACGCTCTCGAATAGAATGGGCGTGTAGATCGCGAGACCCAAAAACAAACCAACGCTGAGACTGGCCGCGAGCGTCGCGATCATGACGACGCGGTCGTACAGAACCTCGAGGGGAATCAACGGCTCTGGCGTATGGCGGAGCCGGTGGAAAAAAGCCGCCATGAGAAGCGCGGCGAGCGTCGTCATCGCGGCCATTTCGGGGCTCGTCCAGGAAAACCGGGCGCCCCCCAAGTTCAACGTCAAAAGAATACCCGACGTCGAGGCGATCAGAAGCAAGGCGCCGGGAATGTCGAGCCGATGGGGACGTTCGTGCCGGGGCAACCGCTTGAGCGGTTTGTTCGACAAAAGAAATCCCAAGATCCCAACCGGAATATTGACCCAAAAGATCATCGACCAATGGAGATGTTGGGCGAAAAAACCGCCGAGCACGGGGCCAGCCAAGCTGGCCGACATGAAAGCGGTCGCGAAATAGCCTTGATAGGACGCGCGCTCCTTCGGCGACAAAATATCGCCCGCGATCGTTTGCGCAAGCGCCAACAGTCCGCCTCCACCGATGCCTTGAACGAAACGCGCCAGAATCAAGACGAGCATCGACGGCGCCAAGGCACAAAGAACGGAGCCAAACAAAAACACCGAGATCGAGATCAGGAACATCGGCCTGCGGCCGTGGATGTCGCTGAGCTTGCCGTAAAGCGGCGTCGCGCTCGTGGCCGCGAGCAAATAGGCCGTGACGACCCAGGGCAAATGCTCGGTATCGGCGAGATCGCGGCCAATGGTCGGCATCGCCGTCGCGACGATCGTTTGATCGAGCGCCCCGAGCGTCATCACGATCATCAAACCAAAAATGATGCGGCGGACTTCGGGTTTCGAAAGGGGGGCGGCGGGCTTCGAGCGGGCGGGAGGCGCGGATGAGGACATGAACGTCTTCTCCGCCGGGAAATCCATTCACGCAAGACGGAATTTTCCGGAATGCCCGCGAGAGCCCGCGCGGCCAGGTCCGGGGCGGCGCGGCGGCGGCGTTTCAAAGGGTTTCGCGGCTCAAATGATTTAGGTCTCCTTAAGTCACGAACGTCTCCCAAGGGCCGTGCTGTCATTCCGGGTCGCCGGAGGCGAGCCCGGAACCCATGACAACGTGGATGCCTGAAGAAGCGGAACTGTCCAGCAGCCGGATCTTTCGTGTTCCTCGACCGGCTACGTTGTCATGGGTTCCGGTCTCTCGCCTTCGGCTCGCCCCGGAATGACAGCCCGGCCCTAAAACGAAAAGTGACCCAGGTGAATTAGCCACCCGAATGCGTGGCGACGAGTTCGAGAATGAGATCGCCATAGGCCTCGATCTTGGCCGCGCCGATCCCATGGATCCCGGCCAGTTCGCGTTCGTCCCGGGGACGCTGGCGCGCAATGTCGCGTAGGCTGCGATCGGTGAGCACGACATAGGCGGGAACCTTGCGTTGCTTCGCCAAGACCAGGCGCTTGGCCTTGAGGGCCGCGAACAAATTGGCCTCGTCCGCGCTCAGGGGCGCCTCGCCGACGGCAGGCGCCGCGGTGCTTGCTGCGGCATTGCCACGCACCGGCTCGCTGTCTTCGGCGATGGCGCTTAGCATGCCGCGCGCGCGCCGGCCCCGCGCGGGCGTTTCGCCAACGAGCAGTTCGAGCGGCGCGGCGCCGCTCAAAACCTTGCGGCCCGCTTCCGTCACATGCCAGCGCCCGCCATCGTCTTCGTCTTGCGCGATCAGCCCGGCCGCTTGGATTTGCCGGAAAATACTGCGCCATTCCGCCGCGCCAAACTCGGCGCCGGCGCCAAAGGTCGGCAAAGCGTCGTGGCTGTGGCGCAGGATCGCCTCGGTGGCTTTTCCGATCAGCAGATTGGCGAGATGCCCGGGAAAAAACCGGCCCGACGTCCGCAGCAAAGCCGACATCGCCTTTTGCGCCGCGACGACGCCATTGAAGCGCGCATGCCGGCCCTCGCAAATATCGCAAAAGCCGCAAGCATTGGATTTTTCGCCAAAGGCGGACAGCAGCGTCTGTCGGCGGCAGCGCGGCGTTTCGCACAACGACAGCAGCGCGTTGAGCCGCCGCTTTTCCATCGCCTTGCGCGACGCGGAGGCATCGCCGAGCTCGATCTGGCGTTCACGCAAGCGGATATCGGACTCGCCCCAAAGCGTCAGCGTGTCGGCGCGGGCGCCGTCGCGGCCCGCGCGGCCGATCTCCTGATAATAGCCCTCGATGGAGCCGGGCAGATCGGCATGGCAGACATAACGCACATCCGGCTTGTCGATGCCCATGCCAAAGGCGATGGTTGCGACCACAACCACCCCAGGATTTTTCAAGAACGCGTCTTGATTGGCATTGCGCACCGCGCCGTCGAGGCCGGCGTGATAGGGCAAGGCCCAAACCCCATCGGCGGAGAGCGCTTCGGCGAGCTGCTCGACGCCCTTGCGCGAGGCACAATAGACGATTCCGCTTTCGCCCTTGTGACGTCGGATGAACGCCTTGATCTGCTGCCCCGCATTCTCCTTGCGGGCAAAGGCGAGATAGAGATTGGGCCGATCGAACGAGCGCACGAAGACGCGCGGCTCGCGGCGGAATAGTTTGGCGACAATCTCATCCCGCGTGCCGGGATCGGCGCTGGCGGTCACGGCGATGATCTGCGGGCTCCCCAAGGCATCCGCCGCCGCGCGGAGCTCCATATATTCGGGGCGGAAGTCATGTCCCCATTGCGACACGCAATGGGCCTCGTCGATGGCCAATCGCTCGACGCCGCTCGCGCGCAACCGGTCCAGCATGCCCGATTTCAGCAAGCGTTCCGGCGAGACATAGAGCAGCCGCATGCCGCGCTCGCCCAAGGCGCGCTCGATCGCGGCCTGATCCGCGCCGGAATTGCCGGAATGCAAGGCACCGGCGGAAATGCCGCGCGCGTTGAGCTGGCGCACTTGATCGCGCATCAAGGCGATCAGCGGCGACACCACGACCGTCAATCGTCCATCGACGACGGCCGGGAGCTGATAGCACAGCGATTTACCGGCCCCCGTCGGCATCACCGCGAGCACGTCCTCGCCCGCCAGAATCGCCTCGACGACCTCGGGCTGGCCCGGCCGCAGGGACGTAAAGCCAAAGACACGTTCCAGCTTGACCAAGGCCCCGCGCATGGCCGGTGAGGCGTCGATGGACTCGGAGGTCACGTGAGCCGCGCGATTGCCGCGCCCAAATCCGCCGTGCTGGCGACAACGGACCGCGCGCCCGCCGCCGCAAGCCGTTCGCCATGGTGGTCATCGGCGTGGCTCGCGCCGGTAAAACCGATCACCGCCATGCCCGCGGCAACGCCCGCCTCGACGCCGGCCACGGAATCCTCGATCACGAGGCAATCGCGCGGCGAAACGCCCATCTGGGCCGCCGCGAACAAAAAGAGATCCGGCGCCGGTTTTCCGTTCGCAACCTGCGAGGCGCTAAAGACATGCGCGCCGAAAAACGGCGCGAGGCCCGTGAGCTCGAGCGATTCAGCGATGCGCGGCAGCGAAGAGGATGACGCAACGCAACGCGGCCCGCCGAGCCGTCGCAACAGCTCGGCGATCCCGGTCACCGGCTGTAATTCGGCGCGCAGCCGGGCCAGCATGCGTTCGCGCATGTCGTCGCCAGCCGTTCGTGGCAGAGCGCGGCCGATCAACCGTTCGATTTCAAGAACGATGTCCGCGTTGTGGCGGCCCATGAACGCATCGAGACAAGCCGCGACGCTCATCGGTCGCCCCAACTCGTTCATCATATCGGAGAGAACTTCGAGCGCGATCAGTTCGGAATCGACGAGCGTGCCGTCACAATCGAAAATCAGAAGCATGCGCGGCGGGGTCCGACGGGGAGAGAGTCGGCAAAGCATAGACGCTTATGACGCGATGCGAAACGATTTACCGGGCGCGACCCTTCCCAACGACGCGGCTCCGCGAGCCGGCCCCCTGTTGATCCAGAACTCGGTCGACGAAGACGCGACTAAATGAGGCTCACAACCGCGAGCCCTAGGACCGTGGCGCTCAGCTTCCACCCGATGCGCTTGTTCACGAGACCAACCACGGCCGCGGCGATCGCCGCCGCAATCCAGAACAGGGCGAGAAACCAGCGCCCTTCGACGCCGCCAATGGCGAGCGCGACAACGATCGACAGAAGATGGAACACGACGATCGCGAGAAGGTGCACGAAGGTTTCGTACGTGCGCTCGTGCTCGATCGTGTCATCGATAGGCAAGGATGGGGCAAATTCAGCGGACATGGCATTCACCTCCGAAGAGTTGTGCCGCCGATAACGCCGCAAGCGCCAACCGGTTTCGTCGCGGGGCCATCCCTCTGCCTTGAAGACTCCTAGATTGCGGCCAGCAAGGCCAGCATCGCGTCCTCGTTCGGTTCCGACGCGACCCACACCTCCCCGTAGCCCGCCGCCAGGAGCGGAGCGGCGACGTCTTGGGACAGGCAGAGGTGCGCGCACCGCGCGGCATCGGTCCGAGCGGCGGCGGCGAGGTTCACGAAAATCGCGGCGCTGCGGCGGGAGTAGTGCAAGACGCAGTCGACGAGGCCTTCGCGGAGCGCCGCCACGGCTTCGAGCGCCAAGGTTTTCGCGGCGGCGGCGCAGTACGTTTCAATCACGATCAGACGATGGCCGGTGACGCCAAGCGCCTCCTCGATCAACGGCTTGCGGTCCGTGCCGGCGAGGTAGAGTAGCCGGGACGACGGCAACGCGACCAGTGCCTCGGCCAGCGCCGCGCTGTCCGGCGCGACCTTGGCCGGCCCGGCAAAGCCATGCGCGCGCGCCGCCGCCTCGGTCTGAGCCCCCACGAGAAACAGCGGCACCAGGCGCCAGGCCGCGAGATCGAGCTCCTCCGTCTCCATGCCCGTGAAAGCGCGCGCGCTCGTCGCGATCAACCCATGGGGCGGGCGACGCGGCCAAGATTCGCCGGTCGCCTCGAAGGTGATCACGGGGCTCACCAACACCTGGTGGCCGATGGCCTCCAGCTTGGCCCGCGTCTGTGCCGCGTCCTCGTGCGCCCGGGTCAGGAGCAGACGCATCGGCTAGAGCTGAAAAAAGCCGGCGGGCAGACGCGCGCGGATCGCCTCGCCCGCCGCGCCGCCAAGTACCGCCGCATCGGCCGCGGCGCCCTCGATCAATTCCTCGAACACTTCGGACCCATCGGTTCGCAGCACGAGACCGTGCAGGCGGATGCGGGTTCCCTTGGTGACGGCATGGGCGCCGATCGGGGTGCGGCAGGACCCGTCGAGCGCCGCCAGAAAGGCCCGCTCGGCGGCCAGCGCCACGCCGGTGTCATGGCACAGAATCGGCGCGAGCGCGGCCGCGGTCGCCCCGTCCCCGGTCCGCGCGGTGATCCCAATCGCGCCTTGCCCGGCGGCGGGGAGAAAATCCGAAATCGGCAGAATGGCGGTGGCGCGATCCTCGAGGCCGAGGCGACGCAAGCCCGCCAAGGCGAGCAGCGTGCCCGCGCATTCGCCGTCTTCCAGCTTGCGCAGCCGCGTCTGCACATTGCCGCGCAACAGGGTGAT
>JARLIW010000142.1 GCA_031291515.1 Beijerinckiaceae bacterium | reverse complement strand
GAAAAATCTGCCGGTGGTCGCGCTGGGCCATCGCTTTGATGTCGCCGCGCTTGTCGAAAATAATGAAACGAGTCGACGTCGTGCCCTGGTCGATCGCGCCGACATAACCGCCCATGGGTCTTCTCCCAAACTATTATGTTGTCATGCTACCAGATTGCGCCCCTGGAGATAGAGGCTCAACCGATCCACCTGTTCCGCCGCGAGGCGCAGGCCGAGCTTCGAACGCCGCCACAGAATATCGTGAGCCGTGCGCGCCCATTCCTGGTCGATCAGATAATCCACCTCGGCTTTCGTCAAGCCGGCGCCGAAATCCTCGCCGAGATCGCCAAGCGTTGTCGCCGCGCCGAGAATCGCTTCCGCGCATGTGCCGTAATCGCGCGCGAGCCGCCGGGCCAGCCGCGCCGGGAGAAAGGCATGGCGATCGCGAAACGCGGCAAAATAGGCCTCGAAATTCGCGCCGGGCAAGTCGCCGCCGGGCAGCACCGCTTGCGCCGTCCAGGCCGGCGCGAGACGCGGCAGATAGGGCGCGAGCTTTTCGAGCGCGTGTTCGGCGAGGCGGCGGTAGGTCGTGATCTTGCCGCCGAACACGGACAGCACGGGAAGCGCGCCATCGTGAGCGGCGACATCGAGCACATAGTCGCGCGTGACGGCCGAGGCGCTCGCGGCGGCATCGTCGAACAGCGGCCGCACCCCGGAATAGCTCCAGACGACATCGGCCGGCGTCACCGGCGTCTTGAAGAAGCGGTTGACGCTTTCGCACAAATAGGCGGTTTCGGCGGGCGAGATCTGGACCGGTCCCGGCGCGCCGTCATAGGCGATGTCGGTCGTGCCGATCAGCGTGTAATCGCTCTCGTAGGGGATCGCGAAGACGATCCTCTTGTCGGGGTTCTGCAGGATATAGGCGTGCGCGCCCGCAAACAGCCGCTTCGTGACGATGTGGCTGCCTTTGATGAGCCGAACGGCGGCGCGCGAATGCTGTCCCAAGATTTGGCCGAGCGTCTCGCCGACCCACGGCCCCGCCGCATTGACGACAATGGCCGCGCGCACGGTTTCGCTCGCGCCGGTCGCCGCGTCGCGGATCGTGGCCGACCAGGCGTCGCCGTCGCGCCGCGCCGACTGGACCAGCGTCCGGGTCCGGATCGTGGCGCCGCGCGCGCGTGCATCCATGGCATTCAGCACGACGAGCCGGCTGTCCTCGACCCAGCAGTCGGAATAGACGAAGCCTCGGGTCAGCCGGTCCCGCAACGGCGCGCCGAGCGGCGAATCCTTGAACCGCACGCTTCGTGAGCCCGGCAGGGTCTTGAGCGGCGCGAGATGGTCATAGAGAAACAGGCCCGCGCGCAGCATCCAGGCCGGGCGCAGGCCCTTGTCGTGGGGCAGCACGAAGCGCAGCGGCCAAATGATATGCGGCGCCATGCGCAGCAGCAGCTCGCGCTCGGCCAAGGCCTCGCGGACCAGGCGAAATTCGTAATATTCGAGATAGCGGAGGCCGCCGTGGATCAGCTTTGTGGAGGCCGACGAGGTGAATTCCGCGAGATCGCCTTTTTCGCACAGAAGAACGCGCAGCCCGCGCCCCGCCGCGTCGCGCGCGATCCCCACCCCATTGATCCCGCCGCCAATGACGAGAATGTCGTAGGTGGAGCTGTCCATGACACCCGTCTCGCGTGTTTCCTGGTGGCAAGGGTATGCCTAATTTAGTTCGCAAATCCCTTCACGAGGCCCCCCCCCGTTCACCTCTCCCCGATCCAGCTCTCGCCCGATAAATCCTGACGCGCTTTGTCGAGTTCCTCTGCGTAACGGCGCAGCAAGGTGGCCTCGGCGAGAAAGCCCACCACGGTCTTGGCGGCATCGCCGGTCGTCACGGCCAGAGCCTCGCTTTCGCTGGACTCGAAGAGACGCGCGGCCTCGCGGATGTTCATGCCAGGCGTCAGCGTCGTCTCTTGGTCGCGCAGCAGCCCCAGCAAAGGCTGCGCGCCCCGTCCCGTCTCGGCGGCGGCGCCATGGGC
The DNA here is from genome assembly GCA_031291515.1 of Beijerinckiaceae bacterium. Classification (GTDB taxonomy): domain Bacteria; phylum Pseudomonadota; class Alphaproteobacteria; order Rhizobiales; family Beijerinckiaceae; genus RH-AL1. The sequence goes on along the minus strand of JARLIW010000142.1, from coordinate 12,570 downwards.
CTCGGTGATCGAGACCATGCCGGCGTAGCCTCCCGTCGGGCCTGTCGCGATGACCCAATAGGCCGAACTCAGGGGGTGGGCGCGGGTGAATTCGGCGATCGTCATGGTGGCGGGAACGGTCTCCACTTGGGCGCGCATCAGCCGCTGGACGGTCAGGCCCCTCATCCATCCAATGTCCTGGGCGCTTTTGATCGATTCGCCGCGCAAATGCAGACGCCAGGTCGCGAAGGAATAGCCAAAGCTCCGGCGCACGATGACGGACACCAGCGTTGCCGCGGCGAGAATGAGAACGCTGAACTGGAGATCCCCCGTTGTTTCGAGCGCCAGAAAGCTCATCGTCAGCGGCCCGCCGATGACGGCGGCCGAAAGCGCGGTCATGGCGATTATGGCGCAAGCGGTGTCGCTGAGCGGGAAGCTTGGATCAACCATCAAGATCAGACCGAAAAAGATTTTTCCGGTGAGCGCGCCGAGGTAGAGCGACGCGAAGAACAGGCCGCCGCGAAAGCCGCTGCCGATGGAAACGGCGGAGGCCAGCACTTTGAGACAAAGGGCCGTCGCCAGCACGGCAAGGGCTGGGCGCGCGCCATGGAGCAATTCGCTCAGCGCCCCGTGTCCGGCGGAGAGAATGTGGGGCGTGACAAGCGCCATCGCGCCGAGCGCCAATCCGCCGATCGCGGGCTGGAGAAACGCGGGCAAGCGGCTGCGTTTGAAGAGATCCTCGACCACGGTCACAAGACGCATGATGGTGATTCCAAGCGCCGCGCAAATGAGCGCGAGAACCAAGGTCGCCGCGATGACGCCGCCTTCCAAGGTCACGCTCGAGGCGAGATGTCCGATAAAGCTTTCGCCGATGCCGAATTGCTGGGCGACCAGCCGTCCGGTGATCGCGGCCGCGATCACCGGCGCGAGGCCAAACGGCGTATAGCTGGCGATGATCAGCTCGAACGCATAGAAGGCGCCCGTCAACGGGGCGCCAAAGGCCGCGGAGATCGCGCCCGCCGCTCCCGCGCCGACAAGCGTGCGCATATCCGCCCGGCGCAGCTTGAACGTGGAGCCGATGCGCGAGGCAAAGCCGGAGCCGAGCTGCGTATAGGCGGCCTCCAACCCGACCGATGCGCCGGCCCCGTTCGACACGAGCGTCTGGGCCGCGATCAAGAGGCTGTCGCCAACCGACATGCGGCCGCCGTAGAGCGCATTGGCCTCGATCGCATCGATCGGGCGTCGGGGCCGCCAACGTAGGACAAGCCGGCCCGTCACCCCAAGCGCAAGGCCGCCAGCGAGAGGGATCAAGGCGTGCCAAGGCGAGTGAAGCGCGCTCAAGGCGCTGAGTTCGCCTCTCGCGTCGAGACCGTAAAACCAAATGTGGAGAAGCCGCGTCCCGATCGAGAGCAAGGTCACGCCGGCTCCGGCAATGGCGCCCGCCAGGATGGAGAGGACAATGAGACCCGCCTCGCTCTGCCGGATCAGCGCCCGCAGCCAAATAAAACCAAACCGCCAATTGCCAGGCTTTGCGAGGGGCGCGGATGTTTCGGAGAAGCTCATGGGACGCACCACCCATCGGCCCCAGGCCGTCCTGTCCAGTCGCGCACGTTACCCTCCGGCTGGCGGGGCGGGCCCGCGACGTTTGATCAATAATTGTTCCACGATATCAAAGTCGGTTTAAGACCTAACCCTATGCGCCGCATACGCCGTCATGAAACGTTTGGCACGGATTTTCCACGATCCGTGGAAATTCCTATCGTCTTTGGTCTGATCGCGGGCGTCTTGTGCAGACCGGCGTCTTGCCAAGAATGGTGCACCGCCGTACCAGAGGGGAGAGGCGCGTCCCGAGATCGGACGATGCTCGAAACCTGGATCAGGTGCGATGAATAAAATCTTTCCCGACGCGGTCTCCGCGCTCAAGGATGTCCTCGCGGACGGCATGACCGTGATGAGCGGGGGCTTTGGCCTGTGCGGCACGCCGCAGGTCTTGATCGAGGCGGTGCGCGAACTCGGCGCGACGGACCTCACCGTGATTTCGAACAATGCCGGCGTCGACGGCGCCGGCCTCGGCATTTTGCTCGAGACGCGGCAGATCAAGAAAATGGTCTCGTCCTATGTCGGCGAGAATAAATTGTTCGAGAAGCAATATCTCTCCGGCGAGCTCGAACTCGAGTTCAATCCGCAAGGCACGCTCGCCGAGCGGATCCGCGCCGGCGGGACCGGCATCCCGGCCTTTTTCACCAAGACCGGCGTCGGCACGATCATCGCCGACGGCAAGGATTTGCGCGATTTCGACGGCGAGACCTATGTGATGGAGCGCTGGTTGCGCGCCGATGTCGGCCTCATTCATGCCTGGAAAGCGGACAAGGAAGGCAATTTGGTCTTCCGCAAAACCGCCCGCAACTTCAATCCGATGATGGCCATGGCCTCGAAAGTCACGGTGGTCCAGGTCGAGCATCTCGTCGAGACCGGCGAGATCGCGCCCGACGACGTTCATACGCCCGGCATTTTCGTGCAACGCATCGTCCATGTGCCCGGCATCGCCAAGCCGATCGAAAAGCGCACGACCCGACCGAAAGCAGCTTGAGGAAACGCCATGCCCTGGACCCGCGATCAGATGGCGGCCCGCGCCGCGAACGAACTCCGCGATGGATTTTACGTCAACCTCGGCATCGGCATTCCGACGCTGGTGTCGAATTTCATTCCCGAGGGCATGCATGTGCAGCTGCAAAGCGAAAACGGCATGCTCGGCATGGGGCCATTCCCGTTCGAGGGCGAGGAAGACGCGGATCTGATCAACGCGGGCAAGCAGACCGTCACCGAGCTGCCGTCGACGAGCTATTTTTCGTCCTCCGATAGTTTCGCGATGATCCGCGGCGGCCATATCGATCTCGCCATTCTCGGCGCGATGGAAGTGGCCGAAAACGGCGATCTCGCGAATTGGATGATCCCCGGCAAAATGGTCAAGGGCATGGGCGGCGCGATGGATCTCGTCGCGGGCGTCAAGCGCGTCGTGGTGGTGATGGAACATACCGCCAAGGGCGAGCCGAAGTTGCTTCATCGCTGCACGCTGCCGCTCACTGGCTCCGCCGTCATCGACATGGTCATCACCGATCTCGGCGTGTTCGAGATCGACAAGCACGGCAAGGGCGGCATGGTGCTGGTCGAACTCGCCGATGGCGTGAGCCTCGACGAGATCAAGGCGAAGACGCAAGCCGCCTACACGGTCGCGCCGGCCTTGGCGGCGAAAGCGGCTTAACGCGCGCTAGAAAGTCGCCGAAATCGCCAGGGCGGGACGCGCGGCGGAGGCTTCGTGACCGCGCGGCTTGGCGCTGTCCAGTCTGGCATTTTCGGCCATCCACCGGTCGAGAGCGTCGTCCCTCATGGGATGGCCGAAAAAGAATCCTTGAACCACCTGGCACCCAAAGGCGCGCAGCAAAATCGCTTCTTCGGCGGTTTCGACCCCTTCGGCCACGACATCGATCTTGAAGGATCGCCCGATCCCGAGAATCGCTTGGACCAGGATTTGATCGTCGGGGCGATCCGCGAAACCCGTCACAAAGCTTCGGTCGATCTTGATCCGGTTGACCCGCATGGTCCGGAGATAGGCGAGCGACGTATATCCCATGCTGAAGTCATCGATCGCAAGTCGCACGCCCATGGAGGCCAAGACCGTTAATGCGGCGATCGCCGCGGGGCTGTCGGCCAGGGTCTCCTCGGTGATTTCCAATTCCAGGAGACCGGGGTCGATTCCATGCGTGGCGATGCAACGCCGCACCAGATCCGGCAGGTCGTATTGATCGAGTTCGCGAGGGGAAATGTTCATGGCGACCCCGACTTTTTCAAAACCGGCCTCCGCTAAGTCGCGGAGTTTCTGGCAGGCTTGATCGAGAACGAAGCCTGTCAATTGCTCTGGGATCCGCATGCGCCATGCCGCCGCAACGATCTGCGGCGGCGTAATCCAGCCGTGGACGGGATGATTCCACCGGATCAAGGCTTCCAGTCCCGACAACCGTCCGGTCGCGGTCGTGATTTGCGGTTGATACCAAACCTCCAATTCGCCGTGGTTGAGAGCGATGGGGAGATCGTTGTCGAGACGCCTGGTCATTTTCGCCGCTTCGAGCAGCGAAAAATCGACCTGGCGCCAACTATCGCGTTCCGACCTCTTCGCGGCGTAAAGAGCAAGATCGGCATTGGCCAGGAGGTCCGCGGTGCTCGCGCCGTCCTCTGGATAGGCCGCGACGCCGAGACTTATGCAAATATTGATTGTCCGTTCCTCGAGGAAAAACGGGCCGTTTACCGCCGCGACGAGCATTTCCGCCGTGGCTTTGACGCGGCCGCGCGCATCGTCGCTGGAGATCGGACAAATCACCGCGAATTCATCGCCGCCCAATCGGGCCGCGAGATGCGTGCCGGAAAAAGCGCCGGACAGGCGACGGGCCACTTCGGCCAAAACGCTGTCGCCGGCGCGATGTCCCAAGGTATCGTTGACCGATTTAAAATGGTCGATGTCGACCAAGATGAGCAAGAAGCGAGTCTGCGCCTTGGCGGCATCGTCGAGCCAACTATTCAATTGCCGTGAAAACGCCGCCCGGTTGGAGAGGCTGGTCAAGGAATCGTAATTGGCAAGTTGATAGAGGCTCGCGACGGCGGCCTGTGTCGCGGCATGTTCGCTTTTGACCGATGCCGCGAGCTGAAAAGCTTTCGCGGTTATGTTTACCCTGGCGATGAAAGCTTGTTCCAGGCGCGAAGCCGTGCCCCACAAAAACAGCAAATAGAGTAAAATATCGAAACTCATCATGACATGATATGTATTGTCCATTCCCAGCATTTTAATAGCGGTGGCCAAAACGATGGGAATATTGATGATCATTGAAAGCGGCTTGTAAGCGGCGCAATGGACCACGGCGCCAGACGTAATGCCCATGAGAATAAAAATCAGCGGAATAGCTTGATCGATCTTCGCGTCGAGGAAAAGGGGCGGCACGAGGGCAAAGCCAAGACCGCTGAGGGCGCCCCCGACGAGGGATCTTTTGAGATAGAGGCGCGCGTCGTCGCCTGCTTTGTCGTCCAGGGTCCGATATGTTTGTGAGAGGCGATAGCGGAAAAAATAGATCGTCAGCATCGCGGCAAACCAGCCGAGCGCGCGCAGCGGCGCTTCGCCATCAAACGAAATCCCAGCGATCGACGCGATCAGTAGCATGCTCAATGGCAAGGTCTCCAATTGAGCCTTGCTCAATGCATCTGCTTGTTCGAAAGATAATTCTATGCCTAGGTCCGCTAGATCGTCGCATTCATCTTTCGCGAGCATGCTCAAACCCTAGGTGAGGACGCCAAAAATAGCTTTTAAGGGTGCAAGAAACGTTAACATTAATGCCGGGGAGCAGGTAACATTAGAGCAAACGTCACGATATTTACGAACGAGTACTATCGCTAATATGGTGCCGCAATTGATCAACGCCTCAGTCCCCGGCGAGCACCATGTCGTCGCGGTGGATCAATTCGGCTCGTCCCGGCGCGCCGAGCACGGTTTCGATCTCGTGGGATTTGCGCCCGATGATCTGGGCCGCCTTGTCGGCGCTATAGGCGACCAGGCCGCGCCCGATCTCGCCGTCTTCCTCGAGGCGGATCAGCACGCAATCGCCGCGCTTGAACGGTCCTTCGATCCGCAGCACGCCGGCCGGCAGCAGTGAATTGCCGGCCTGAATCGCGCGCGCCGCCCCGGCGTCGACAAACACGGTCCCGCGCGGCTCGATCGATCCCGCGATCCATTTTTTGCGCGCGGTGACGGGGTTCGAGGGCGACAGAAACCAGGTGCAAGCGGCGCCGTCGTTCAGGCGCTGGATGGGATGCAGCACGCGTCCGTCGGCGATGATCATATGGGCGCCGCCGGTCGTCGCGATCTTGGCCGCCTCGATCTTGGTGCGCATGCCGCCGCGCGACAGGATCGAGGCCGCGCCGCCCGCCATGGATTCGATTTCGGCGGTGATGCGCGGCACGACCGGGATCAGGCTCGCGTCGGGATCGCTCGCCGGCGGCGCCGTATAGAGCCCGGCGACATCGGACAAGAGAACGAGCAGATCGGCGCTGGCCATGGTGGCGATCCGCGCGGCGAGCCGGTCGTTGTCGCCGAAGCGGATTTCGGAGGTCGCGACGCTGTCGTTTTCATTGAGGACGGGCACGGCTTTGAGCGCGAGCAGCCGGCCGATCGTGGCGCGCGCATTGAGATAGCGCCGCCGCTCCTCCGTATCGCCATAGGTCACGAGAATTTGCCCCGCGACCATGCCGGCGTCGCCGAGCACTTCGGCCCAGGTGCGCGCGAGCGCGATCTGACCCACGGCGGCGGCGGCCTGGCTGTCTTCAAGCTTGAGAGCGCCGCCGGGGAGCCCGAGCACGCGCCGCCCCAGCGCGACCGAGCCCGATGACACGACAAGAACCTCGGCGCCGCGCGCGTGCAAGGCGGCAATATCGGCCGCGACCGAGGCGAGCCACTCCCGGCGCACGCTATCGCCGTCGATCAAGAGCGAGGAGCCGATCTTGATGACGATGCGATGGAAGTCCGCGAGGCGGGGAAGCGAGGGGGCCGCGGTTTCGCTTAAACTATCGGCGTTGGCCATCTATGTTTATCACTCTGGGGGCATTTTCGGATATGGCTCGATACCCTACTTGCGCCCGCCATGCCAGAACGTGCGCGCGCTCGCGGAGGCCAGATTGGCGTTTGTCGATGGCTCGTGACAAAATCGATTCCGGGTCTATACTCGCATAAGCTTGGATAGTCGTGGTTTCGAACTCAAGGAGGAACCGCAATGTCTTCGTCAGCGAATACGTTCGGAACGTTTCTTCAGACGTTCAGCAATCTCGAGCAGCAGAGCGCCACACCGCCGCCAGAGGCCGCGCCCGCCGGGTCCGACGTTCAAGGTCTCGTCTTGTTGGTGAAGGATATCGCGAAGACCGGAAACCGCTCGTCCATCAAGAGCCTCATGGACGCGTCGAACCTGTCGAAAGAGCAGATTCTCTCGACCTTGCTGAGTGGAAAAGAAAAGGGTCTGATCGAGGTCACCGAGGAAAACGGCGAGGCTGTCGCTAATTTGACGAGTTTTGGAAAGTTGTTTTCGTCTTGATCGAAGGCGAATACCGATAAAATTCCAGCAATAAATTTTTTATGCGGGATATTTTAATGAACTTGGCGCTTGTGTTCTTGTTCGGGTGCCTTGTCGGTGCCGCGGAACTTATATCGCGGCACAGCGATCACAGATTGCGGGCGATTTCGACAGTTCCGAGTCTCGCTTATCTCCTGCTCAACGGCCTGATGTCGGTCTTCGCGCTTCTTGTCATCAATTACGTTCGTCCGGAGTGGCTTGGGTACAAGACCGATGCGAGCGGCATCGTCCAATCGCCCGAAAGTATCTGGCTGATCCTCGCGGCGGGTTTCAGCGGCGCGACGTTTTTTCGGTCGTCCGTGTTCAAATTGAAAACGCCCGACGGCGACATGTCGATAGGTCCCGCGATCATTATCGACGTGTTCTTGAACGTGATCGACGAATCGGTGGACCGGATCATTGGCCAGCAGCGCTTGATCGAGGTGTCGGCCATCATGGACGGTGTCAATTTCGACAAGGCGGCGAAAAATTTACCGACCTTCAGCTTCGCCGCTTTGCGCAGGCTTTCGCCCGACGCGCAGCAACAATTTGCTTTTCAGCTCAAGCAACTCGCTGACCGGACGGAGCTCGACCCGAAGGTCCGTTCGATCAGCCTTGGCCTTTCCATCATGAATCTGACGGGCAAGCCAATCTTGACTCAGGCCGTTACACAGCTCGGAGACACGATCAAATAATCGGTTTGCGAGGAATGGGTCGTGGCCCTACGGCTGCCACGCCTCGACCTTCACTTTGGCCAGTTCGCCGGCCTTGCTCTCGTCGATAATGCCGGTGATCGCGCGCAAAACCTCGGTCACCTTGGTGCGCGCGGCGGCCGAGACGCGCATCGGCGTATGGCCGCAGGCGCGGCGCAGCCGCTCCACCTGCTTTTTCAGATGCTCCGGGTCCACCGCGTCGATCTTGGACAAGGCCACGATCTCCCGCTTTTCCGCGAGCCCGCCGCCATAGGCCGCGAGTTCGGCGCGGACGGTCTTGTAATCCTTGCCGGCGTGCTCGCCCGTGGCATCGACGAGATGCAGGATCACGCGGCAGCGCTCGATATGGCCCAAAAACTGGTCGCCGAGGCCGATGCCCTCATGCGCCCCCTCGATCAGGCCGGGAATGTCGGCGAGCACGAATTCGCGCCCATCGACCGCGGCGACGCCGAGTTGGGGATGCAGGGTCGTGAAGGGATAATCGCCGATCTTGGGCTTGGCCGCCGAGACGACGGACAAAAAGGTCGATTTGCCGGCATTGGGCAGGCCGACGAGGCCCGCGTCGGCGATCAGCTTGAGCCGCAGCCAGATCGTGCGCTCCTCGCCCAGCTCGCCGGGATTGGCGCGGCGCGGCGCCTGATTGGTCGAGGTCTTGAAATAAGCATTGCCGAACCCGCCATTGCCGCCCCGGCAGACGCGGATCGACTGGCCGGGCTCGGTCAGATCGGCGAAGGGCTCGTCCTCGTCCTCGTCGAACAGCTGGGTGCCGACCGGCACTTTGAGGATCGCGGGCGCGCCCTTGGCGCCAGCGCGGTTCTTCCCCATGCCGTGCATGCCGGTCTTGCCCTTGAAATGCTGCTGATAGCGAAAGTCGATCAAGGTGTTGAGACCCGCCACGCATTCCACGATCACGTCGCCGCCGCGCCCGCCGTCGCCGCCATCGGGCCCGCCGAACTCGATGAATTTCTCGCGCCGGAACGAGATGCAGCCCGCCCCGCCGTCACCGGAGCGGACATAGACTTTGGCGGTATCGAGGAATTGCATGAACGGGACGCCTAGAGGTGCTGAAACAGGATTTTCGGGGGATGAGGGTGACATATAGCGGAAGAGGCGGGAAATGCCAGCTTCGCGAAAATCGGGTAGTGGGTCAGTTTGATTTTGCCACGTTCCAATCCATATTAGTCCCGCGCGGTCGATAGTTGGCCGTGTGTCAGGAGGTCACCATGAAGCTTCGGCTTCGTTTTCGCCTGATCGTTACCGGAAAACCCACAGGGTACTAACCACCGATCGCCGGGCTTTCGACAGGGAAAGTAAATGACCAGAAACTCGTGGCAATACCGCACGGCAATGCATTAGGTGCCGCCGCTGAACCGGCAGGGAAATTACGGGGTGTCCCCCTGATCGGCCCCCGTACCCTTAAGCAATCTTCTTTTTGTAATGCCGGCGTTTTCCGCCAACCGGCGCGGCTGCATCGATTTCGCCCGCGGCGACTACATGACGCGAACAGCATTGCCGATGATGTCAGCGAGGCGCTTCTCGCCTTTAGGTCCGGTCGGTACGGCTAAAGCCGTCGCTTAATTGGCGAATACGCGGGAGGCAAAGGGATTCCTACCAGTGCAAAAGCTTCGCTTGGGTTGATTCGCAGAAGCCGGTTAAATTCTCCGGTTTTTGCACAAGACGATTCAAGCTCTTGCTGTTCAACCGCCTTGCGATTGTGAAACGCCGAAAGTTCGTCGTCCGTCATCGACTTGGCCCTCTTATGCGGGGCTTGGCTAAAGGTTGGTCCATTGTTGGGGCTTCGGCCATCTAGGGCTCCTGCTTCGCGCTAAGAACACACCGAGAAATTGGCACGTGTGAGATCGAGGTCAAGAGCTTCAAATTTCAAACCGAGACACTACCGAAATTTTGCGGCACCGGTTGTTGACGGGCAACCTGGCTGGGCCTGCCACAGTTTTCGCGCGAGATAATATGGTCGATGTATATACAACAATTGACGCAACTCGATCGAGCGGTTAATGTGGTGCTCCATTGCCCCGAGGAGCCGGACGGCCATGCCGCTGACCCGTGTTTTCAAGTCCGGCAACAGCCAAGCGGTGCGCATTCCCGCCGAATTGGCTTATGCCGATATGAGTCTCGACCTGACGATCACCCGTTCGGGCGATATCATCACGATTTTCCCGGCGCGCCAAAGCCTCAAGGACGCGGTCGCGATTTTGCGCGATCTGCCGAAACCGGAGACCGTCGAAGCGCGAGAGGCCATCGAGGTGCCCGATCGCGAGCGGATCTGACGTTTGGCCTATCTGCTCGATACCAATATCGCGATCCACGCCCGCGACGGCACCGATTGTGTCTTGGACAAGCTCGTTGAGCATGACGGCGCGGTATTGCTCTCGGCGCTGAGCCTCGCCGAACTCCAGCGCGGCCTCTATAAAAATCCGGCTTACACGGCGTTGCGGCAGGTGCGTTTGGAGGTGTTGATCCGGCACATCCCCGTCCTCCCCTTCGACGCCGCCGCTGCCGAGGTCTATGGGCAGATCATCGCCCAGTGCGGATGGATCAAGGGCCGCGATTTCGACCGGATGATCGCCGCGCATGCCATCAGCACGGGATCGATCCTGGTCACCGACAACGAGGCGGATTTTCGCGATATTCCGGGGCTGTCACTCGAGAATTGGATGGGTGGCGGATGAGGGACGGCCCGCCGACGACATCGGGCGGGATAAGTCCTTTTGGCCGTAATTCTTTTGCCTCCTTTTTGCAAAACAATCGCAATTGAAGCGTATAGCTTCCAGCGCTTAGCATTGGAGGTTCGCAGGTGTCCGAAATTTCACAATTAGATCAGATTGTTAATGACGTCCGCGCGGCGGCCAAGGAAGTCGGCGCGCTCGTTATCGAGTCGGCGCTCGCGGGAGATCGTGACACGTTTCCGTCGGCATCGGTCGAGGCCGCGGACTTTCCGGCCCTGATCCGCCATGTTCGCCCCCGCCTCGTCTATCTCGTTTCGGCGGAATTCGATGCCGGCGACGATTTGCTCGACGCGGTCGAGGAAGAGGACGAAAGCCTTCTCGAACTTCCCGCCGTCAAGACGGTCGTGTCCAAGTGGCGCGCGCGCGACGGGCAAACGAGCCGCGTCGCCCTCGCCATCGTGGTCGATGGCGTCATTCACGACATTGTCGAGGATGCCGATTGGCTGATTGAGTTCGAAAGCGAAGCCGAGGATCTCGTCGAAGAGATCGAAAAGGCTCTCGAAGCGCGCGATCACGGCTGAAATCCGATAAAAGTCGCGCCGGCCGCTTTATCTGACAGGCGGTCGGCGCTGCTTCCGCAAATTTTTCGCCATTCCGCGAATAAATCGCCGCCCGATCCGGTCTTGCACCTTGGGAACCAACTCCCGAGGAGCTGAACATGACGCGGGATCACGATACCAGCGGCCCCAATCGCCGCCATCTCTTGGAATGCATGGTCTGGGCGGGCACCGGCCTGCTTTGGACGGTCAGCGGCGGCGTGCCGACCTCGAAGCTCATCGGCGGCGCGGCGCTCGCGGCGGAATCGTCGAGCTTCAGCTTCCTGCAGATCAGCGACAGCCATATCGGCTTCAATAAAGATCCGAATATGGATACGCCCGGCACGTTGCGCGAGGCGATCGCGCTCGTCGACAAGCAGCGCGGCGGCGCCTCGCTGCTGATTCATACCGGCGATGTCAGCCAGCTCTCGAAGGATGCGCAGTTCGATACGGCGGATCAGATCATCCGCGAAGCCAAACTGCCGACCCATTACGTGCCGGGCGAGCACGATCTGCTCGTCGACGACGGCAAGGGCTTTTTCGAGCGGTTCACGCCGGGCGCGCCGCGCGGCTGGTACAGTTTCGACGATCACGGCGTGCATTTCATCGCGCTCAACAATGTGCGGGATTTGAAGGCGGGCGGGCTCGGCAATCTCGGACCCGATCAACTCGAATGGTTGAAACGCGACGTCGCCGGACTGGCCGCGAGCACGCCGATCGTCGTGTTCGCGCATATTCCGCTCTGGACGGTGAGCCAGGACTGGGGCTGGGGCACGCAGGATGGCGAACAAGCGCTGTCCTATCTGCGTCGCTTCGGCTCGGTCACCGTGCTCAACGGCCATATCCATCAAATCATGCAGAAGGTCGAGGGCACGCTCGCGTTTCATACCGCGCGCTCGACGGCGTTTCCGCAGCCGGCGCCGGGCAGCGCGGCCTCGCCGGGACCGATCAAGGATCTCGCGCCGGGAAAGCTGCGCACCCTGCTCGGCGTCGCCAAGATTAGCCGGGTTCAAAATGCCACCGCGCTCGCCATCGTCGATACGCCGCTCGCCGGCTGAGTAACGGGAGACCCCTTATGCGCGACACCATTTTTCTCGCCCTCGGGAGCCTGTGCTTCCTGGCGGCCGCGGGGCTCGCCTATGCGGCCGATACCCAGCCCGCTTCCGTCACCATCGACAATTTCAGCTTCAACCAGGCTTCGTTGACGGTGAAAGCCGGCACGCGCGTGACCTGGACCAATCGCGACGATATTCCGCATACGGTCGTGGATGCCGACGATCCCAAGGCGATGAAATCGCCGCCGCTCGATACGGGCGAGCAATTCGAGCACACATTCGCGAAAGCCGGGACGTTTCATTATTTCTGTTCGCTTCATCCGCATATGCAAGGAACCATCGTCGTGCAATGAAAGCGCGATCGCTTGGCGATGGATCCATGCCGTGAATTGGCCGTT